>DATFDL010000605.1:0-20887 GCA_035252155.1 Pirellulales bacterium | reverse complement strand
GAACCCGAACGATGAAGCGCGCCTTGTTTGCGGCGTTGCTGCTGGCGGCAACCGGACTGAGCAGCGGCTGCTGTTGGAACGGCCGTTGCGGCCACGGCGACCCGTGCCACAACGGACTGTTCAAGAACTGCGGCTTGTTGCATTCCAAGCGCTGCCCAAAGTGTGGTCAGTCCTGTGGTTGGTTCCACAAATGCGGAGGCTGGTTCAAAAAGCACCACGGCGCCGCGGCCGATGGCGCGATGGGGCCCTACGGAGGCGGGCCGCCAGCGGCGCAGATCACGTATCCGTACTACACCAATCGCGGTCCGCGCGACTTCTTAGCGCCCGAGCCGCGCGGCATCGGCCCGTAGCCTGGGGATTGCGTGAGATCAACCATTCATGCGAGGCGCCGGCCGCGGGGGGTGAAACAGCGGCCGGCGTCTCGTTTTGATTTTGTGATTTCACAACGCTGCTAAGATCGACCCGGAGCTTACGGTTCATTGACGGCTGAGCCAATTCACGGGATACTTGGTTATGGCCGTTGTCACGATATCGCCTGCGGCGGCCTTGCAGATTGCTGAGTTGCCAAATGCGATTCATCCGCGTATTGACGCGCTGATCGAGCGACTCGAAAAATGGCCCGAGGTCAGTGGCGTCAAGCGACTAACTGGAGCGTTGACAGGGCATTATCGGCTCCGAACCGGAGATTATCGCCTGCAGTTCCGTGTCGAGCGCGCGGCGGAAAAAGCCGAAAAGTCCAACGAGGACGAAGTTATCGTCGAGAAAGTCGGACACCGCGATGGTTTTTATGGGGACTAACATGGGAGTGCAAACACTGACACTCGCCGGCGAGCGCTTTGTCATCCTACCCGAAGCTGAATATCTGCGTCTGGCCGGCGACGCGGCTGAGCCCGAAATGCCGCCCGTAAATGCGCGTGGAAACTACCCCGCGCGCGAAGCGATGCGCGTTATTCTTGCGCGCAAAATCATTCGCCAGCGGCGTGCTCAATCCCTGAGCCAGGCGGAGCTGGCGAGCTTGGCGGGGCTTTCAGCAGATACGCTCCGAAGGATCGAACAAGCTAAGCGCTCCGCGACTGCCGCGGAGATCAAGAAGATCGATCGGGCAGTTGCCAAGGCCGCCGCTACAAGATCTTGAAGTCGCATCGATTATTTATTTAGACAACCCACCCTTCCAATCAGGAAACGGAGCATCGGGGCGCTCGACTTCTACCTTTTTAGTCTCCCCTGCGGACCAATCTCGATACCTGCCGAGCCAGTTGTCGGGGGCGAGCCGTTTGGCCAGCTCTGTTCGATCGGTCAGGGTGAACACGGCCTGCAGGTTGAGCACCTCGCGCCAGGTCAGGCGGCGAGGAGGTTCGGCCGTCGCCAAGGTATCGAGATATTCGGAGATCGAGCCGATCTCGTCGGCGGGCGGCTGCTTGACGCGCCAGCTCCAGTAATGCGCCCAGCGGGGCAAGAGTTGCGGTCGCCAGGAAAGTTCGAGTGAGAACGCTCGCCGCAACGCCTCGCCGGCTTGCGGATCGGATACGCGACGCGCCAGATAATAGTCGAACCGCGAATTGCCTGTGCCCCAACCGGCGGCCAACTCGCGTAACACCCGGTCGCGGTCGGACTGGCGCTCGAGCTGGGCGATTTCGCGGGCCGCCTTTCTGTAATCCGCCGCCTGACCGATTCGATAGGCTGCCAGTTGAGTTCCAACGGCGCCACCGCCCCTGAACCACCAAACGCCGGCGGCCAGCGCGAGCGTAGCTGCGGCAACCGTCGCAAGCACTAAAAGTCGGCGAAGCATGTCTCAAAGTGGTGCCTAAACGTATTGCGTTACGAGGGTCGCCGGACATCCTCCATGGGTGCCACGGCATCCGCCGCAGCGCGGTTGGTCTGACCCGACGTGCGGCTCATATCGCCGCGGCGGACGCCGTGTGATGTCGGGCGACGAGCAGATCGGCACGGCGTCCGTCGCAGCGAACCGCGCCTGCGCGTAGGGCGACTCACTCGCGCTGCGACGGATGCCATGGCACCCTCGCGCGTCATTCCATCCCGCAACCCGTGCGCTAACAAGACGCAGCGCGACATTCCGTCAGGCTGGAAAGCCTGACCTACTTGAATCGCGACGCCACCAGCGTAATATTCTGCCCGCCAAAGCCAAAACTGTTGCTCACGGCGGTGTCGCACTTCGCTTCGCGCGCCGTGTTGGGCACGTAATCGAGATCGCAATCGGGGTCGGGCGTTTCGTAGTTGATCGTCGGCGGCAATACATTTTCGCGAATCGCCAATAGACACACGATCAGCTCCGTGGCGCCCGCCGCCGCGATCAGATGCCCCATCATGCTCTTGGTGCTCGAGACGGGTATGCGATAGGCCCGTTCGCCAAACACCCGCTTGATGGCCAACGTCTCGACGCGGTCGTTCACGTCGGTGCTGGTGCCGTGGGCGTTGATGTAATCGACGTCGTCCACATTCACGCCCGCGTCGGCCATCGCCATTCGCAGGCAACTGGCGGCCCCGCGGCCCTCCGGATGCGTGTCGGTGATGCGGAAGGCGTCGGCGGTCGAGCCAAAGCCGGTCACTTCGCCGTAGATCTGCGCGCCACGAGCTTTCGCAAACTCGAGATCTTCCAGGACGAGCATGCCCGAACCCTCGCCTAGCACAAAACCGTCGCGATTCTTGTCGAACGGGCGCGAGGCCTTGGTCGGTTCTTCGTTGTGCGTCGATAGGGCCGTGAGCAAGTTGAAGCCGGTGACGCCGAAGGGGTGGATCATGCTATGCGTTCCGCCCGAGAGCATCACGTCGGCGTCGCCGCGGCGGATCATCTCGACCGCCTCGCCCACCGCCTGACTGCTGGCCGCGCAGGCGGTGAGGCAATTGACGTTTGGTCCCTGGGCGTTGAAGAGACTGGCCAAGTGCCCGGCGGGCATGTTCGGCTCTTGCTCCAGCTCGGAGAGCGGATGGAGAATCTCCATGCCGATCTTGGTAAACTTGGCGATGTTGAGCTGGTCGCCGTCGAGCGCGGCGATCATCATCTGGGTGAAGCGGTCGAAGTCTTGCTGGCCTTCGCCGCAACCCAAATAGACGCCGAAGCGGGTGGGATCGAGCCGGGCGTCAGACAGCCCGGCATCTGCCACGGCCTGTTTGGCAGCGCCCACGGCAAACCGCGTATGCCGCCCGCGATACTTCCACTTTTCGGGATCTTCACCGACCTTCGACACATCCCAGTCGCGGACTTCCGCCGAAATCTGGGTGGGAAAATTGCTGGCGTCAAACAGTGTGGTGCGGCCGATGCCCGACTCGCCGCCCAGGAGCCGCTTCCAGAGCGTTTCGACGTCGTGACCCAGCGGGGTCACGCATCCCATTCCGGTAACTACCACGCGACGTCGCATATTAGCGTTCAGGGTTGAGGGTCGAGGTGAGGCTTCAGGGTTCGCGGGAGGCTTCAGGGTTCAGGGTTCAGCATTTTCGTGCATGCGTTCTCGCTTGTGCATCATGGAAGCCTCGTAGTGTATGCGTCGTCGCTTGTGGGGCGCCACATAAACGCGGGGTTCAAGACCTCGGGGGGTCGGTCGTTGACGCTTGCGCGTCCTGAACCCTGAACCCTGAACCCTGAACCCTCTGCTCCGCTTGCGCGTCCTGAACCCTGAACCCTGAACCCTGAACCCTCTCGAGTCCGGCTTCGGCTCGCAGCGCCGCCAGCCCCGGCGGTTCGATCAGTTTTCCGCCGTCGCTGGCCCGGCCCACGTCGAACACGCCGAGCAGCTTCATCGTGAATACAAAGTTTTTGGGTTCGAACAATGTCTTTGCCCGGCCTGTATCGTCGAGATGGGCGAACATGATTTCGGCCTCGCCTTGCAGGCGGTCGCCCACATGGCTGGTAGCCGATACCCGCGCGCCGCCTTCGGTGATCGAGCCGATCACCGCGGTGTATCGCAGCGTGTCGCCAGGCACGGCCAAAAAATGAAACACCACCTTCGAGACCTTGGCCAAAATCACCTTTTCTTCAAAGCGGCTGTGCTCGCCCACCAGCAGCCCGCCGGTCTGGGCCAACCCTTCGAGGATCAAGCTGGCCGGCATCACCGGATAGCCGGGAAAGTGGTCGTGCAGATGTTCCTCGGCCAGGCTGACGTTCTTGATGGCCGTCGCCTGCTTACCGCTTTCGAACTCGATGAATTTGTCGATCCAAATCCAACGCATCAGGCGGCGACCCCGACTTTGCTCTCGACGTAGCGGACCATGTCTTGCACGGTCAGCAGGTTGCCAAAGTCCTTGACGTTGGGATTCGCCGAAAATGCGTCCAGATCGGCGAAAGGCATCCGCTCGCGCAACTGCTTCAAACCGTCGGGCGTGACCTTGCCGTCGCGCACGTATTCGCTGTTGGTCAAAATGTCTTCAGGAAACAGCTCGCCGCGGGGCACCTTGATGTTGAACGACTTCTCGAGGCGGAACACGATATCTAAAAAGTCGATCGACTCGGCTCCCAGGTCGCCCACCAAGGTGGCTTCGGGCGTAACCTCGTCTTCGTCGACCCCCAGCGCCTCGACGAGGCAGGTGCGGATCTTCTCGAAAATCTCTTGCTTGCTCGGCATCGTAACGGTCTCCTGCGAACCTAATATTCTAAATCGCCAATGTTCTCAATGTTTCTCCCGGTCACACTAGTATCCGCCCAGACTTAGCCCGCCGTCGACCCGCAGCACCTGACCGGTTAGGTAACTGGCGTCGTCGCTGGCCAAAAAGGCCACCACGGCGGCGATCTCTTCCGGCCGGCCCACCCGCCTGAGTGGAATGATTTCCTTGATGCGGTCGCCGGCCAGGTTGCGGACCGCCTCGCTCATGTCGGTCTCGATCATGCCGGGCGAGACGGCGTTGACGCGAATATTGCGCGCCGCCAGCTCCTTGGCCAGGCACCGCGTCATGCCATCGATGCCCCCCTTACTGGCAGCGTAATTTACCTGCCCGCGTGCGCCGAACTCGGCAGCCACGCTCGAGATATTGATAATTGTTCCGCGGCGGGCCGACATCATGGGCCGCACGACCGCCCGGCAATAGTTATACGTGCCGCCGAGATTGGTCTCGACCACGTCGCGCCACTCGTCGGGGGCCATCATGGCGAACAGTCCGTCGCGAATGATGCCTGCCGAGTTTACCAGAATGTCGAGCTTCTGCCACTCGCCGACCAGCGTTTCGACAAGCTGCTCGGCCCGGGCGGCGTCGCGCACATCGGCCTGCAAGGCCCGCACATTGCGGCCGGCGGCTTGCTGCTGGGCCGCCAACTCCTCGGCCGCGGTCTGCTTGCTGTGGTAGACAAAGGCCACGGCCGCGCCCTCGGCGGCCAAGGCCATGACGCAGGCCCGGCCAATGCCGCGGCTGCCGCCGGTCACCAACGCTGTTTTGCCTTCGAGTCGCATGCTTACGCGCGGTTCGCGCTCACGGGGGGCCGATGCAACAGCGCCAACAATTCGCGCATCTTGTGCTTGATGATCTGGTCGGTCAGGTCACGCGACGGATCGGTGTCGGCCAGGTTATAGCGCGACAACACCAGCCGGGCCGACACGGCTTGCTCGCCCCCGACCATGCCAGCCGCCTTGAAGGGCACCTCTTGCCCGGCTGAGTGCCCCGACGGTGCTTCAAGAGCCTCGGCGGTGACGGTCAGCGTTTGGCCCGGTTCGACGAATTGGTTGTATTTCACGTTGCGAGCTTCTTTAAGCACGACCATGCTGTGGGCGAAATCGTCGCTCACACGCAGCAGCCAAGCCGCGGCCTGGGTCATTGCTTCGAGCATGAAAACACCAGGCAGCACGGGGAAACCCGGAAAATGATCGGCCAGGTATTCTTCGGCCAGCGACAGGTTTTTGACCGCCGTAATTCGCGTGCCGGGCTGCAGGTCGACGATGCGATCGATCAACGTAAATCGCATGGCGAACCTGGCAAAGTCTGGCGAATGCGGGGAGTGTGACGGGCAAATCAGGTATGTGGCACCAATATACATGGGGCGGAGACCTGCGACAATGCTAAAACCGCTCTCAGAAATAAGTGTAAGAGCTTTTCGGGCAAGCGGTTAGTCATTGACGGCAAGCGGCCGGACCGATCCTGGCACATTTGCGGCGGCTGCCGATCCCGCTATGCTACCCTGCATGAAATTCGCGATTTGCAACGAGACGTTCGGCGACTGGCCATTTGACGAGGCATTCGGGTTTGCCCGCGACTGCGGCTACGCCGGCATCGAGATTGCGCCCTTTACCATTCACCCCGACGCCCGGCAAATCTCGCCGGCACGGCGGACCGAAGTTCGGCGGCAGGCCGAAGCGGCGGGCTTGAGCGTGATCGGGTTGCATTGGCTGCTGGCCAAGACCGAAGGTTTTTACGTCACCAGCCCCGACGCCAGCGTTCGCCGGGCGACGAGCGACTATGTCGCCGAGCTTGCCCGGCTCTGCCACGACCTGGGCGGAACGCTGATGGTGTTTGGCTCGCCGTTGCAGCGCAATCTGCTGCCCGGCGTCAGCCACGAGCAAGGCATGCACTACGCCGCCGAAGTTTTTCAGGCGGCGATGCCCGTGCTGGAAGACCTGGATGTCATCCTGGCAATCGAGCCGTTGGGGCCGGCCGAAGGAAACTTTTTGCTGACGGCCGCCGACGGCGTGCGGCTGGTCGAGATGATCGGCTCCGCGCATTGCCGGCTTCATCTCGATTGCAAGGCGATGTCGAGCGAATCGACGCCGATTCCCGAAATTATCCGCCGCTGCGCCCCCTGGCTGGTTCACTTTCACGCCAATGATCCCAATCGCCAAGGTCCGGGCATGGGCGAGCTGGCCTTCGAGCCGATCCTGTCGGCATTGGGAGAGATCGACTATCGCGGGTGGGTCTCGGTGGAGGTGTTCGATTATTCGCCCGGCCCCGAACGGCTGACCCGCGAGAGCATCGACTATTTGCGGCAATGCGCCGAACGGGTTGTGGGGCCTGACAATACTAGGTAGATCCTGAAGAGTCAGTGGGCGTAGGAACGGGTTTGCAATGAAGCTCTGTAGGGAACGCCCTCTGCGATGTTCCGTGTGCCGCGGATCGACGTCGCGCCGCCCCTCGCGGAACGCCACGGAGTGCGTTCCCTACAGAGTATTATGAGGTTCGCGGCGCAGACGCGTTGCTGCACCCGGAGTCCGTCAATC
Source organism: Pirellulales bacterium (assembly GCA_035252155.1). Lineage (GTDB taxonomy): Bacteria > Planctomycetota > Planctomycetia > Pirellulales > JAICIG01 > JAICLL01. Next base: position 13,736 of record DATFDL010000605.1, on the reverse strand, counting down.
GCCCAACAAGTTATCTGCGGGCAAGCCCACGTGCAGCGGTCGCCGCGAACGGCAGAGCTGGTGATAGCCGAAGTCGCCAATGTGCTCGAACTGGCGCACTTCGTCGGCTGTCAAACGGCAACGCTCGGCAACTTTTTCCCACGTGCCGCCGGCGGGCAAGACGGCGAACACTTCCACCGGCCGCTCATAGGCATGCCGCGGCACGCGATGATAGATCGGCAGCCCGATGCGCTCGAAGTAGTACGCGACGTCGAGATGATCCTCTTTGGCATAGCAAACCACATACGGCTTTTGCTCGATGTGCTGGTCGGCCAGCCAGGCGGCCACTTGCGACGGCCGATAGTCGGCCGCGTAGTAGTTATAGTAGCCGTCTTGAACCCGCCGACCATCTGCGGCCTCCTCTCGCCGCCGCTCGTCAAGACGGCTGGGATAGGTCCAAAGCGCCGGTGCGATCGCCAGGCCTAACAGCACGCATCCGGCGACCGCGACCAGTTCTTCGCCCAGGGCAGGCCAACTCCCCAATAGCGCGGTGGTCAGTTCGGCCAGCGACCAGCCCGCCAGCAATGCCAAGAGCGGCAACAGTGGGCAATAGTTACGCTCGAACGGGCTAATGCGGAGCGCGCCGCTCAACAAGAATGCTCCGCAAAAGACTGCGGCCACCAACATCGGCACGGTGGCGGGCTGGCGCGCCTCGGGCGATCGACGGCGAAAAGCCCAGCAGCAAGCGCCGATCGCCGCCAGTGGCGGCAACCACCAGACGTCGTGCAAAGCCGGCGAGAGAAAGTTCTTAATCAGGTTGGCCACATTGCCCCAAGAGCCGGGCGAAGCGTGCCGGCCTACCTCGGCGATCTGGCCGGCAATCGGCAGATATGCGAGCAGGGCGAGCACACCGGCCGCGGTCCAAGCGCCCACTTCGAGCGCCAGCGTGGCAAACTGCTTCGGAACTTGCAGCCAACGGTCGGTCGTGGCCACGACCGCCAGCGGAACAAAAAACAACAGGTTCGTGGGCATCACATAAAGAAACGCGGCGCCGGCCAGAGCAATGGCCGCCAGTCGCCGCCAGGCCGGGGCGTCGCGCGGGGCCAGGGCCAGATCGGCCAGCCAGGCCGTCAAGCACATCGACAGGCCGTAGCCACGCACCTGAATCGTATGGATCAAGAACATTTGGTTGAGCCCCAGCACGGCGGTCGCCGTCACAGCGCCCATCAAGCCCATTCGCCGGTGGGCCAATCGAAACACAAACGCCAGCGTGGCAGCCGTGAAAATCAGCGACGGCAATCGCAGCACCAGATTGCTATCCGACAGGCAATAAAACGGCCAGAGCAGCAACGAATAGAATGGGTGATTATTGGCCAGCGAGTAATCGGTGACGATGAATCGGGGCCCCTGGGCCACGAAAAAAATGACGGTGTAAATCTCGTCGTGCCAAAGGTCGAGATTCAACTTGCCGGCCGTGATGGCAATCGGCGCGGCCGCGGCCAGCACGAACCACTGCCAGGGACGGATGCGGGGCGGCGGTGAGAGGTCATCGGCGGCCATAGACCTCTAAGATAATATGCGGCTTGTTCTCTCGCCTAGCGATTGACCGATAGCGTCGGCGAGACGAAAAGCGAGGGTGCCACGGCATCCGACGCGGCGCGCTGGGTATCGGCGCCGACGTGCGATGCAATTCGCCGCGGCGGACGCCGTGCTAATCCCGGCCGAAGAGCCATTCCGCACGGCGTCCGTCACAGCGAACCGCGGCTGATCGGTTTCGACCTTCAACATCGGCAATTCTGGGAAACGCCATGTGGCACAGCCGCCCTCGGCTGTGTCGCCGACGCCAGTCGGCGTCGCGGAACCAGCCGAGGGCGGCTGGCCCACATGCCGATTTGAAGGTCAAAACCGATTAGGGATGGCGACGTCACTCGCGCTGCGACGGATGCCGTGGCACCCTCGCACATCGTCCATCGCTCAATTCATCGCTGGCTGCGCACTAGCGATTGAACAGAAACGCCGGGCTATTCAAAAGCGCCCAGGCCACATCTTGCGCTCCGAGCAACCGATAGGCGTCAGGCTGCTTGCTCGCCTCGGCCGCCAGCGCTTGCAGGTGCTGTAGTTCGGCGTCAATCGCGCGGTAATGCTTCGCCAACTCGGCCTTCTGCTCCGCAGTGCGTGCTTCGGGAGCGACGGCCAAAATCGCCGCGATAGGGGCCGGCGGGCCTTGCAAACGCAAGGGCCGCTTTGACGTGGTGACCGAAATCCGAAACCGCCCGATCGTGTGCTTGCTGCCAAATTGCTGCGGCAAGGTGAATGTCAACGTCGTGCCACCGGTGGCGCCCACGTCGGCCGCCGTCTCGAAAATCGCGGTGTGCGTTTCAGCGAACTTGGGCATGACGGCCCAACCACTCGATCCCTGCTCGTTGCCATCAATCGCTAGCGAAGCCGGGAAGCCGTCTTGTGCAAAGTCTGACTGGCCGTCTTTCAACGCCACCGGCTTCGCCGCGTCACCCATCGGGGCCGCCGTCAGCTTCACTTCGTTCAAGACAAAATTGCCGTTATCGGCCCGGCCGGGACCTTTGGCCGGCAGGCTGTCATCGGGCAACACTTCGATCCGCACGCCCGTAATGCCTGCCAACGGAGTGGTGGCGGTTACGGTATACGTGTCGGTCGCCGGGGCATTGCCGCTGACCAGCACCGAACTGTCGGGCTGCTTAGTCAAGGTCGCTCCCCCGGCCGAAGCAAGCGTGGCCGCATCGAGCACGGTCCAGACCGCCGGCGATTGGTTTTGCTCCCATTCGGCTTGCCGTTTGGGCAGCACGTCACGCTCGTAGGCGGCCAGCTCGGCGGCATGTTTCTCGTGCTCTGCCTTCTCCGCCTGAATGGTCTCCAGGGCCGCCTTCACTTCGGCCTCGGTCGCCCGGCGGCAGAGGATCGACAGAAAGATCTCTTCGATCACTTTGGTGTCGTCCTTCTCGGCGGCAACCGTCTTGGCGATGCGGTTGTTCGGATCGGCGATCGCCCGGGCGATGGTCGGCCCATTCACCAGGTTCAGCGCCTGGCCCAGCATGACGCCGGTGCTCCGCTCGCACTCGCAGGCGCTCTCGCGCGGCGGCTTGCCAAACAGATTGAGAAAGCCGTCTTCCGTCTGAATGCCGCTGTCGGGCAGTTGCGTGGCCAGAAAATTGGCCGGCACGCCCGGCAGTTGAATCTGGCTGCCGGTGGCGCGGTGCACGGCGTCGTAGAGCGTCTCGGCCGTCAATCGCCTGGCCAGTGCGTGCGAATAGTTGATCTCGTCGTCCTGGTTCCACTCGTTCGTGGTGATCGAGTGCTGATAGACGCGCGACTTGAGAATGGTCCGGAAAAGTTGCTGCACGTCAAACCCACTCTCGATGAACTGCGTGGTCAGCCAATCGAGCAGCTCGGGGTTGGTGGGCGGATTGCCGGCGCGGATGTCGTCAAGCGGCTCGATGATGCCGGCGCCCAGCAAATAGCCCCACACGCGGTTGACGTAGCTTTTGGCAAAATACGGATTCTCTTTGGCGGTTATCCAACGGGCCAGCTCTTCGCGGCGAGAGGCTTCGCCCGAGGCTTGGCCAGGATAGCTGTAAGGAAACTTTGGCGCGGCGACTTGTCCGGTGCGGACGTGATTCACGTCCCCACCGTTTTTATCGTAGACCACTTCCACGAGCGGCAACGGCTGCTCGACTGCGGTACCGCCGATGTTGCGGCCCGCGAACTCGGGCGCGGGCTTGCGACCGACCTGGGCGAAATAAGCCGCCAGGTGGTAGTACTGGTCCTGCGTCCAACGCTCGAAGGGATGATCGTGGCACTTGTTGCAGTTGAACCGCACCGCCAGGAACAATTGCGTGGTGTTCTCCATCGTATCGCCCGGATCGCGCAGCACCTTGTAGTAGGCGGCGGGCGGGTTGTCGAGCGTCGAGCCGCTGGCGGTCAAAACGGTGTAGACAAACCGGTCGTACGGCATGTTGCTCGACACGGCTTGCCGAATCCAATTGCGAAACGCCCAGGCGCCCTCTTCGCCCAGAAACTTGCGATTGACCTGCAGCAGGTCGGCCCATTTATTGGTCCAGTTTTCGACATAGTCGGGGCTGCCCACCAGTCGGTCGATCAACTCGTCGCGCTTGAGCCTCGTGTCGCGCGTGTCGACCAGAAACGCCTTGACCTGGTCGACCGTGGGCGGCACGCCAACCGTGTCCAGGTAGAGGCGGCGCAGAAACTCGGCGTCGTCCGACAATTCGCTAGGCAGAATCTTGACCTGCTTCAGCTTGTTATAGACCAGCTCATCGATGTGGTTGTTGACGGGGGTCTCGCGCCAAGCGAAGCCGCTGCGGTCGCCCATCACAACTACCGTGGTGGCGGCGTAGGCGCCTTCGTAGCGGGCGAGCATGGCGGCTTCGCCGCGGCGGGCCGCGGTGGCCAGCCCATGCTTGTCGATTTCGACCTTTTCACTCGAACTGCTCTCGATAAAGGCCTCGGCGGTGACATCGCGCACCTGCCCATCGCTGTAGGTGGCCAGCACGGCCATCTGTTGCCGCATGCCCGGCAACGGCACAACGGGGTTTTTGGGAAACACTTCGATGCTGGTGACGCGCGGGCTTTCGAGATCGAGCTTGACGCCGTCGGCGATCCAGGCCCGCAACAGCTCGTAATACGGTTCGCCGCGATGCATCAGCACGCCGCCCACGTGCGGCACCACGCCCGACGGTTTGAGCAGCATCAGGCTCTGATCGGGGGCGGCCCGGTTGAACCGCCGGCCGGCCAGGTCGTCGGTCAGGGCGCGATGATCGAACAGCGGATCGTATCCTCGCAACGAGAGCTTAAAACCGTTCTTGCCCTGGGCCGAGCCATGGCAGGTGCCGGCATTGCAGCCCAGCTTCGAGAGCGCTGGCTGCACGTCGCGGACAAAACTGATTGGATGGGCATCCTGCTGGCCGCTTACCTTGACCGGAATGGCTATGCTTTGCCCGGCCAGCTCGAAGCGAATTTCGCCGCTGCCGTCGGCCTTGGGGCGCACAATACCTGTCGGTGAAAGACTGACCAATGCCTCGGGTGCCAGCGGCTGGGCTAGCCGAGTGACGTCAACCCGCTCACCGGTGTTCAACTCGCCCGTGATCAGCAGTTGGCGATAGTCGTAGGGATGCTTCAACTCGACCGACGCCGGCAGCGCCTCGATCCGCACCAGCGCCCGTCCCTCGGGCAATTGTTCGGGCTTGCGGCCCGCGGCTTCTTCGGCTGGGGCGGGAGCGGAAAGAGTGGCGATCAGCAGGAGCGATGCGATCTGTTTCATCTTTGAGTCCTTGGACAATCTGTAGGGAACGCCCTCTGTGGCGTTCCGTGGACCGACAGTCAAATTTGGTTATTATTTCGTTCGACGTCTGTAGGGAACGGACTCCGTGCCGTTCCGTGCACCGGCGATCGGCCTCGTTCCGCCCCTCCACGGTGCTCCGCCAAAGGTCGGGACGACGTCGCGCCGCCCCTCACGGAACGGCACGGAGTCCGTTCCCTACAGACCTTTCCGAAGGCACTATCCATATCGCATCTCGAAGCCGACCAGGCAACTCCCCACCACAGCCGTCAGGCTAGAAAGCCTGACCTACTTGGCCGCCACCTCGGTGGTCAACGGCACGGGCACAAACTCTTTCAGCAACGTCCCGCTGTCGGGATCGAACAACCTCACTTTGCCGTCAAAACCCGCCACGGCCAACACCTTGCCGTCGGGACGATAGGCGATCGAATAGACCGCCCCATATTGGTCCGCGAATTTCCGCACCGTCTTGCCGTCGGCCTCGTTCAGGATGCGCACCTCGCCGCGGCCGTCGCTGCTGCTGCCCACGGCCACCTTCGTGCCGTCGGGGCTGTACTCGGCGGCGAAGACGCGGCCGGGCACCGCCTCGGCATTGAACCGCGTGATGCGATTGAAATCGTCGCCGATCTGCCGGGCTTGCGTGCGATACATCTTATAGATTTTTGGCACGCCGTCGGCCCCGCCGATCAGCAGCTCGTCGCTCTTGGCGTTGCGGCGGACCACTATCAAACCGCCCTTGAGCGCCCCCGGCGTGATGCTGGTAATGTTGTCTTCGAACCGCTGCGTGGCCACGTCGGTCAGCTTCATCGAGCCGTCGCGGCTGACCGAAACCACGTGCGAGTTGTCGGTCGAAAACGCCGTGTCGAGCACCCAGTCGCTGTGCGCCCCTTGATAGAGCACCTGCTTGCCGGTGGCGGCGTCAATCGCCCGCAACGTGTTGTCGCCGCAGCCAAAGGCCACCTTCGTGCCGTCCGACGACCAACTGGCGCCATAGACCGTGTCGTAAGTGACCGGCACCGACAGCAGCAGCTTCCGCTCGGCGACATCCCAGATTTGCACTTCGCCAAACCTACCGGGCGAGCCGCCGGTGACTGCCAGCCGCTTGCCGTCGGGCGAGAACGTGGCTGACTCAATCCGCTCCGACATGCCCACCAGCCGCGCCACCACCGCCCCGCCGTCGGCCTGGTGCAGCAGCACTTCGTGATAGCCCGACACGGCCAGCAGCGAGCCGTCGAACGAAAACTCGAGCGAAGTGATCACCGGCGTCTGACGGTAGACCGGCGGATGTTCCATGTCAACCGCGCCTTCGGCCGCGGCGGGCGTGTCGTCGCTCGCCCCTTCGGCGACCCACCGCTTAATAAGGTCGATCGTCTCGGACGGCAGCGGCTCTTTGCCTTTGGGCATGAGCGGCGGCGTCTCGCCGTCGGGCACGATCTGGCTGATCAAAAAGCTCTCGTCCGGCTTGGCGGCCACGAAGGCCGGCTCTTCGCTGTCGCCCCCTTTTTGCATGAGGGCGACGCTGGTCATATCGAACCCGCCCGACCGCTTGGCCGGCTGGTGGCAGCCCTGGCAATGTTCTTGAAAGACCGGCCGGATCTGCTTGTAGTAACTCACCTTGGCCGGCGCGTCATCGGCCCGGGCAGCCAAGGCCGACAGAGCAATCAACGCCACGGCCAGGTAGCCCCGGACCTTGTGGCCGGCCCCTGCGACGCGGATCAACCAATCCCGACCCTTCAGGCCGGCGGACGAACAGACCATGCTTTCACCGTAAGCTGGTGCGAGTTTTCAGGCAGGACCCGCCGCCACGTTTGTTGCGGCGGGCAATTTGGGGGTCGCGGCAAGCCGCCGTGCAAGGCAGGCGGATGCTGTCCCATCAATATAGATGAATCCCTTGCCCGTTGGCAAGGAAATTCCCAGCTCGGTTGTCATGGCTCCCGCACCAATCTTTCCCAATCCTCGGGCCCAGGCAAACTGAGGATGAGCCTGCTTCCAAATGCTCTTCCTTGCTCATGCGTTCTTCTTACCTTGGCGGGGCATCACTCGCTCACAAGGAGGGCAAACGCCAGCAACGCAGCAACCGGCAATAATACCACTGCGGCGCCAATCGCAATGCCGATGGTTAGTCCCAGTCGCGGATCCCTCCCAAAGAGCAGACCGCAGGCGCCGCCGCACGCGCTGAACATAACCGCTATCGACAGAATCGCCCAGCCATTCTCGCGGCGGTACACGTTCGCGGCGCAAGTCGCCGCAACGGATAGCAGCACAAAGATACCAAACAACCGACGCAAGTTGAACTGAAACTGCTGGGTCATGGAAGTTCGATTCTCATTGTACCATTGACCCCAGCCCAAATACACGGCGTCAACGGCCACTTGACGCGGCACATTACGATCGCTTCAACTCGAAGCAGGGCACGCGCACACGGAGTGACCAACCACCGTGGGACTCGATCTTCTCGACGTCAAATTCCGCATTGAGCGGGCGTTTCATATCCACGTGCCGCAGGACGATCTCGTCCAGCTTGCACGGGGCGGCGACATCGTCGTCGGCGATGTTTATGAAATGATCTTGCAGAAACTGCAACTTTGCGACGTGGGGCGATACGATCTGCGGCTGAACCGATATCTGTGGTGGGAAATCCGGGGGGCGCTTCATCGTGCGACCGGGACGCCGCTCGAGCGGATTGAGCTAGGTCATGAGCTGGAGGATCTCTTTCCCCGGGAAACGCGCCGCGCTCAATGGCAGGTGCTGCGTGATCGTTGCCCATACCGAATCCGAGGGCTCGATTATTCGGAGCTCGTCCGGCTATGCGGCTTTTTGATCTCCGCCGGCGTCGTGGCCGTCGAGCACTGGCAGATTTGGCAAATCCCCGGCGCTCGGTGGTTTTGGCCGCTCTTGGGCATCTTCGGAATGTGGATGGTATTCGAAACGTATCTGAAACTTCTGAGCGTCTGCGCGCCGCTGCGGAACTGTTTCCCGAAACGGATGACGACGGTCAAGGACCTGTGCCGTAGCGTGCTGTCGTCCAACTACGTGCAGATTTGCAACGACTCGCAACTCGCGTTCGATCAACGCAGCGCGGCCGTATGGGAACAGCTCGTCGCCCTCTTGGTCGATGTGCTCGGAGTCGATGCGGGCGAGGTGACCTTCCGCAGCAGATTATTCGGTGACCTGGGAGCCGCCTGAGCGGTATGTACCAGCAGGCCAAAAGCTTCAGGGCGTAGGTGGTGTTAGTCGCACTTTCGTTATAACCGCGCCACCGCGTTCCATGCGCGGCCGACAAGCTATGCTTTCTCGACGGGCGCCAAGGCGAATGGGCCTTTGGCGCCCGGCAGTTTCCGCCAGGAGCAAGCAATGCCCACTTTTGAATTTGCCGCCCGCGATCTTGAGCATCCGGTCGAAGAAATCGTCGGCTTTGTCGATCACTTGATTGCCCAGACCCTGGGCGGCGAACGCTATCTGGGCGGACACGATCGCCGTTGCGAAAAGCGGTATCGCCTGGCCCTGTCGGTGGTCGCCCGGCCCATCAATGAAGATTTCGAGCCGACGGGCAAGGCCTTCATGGCGGTCACCAAAGACATCTCGGCCCACGGCATCGCGCTCTTTCATCGCGAGCCGGTCCAGAGCAAACTGTTGGCCCTGCGGCTGACCGATCAAGAGGGCCAGGGCATGACCGGCGTCATGGAGGTGCTCCGCTGCCGCCCTGTCGACGAAGTCTTTGAAATCGCCGGCAAATTCGTGGCCCGCTCGCACAGCCTGCTGGACTAGTGCGGAATGCGAATGATGGGAGGATGGCCTTCCAGGCCGTCCTGGTGAAATATCGCCGGGGCATCGTTTCACTCTGCCCCAGCCACCGGCCGCACTGCGCACGCCGCATTCCGCACGTTCTGCCCCAGTTTTTCATTTACATTCGCCTCGCCGCTCGTCAAACTAGAAGCACTTTGGGCGGGGTTCGCCCGGCGGGGCCGGCATTCCAAGCGGAGATTTGCGACAATGAATAAAGGTTGGCTGACGTTGTTTGGACTTCTGGCACTCATGGCGGGCACGGCGTGGCTTTCGGCCGCCGAACCGGCCGACGACGGTTGGCTGCTGCTCTTCGACGGCAAGACGCTCGACGGCTGGAAGGCCAGCGAACGCCCCGAAAACTGGACCGTCGAAGACGGCGCCATCGTCGGCCACGGCGAACGCAGCCACTTGTTTTACGTCGCCCGTGAGTTTCAGAACTTCGAGTTCAAGTGCGACGTGATGATCAACAAGGGCGGCAACTCGGGCATCTTCTTTCACAGCCAACTGGCCGAGGGCTGGCCCACGCTGGGTTACGAATCGCAGGTGAACAATACCCACGGCGATCCGGTCAAGACAGGCAGTCTGTATTACGTGGTCAAGCTCTTCGAGTCGGCCGCCAAAGACGACACCTGGTGGACCCAAGAAATCATCGTCAAAGGCAAGCAAATCACGATGAAAGTCGACGGAAAGACGCTCTACGAATACGACGAGCCGGAGGGCGTGCAGGGACCGCACAAGCTCAGCAAAGGGCTGTTTGCCCTGCAACAGCACGATCCGGGCAGCCGGGTGCGGTTCAAGAACCTCCGGGTAAAGCCGCTGCCGTAAAAACCGGCATAATCGGCGGCGGTGTCACGCAGGGAGGGGGCATCCAAACGAACCCGAAGCGCGGGCGAGGCCCGAATCGCGTCATTTTCCTCGCTTGCGCTTCGGGTTCTCATGGCCAAGCCGGCTCCAGCCAGTCGGCCATTCGGGCCCCGCGCTTGAAATTGCCCCAGCCGGCAATTACGATTTCTGTTTCGGGACTATATTTTACGACATCAACGACTCTCTCTCGGGGAGCCCTTCTTCATGCGTCGCAAGGTGCCCGTTCTGACGTGGGCAGTGTTGCTTGCCCTGCCGCCGGCCGCGGCGCTGCTGCCGCCCCTGTCGCGCTGCGCGGTGGCGCAAGAAGATCCGCTGGAAGAGCTCTATGGCAACGGCGTCCATCTTTATAACGCGGGCGACTATCGGGCGGCCTACTACGAGTTGACGCGGGCGATCGACAACGGCAGCCAAGACCCGCGCGTGTTTTATTACCGGGGGTTGTGCTATCTGAAGCTCGGCCGTGAGCAAGAAGGCAAGTCCGACTTTGCCAAGGCCGCCGGAATGGAGATGTCGGACAACGATCGCTTCTACCCCGTCAGTAAATCGCTAGAGCGCGTGCAGGGCCGGGCACGGCAGATGATCGAGCGGTATCGCTCGAACGCGCGGCTGCGTGCTTTCAAGAATCGCGAGCAAGCGCGCTTTGAGCGTTATGAGCGCATTCGCCGCAACGAACCGAACGTGCTGCTCAGTCCGGCGCCGGGAGAATCGACGAAGCTGCCGGCTCCCGCCGGCGACGAGGCGCCCAGGCCCGAGGCCGACGAAATGCCGACGCCCGAGGCAGACACAATCGAAACGCCGCCGGAGCCAGAACCGGACGATGCCTTTGCTCCGGCCGCCGACAAGCCCGGCGCCGAAATGCCCGACGAGCCAGAGGCCGACGCGCCAGATGCCGACATGCCCGCCGAAGCGCCGGAGGCTGACGCGCCGGCCGAAGCCGACGACACGGCCTCGACTGCCAAGGTGCCCGCCAAGAAACTCGGCAAGGGGCTTGGCGGGGCGCTGATGCGAGCGTTGGCCAAGCCGCGCACGCCCGGTGGGGCTGCTCCCGCGGCGCCTGCCAAGCCGGCGGCCCCACCCCCCGTCGCCCCGCCACCCGCGGCCGACGACGATCCCTTCAAACAGTAAAACGGAATTCATTCCGTTTCTTCGTAGGTCAGGCTTTCTAGCCTGACATTCTTTTTGAACAGAAGGCAACGAAGAGAACAAAGTGTCAAGAGAAGGCGTCTCGCGGTTCTACGCCTTTCCCATTCAATTCTTCCTTCGTTTTCTTCGTTTCCTTCTGTTCAGTTCTCCTCCGAACGATCGATGGTCAGGCTGGAAAGCCTGACCTACGCTCTTGCACCCTTTGCCCCAAGTGCGGCACTCTAAGGGTATGGCGATCGCCAGCAGCAAGCGACCGGGCGACTTGGCCGAACTGGTGCGGAGCCACCAGTCGGGCGTGTGGCGATATCTGCGCTTTCTGGGGGCAGACGAATCGCTGGCCGACGACCTGACCCAAGAAACCTTTGTCTCGGTCTGGAAAAAACCGTTCGTCGAACATTCGCCGGCGGCGACCGCCGGGTATCTGCGAACCGTCGCCCGGAACCTGTTTCTGATGTCGCTGCGCCGGCGCAAACGCCAGCCGATGCTCGAGCGGATCGAGGCGGCCGACGAAGTTTGGCGGCGATACGTGGGCGAGGACGACGGCGGCGAATGGCTCGACGCCCTGCGCGATTGCCTGGAAGCCTTGAACGGCCGGGCGCGGCAAGCAATCGACCTCTGTTATCAGGACGGCCTCTCGCGGGCGGAAATCGGCCGTGAGTTGGAGCTGTCGGAAGACGGAGTCAAAAGTCTCTTGCGGCGCACGCGCGAGCTGCTGCGCCGCTGTGTCGAACAAAAACGAGCGAGCGAACTATGAGCCGGCGAGAAGAGCTGCGAGAAGAATTTGAAGACCGCCTATTTGACCAAGGTCTGGCCGAAATCGCCCGCAATCGCCGGCCGCCTGATTTGACGGCGCGGGTACTCAGCGCGGTGAACGCGCCCCCGCGTTATCACGGCCAGAAGACAATCGCTCTTCGTGGGCTAATGGTCGCGGCCACCATCGGCCTGATCGTTGGCGTCTGGCGAATCAATTACATGCGCGAGGCAGGCAAACAAGTAGCGGTTGTTGGCAAATCGCGAGCAGAAAGCCGCCTTGCCCCGCCAACGACCGATAAGCAACTTGCGCTGCTCGTCGACGAGTTTAATCGTTTGATAAAGGAAAAGCGGTTTGACGAGGCCGAGGATGTTTATCAGCGGGCGGCCAAGCTGGCCCCCGATGAACTGGTGGTACAACAGATGAAGAACACAGTGAAGCTCGTCGGGCGAACGCGAAACAATCGCGCGTTTAGCGAGCAAGGTCGGGAGACCGTATATGCGGTAAGTGACGTAGGCGGCGAATCAACAGCGCCCAAGGACAATCGGAGGCCGTACCAGTTCGGCCCAATCAGCGAATGGCAAAAATTAGCCGCGCGGCGAAGAAACCGCCGCGAGGGAATCGCCGATTCGCTGTTTGACTATGATCTTTCCCGAATTCCGACGCCCGACGAGCCGCCCATTTTCTATCCGGATCCGGAAACTTGGCGAATGCTCGCCGAGCGGCGAAAAAAGTACCGCGGCGTCGATCTTTCCGAGGACGAAGCGGACAACACTGCAGCGTTAGCGGCTCTGGACGAGAAGACGGAGTTCGACTTCACCGATCAACCGTTGCAGGATGTTCTCGATTGCTTCCAAGCCAAACATGATGTTGAGATTCAGCTCGATAAAAATGCTCTCGAAGAGAGTGGTGTCGGCGTCAATCCCCCCATCACGCGGAAGGTGAAAGGTATTTCGCTCCGCTCGGCGTTGCGGCTCCTGTTAGGCGAGTTCGAACTGACCTATGTGGTTCGCAACGGAGGGCTATTGATCACCACCAAGCATGAAGCCGAAAACTTGATTGCGAAAGACGCCCATGCCGAGCGGGAGGCACGAGACCGCTACAGCCGAATCATCGAAAACCCATTTCTCGCGGCGCTCGACAATCCGCTCTCGACATTTTCGATCGACGTCGATACGGCCTCGTACGCCAAGGTGCGGCGGTACTTGCTCGACGAGGGCGCGCTGCCGCCGCCGGACGCCGTACGAATCGAAGAGCTGATCAACTATTTTGACTACGATTACGCGCCGCCCGAGGGCGACGCGCCGTTTGCGGCGCATGTGGAAGTGACCGCCTGCCCGTGGCAGCTTAAACACCGGTTACTGCGGATCGGGCTGAAGGGCCGCGAGATTCTCGAAGAGGCCCGGCCGGCCACCAACCTGGTGTTTTTGCTCGACGTTTCCGGCTCGATGGAGCCCGACGACAAGCTGCCCCGCGTCCGCCGGGCCATGCGGCTGCTGGTCGAACAACTGCGCGAGAACGATCGCGTGGCGATCGTCGTTTATGCGGCCCAATCGGGCCTGGTGCTGCCCTCGACCACCGGGTTTGAGAAAGACCGCATCCTCGCCGCGCTCGACAGTCTGCATGCCGGCGGCGGCACCAACGGCGGCGACGGCATTCGGCTGGCCTACCACATCGCTCAGAAGAGCTTTCAAAAGGACGGCATCAACCGCGTCATTCTGTGTACTGATGGCGACTTTAACGTGGGCACGACGAGCAACGCCGAGCTGGAGCGGCTGATCGAAGATCGGGCCAAAAGCGGCGTGTTTCTCACCCTGCTGGGTTTCGGCATGGGCAACCACAACGACGAGCTGATGGAAAAACTGGCCGATAAGGGCAACGGTA
>DATFDL010000604.1:0-2152 GCA_035252155.1 Pirellulales bacterium | reverse complement strand
CGGAACGCCACGGAGGGCGTTCCCTACAGACGTTGATGGGAACATTACCGGTTTTGACCATGTACGTTTCACACCTTGAAAGCGCGATCGACGGCACGCGGCTGCCGGCCGACCGCGTGCAAACACTGCATAAAGACCGGCCGCTTTGGGTGCGTTATGACTTGGCGGCGGTCGGCCGAGCGATGACCAAAGAAGCCGTGGCCCGCCGCCCGCCGAGCTTGTGGCGCTACCGCGAGCTGCTGCCAGTGCCCGACGACGGCAGCATCGTCTCGCTGGGCGAGGGCATGACGCCGCTCTTGCCCTGCCCTCGCCTGGCCGAGCATTTCCGCTTGCGGCACGTTTTGATCAAAGACGAATCGCAGTTGCCCACGGGCAGCTTCAAGAGCCGCGGGTTGGCGATGGCCATCAGCATGGCCCGGCATTTCGGCATTCGCCGCGTGGCCATCCCCACGGCGGGCAACGCCGGCGGCGCCATGGCCGCCTACGCCGCGCGGGCCGGAATGGAAGCCTTCGTCTTCATGCCGCACGACACGCCGGCCATCAACCAATACGAGTGCCACCTGGCCGGCGCCAAAACGTTTCTCGTCGACGGACTCATCACCGACTGCGGACGCCTGGTGCGCGAAGGCAAGGAGGCGATGGACTGGTTCGATCTTTCGACGCTCAAAGAGCCGTATCGCATCGAGGGCAAAAAGACGATGGGCTTGGAGCTGGCCGAGCAATGCCAGTGGCGATTGCCCGACGTGATTCTGTATCCCACGGGCGGCGGCACCGGATTGATCGGCATGTGCAAGGCGTTCGACGAACTGTCCCAGCTTGGTTGGCTGGCCGACGACCGGCGGCCGCGGATGGTGGCCGTGCAGTCTGACGGCTGCGCCCCGATCGTGCGGGCGTTTGAAGCCGGCCAGCGGTTCGCCGAACCATTTGCAAACGCAGCCACTGTGGCCAGCGGCATTCGCGTGCCCGCGGCCGTGGGCGATTTTATGATTCTCGACGCCGTGCGGGCCAGCGGCGGGTGTGCCGTGGCCGTAGAAGAAGGACGGATTCGCGAGTGGATGCGTCTGGCCGCCCGGCTGGAAGGAGTCGCCGTATGCCCAGAGGCAGCCGCGTGTGTGGGTGCCTTAGAGCGGCTGGCGGCCAGCGGCTGGATCGCGCCGGATGACCGCGTGGTGGTTTTCAACACGGGCGCGGCCCAAAAATATCCCGAAGCGATGCAGGTCGAGCTGCCGCGACTGGTCAAGGGCGAGCAAGTCGATTGGCAACGGCTCGCAGGCGAAGCCAACATGTGAACGGCATTGGGTGCCACGGCATCCATCGCGGCGCGGAAGGCGTCGTACTGGGCACCAGCGCGGCCGCCGCGATGGACGCCGTGCGGTTGTGACGCCGCGCAACGATTCGACGCCAACACCTCACGGCGTCCGCCGCGGCGTTTTCCGTACAAGGTAAGGTCGACCTCCCATGCGCCGCGGCGGATGCCGTGGCACCCACGATCACGCATTGCAAAACAGGCCGACCGACCGTTGACACAACGGCCGCCAACTCGTCACCATGTTGGCTGATTCTCCCGGCTCAATGCAACCAAAAATATGCCCGAATCTGCTCCACCGGCCTCCGTCAAAAGCCGCATCCTGATCGCCGACGACAATCCGCCGAACGTCGAACTGCTCGAAGCGTATTTGAGCGACGTCGACTGCGTGACCGCCGTGGCCGTCGACGGGCACGACACGCTGAGCAAAGTCGCCGAATTCCACCCCGATCTGATTCTGCTCGACATCATGATGCCCAAGCTGAGCGGCTTTGAGGTCTGCCAGCGATTGAAAAGCGATCCGGCCACGCGCGGTATCATGATCTTGATGGTGACAGCCTTGGGCGAGGCGGGCGACATCGAACGAGCAGTGAACGCCGGCACCGACGATTTCCTGAGCAAGCCGGTGAATAAGTTGGAATTATTGAAGCGCGTCGAAAACATGCTCAAACTGCGGCATATCACCGACGAGTGCGAGCGGCTGCGGCGATACATCGACGGCATGGAAGACGCGTCGGGACCGCAGGAGTGAGCAGGGGTCGGGATGCGGGGGTCAGGATTCAGGGGACGGCCGACGGCCATTGAATTCCCTGAGGCCCGCCCCGCGAATCCTGCCCCCTGCCCGAA
>DATFDL010000603.1:0-9055 GCA_035252155.1 Pirellulales bacterium | reverse complement strand
TCACCTTATGCTCCGCGGTGCCCGCGCTGTCGGCTATGAATTTAAAAAGAGCGTTAGGAAATCACGGTAAGGACCAGGCATAAATGCCTGGGCTACGGAAAAAGGTGCAACCCATGCTGGTGCGGCGACCGCATGGCAAATGCATGCGCGGAGGCTTATCAATGGCCCTCGGCACGCATCGGTGGAACCAAAATAGAATCAGGCACGTGCCGCTTCATTCACCAATTTTACGCAGCCCAGGGTGGGGCGAGCGCAGCGAGTGCCCGCCATCCGCTCGACAGCTCGCGCACCCTTGATCCCAAGACACAATGTCTGTAAACTGGCGCTCGTCCCATTTTCGCTGCCGAGGCGCTGCTATGAAATCAACAATGCGAACGGAATCCTGTTGGCTCTGGATGGTCGCCGTGCTGTTGGCGGGCGTCACGGCTCGGGGCGATGAACCGGACGAGACGCCAACGACCGGCGAAAAAGAAAAGCAGCTCGCCGCCGAGCGGTTGGAATTCATGATGAATTCCGTGCGCGACTTTCAGGTCGTGCCGGACGACGACCAGGCGGCGCGGTGGCAGCTCTACCCCAAGCCGCTGCTGCGCTGGAGCAATCCAGTGGGCGGCGTGCCCGACGGCGTGATTGTGATGTGGACCGATGGCGACAGGCCGGCCGTTTTGGCGCAAGTGTTTCCAACCAAAGACGGCTATTGGATTCACGAGTGCCAATCGGTGGCGTTGCGGCCGTTTGTGATGCGAGACCGCGGGCGCGTGTTGTGGCAGCCGCGGCAAGCGACGGGCGAATTCAAGCCGATCGAAGGCGCGTCGCCGCCGGCCGAAACCAAGGTCAAGCGGCTCGCGCAGATGCGGGCCTTGGCCCGAGAGTTCGCGGCCTTCGACGACTTCAAGATCAACACCACTGATCAAGAAACGACCCGGCACGAGCTGCGGCTGATGACCAATCCGCTCTATCGGTACGACATCGAGAAAGAGGGAGTCATTGACGCGGCGGTCTTCGCCTTCACGCTCGGCACCGATCCGGAACTATTTGTGTTGCTCGAAGCGCGAGAGAATCGCGACGGCAGCCGCACTTGGGAGTACGCGCTGGCGGCCATGACCTGCTGGGCGGTCGAGGTCAAACACCAAGGCAAGTCGGTCTGGCAGGCGCCCGAACGGTTGCAAAACCATTCGGTAAACAACGGTTACCACGTCTGGGTCTTCGACCGCGAGAAGTAGATCGCGTGAAAGCGGCAATGTGGGACAGCCGCCCCCGGCTGTCTCTCGGTCGCCCTTGGCGGCCGCTTCACAGCCGAGGGCGGCTGTGCCACACCGGCGGAGATGTCGCATTCGCGGCCGCGTGGAGTATCGAAGGCCGCTCCTACGAACGGGCGATGCGGGCCGCCTCGCGCAGCCCGGAAAGATATGCCCCGTGGGCGGTCGCGGAATACTCGCGGTTGGTTGCTTCGCCCGCGAAAAACATCCGGTCGCCCACGGGCTCTCCCAAAATATCGTAATCGGCGCCGCTGCCCCGCACCGGCACATAAGAATACGATCCCTGCGCCCAGCGATCGCTGGCCCAGCGCGTGACCCGAAACACCGCAGGCTCCGGCACCGTCTTTGTGGCAAACATGCTTCGCAGGGCATGCTGCGCGCGGGCCACAATCTGCTCGTCAGTTAACGTCTCCAAGGCACGGGCATAATCGCCGGCGATCGTGGCCACCAGAATCGGCGCGCCGGTCGCCGCGAAGAGGTTGATGAATTGCGGGAACAGGCCGGGCGTCCGCGAGGCGAACCCCAGCACATCCGCTTCGGCCGGCCAAAACCGCTCGTCGTATTGCAACACCACCTTGTTGAGTAAACCCATTTCCAACCGCTCAATCGCCGCCATCTTGCCCTGCGGCAGGGCCGGCGCGAACGTCACCAGGCCGGCCTTGAGAACTCCCAGCGGCAGTGTTATCAGCACGCGATCGGCGGAAAACGTGCCCAGCGACGACTCTACTCGAACCCCATCCGAGTCGTGCTCGATCCTGACCACTTCGTGGCCCAAGCGAATGTCAAGCCCGGCGGCCAACCGCTCGATCAGGCGGTCGAACCCGCCGACCACGAGTAGATCGTCCCAGTCGGCCTCGTAGTCGTCGTCGAAACAGGCCAGTGACAGGTCGCGCAGCTCTGCGCCGTATTCACAGACTTGCACGGCACCGGTCCATTGTTGTGCTCGCCCTAGGGCGGTGTCGGGCGAGCCGGCAAGCCCACGGTTCGCAACGACATCTTGCACCGAAAGCGGGCCGGCGGATTGCGACGCCATCGCGGCCTTTGCCCGTTGCCGCTCGCGGTTGACGACCGTTTCGAACCGGTCGGCGATCTCTTCGACGTCGTCATCTCGCCAGCGAGCGCCGGCGCAATCGTAAAGTTTGACCGATTCATACCGCAACGGTTCGCCGGCAATTTTCCACTGTCGGGCGAGCGGCGTGAGCGGGTTGCGCCGTTGAATTTCGATCGAGCCGGCGCCCAACTCGACGGGCGTGCTCAACGAGCGATCCGTCCAGATTCGGCCACCGATGCGCTGCCGTCCTTCGAGCACCGTCACCTGATAGCCCAGCGAGGCCAACTCGCGCGCGGCGGCGAGTCCGGCGATGCCCGCCCCCACCACGACGATTTTTTCACCGCGCGGGCTTTTGGCCATAGTAGTTCGTAAGCCCGCAAGCTCTGCCCAAGCCGACCAAACGGCCCACTTAAGCCAATCACGACGGTACATGGCGCAAACTCACACCGGGGATGCTGAAACGGGCCTCCGACCGACGATCGCTGCCGCCGACAATTATACCGCGCTACCGTTGGAGCAGCCGATAGGCGGAGCGGCCGACCGGGCTCAGTCGGCGCCCGCGGTGAACTTGGCCGCCGTAAACAGCCCGGCAGCCAGCGTGAGTGCAGCGGCACCCGGCAAGATCAGAATCAACATGCCCCAGTTTGGCGTGAAGCCGCGTTGGGGGTCGTAATCGAAACAGCGGAACAACGCGCCGCCGCGGCCGGGGGCGGGATAGATGGGGACAAACTCGCCCCGCGCGTCGGCCAACATCTCCTTGAACCGCCCCGGTGAAATATCTTCTCCCACGGAGATTCTGGCAAACTTTCCAGCCCGCAGGGCGACCGTGACCGCCGGATGATTGTACTGCTGTCGCTCGTCGTCCCAGCGAAAATCAAAATCGAGCGCTTGGCACAACGCCGCCAGTTCGTCCTGGCTGGCCGGGACTGCAAACGTCCAGCCCCGATCGGCTTGCAGCTCGTGGTGTTCCGCCAGGGCCATCATCTCATCCGGGCGGTCGCGGCGATCGAAACTGAGAACCACCATCTGATAGCTCTCACCGCTGGCGCCCACTTGTTCCACCGTCTTCTTCAGCAATCCCAAGTAGGGCGAGCAGATACCGGCGCAGCGCGAGAAGACGAGCGTGACAAACACCGGACGCTCGGACCACAATTCGCCCAAGCGGCCACTGCTGCCATCGGCGTATTGCAGACCGATGTCGGGCACTTCGCGGCCGAACAATCGAGACTCGTCCGGCGCCTTGAAGATCAAGTCCGGATTGGGAATCTCTTGCGCAATGGCGAACCCGCTCGGCCGCGAAATCGACGGCGTGACGATCATCGCCATCGCCGCCAACGCGAGCGGCATCAGACCTTCTTGAAAGCGACCGCGCATCGGCGTCCCGTTTCCCAAATGTAGATCAGCAGTCCGACAAATAGCAACGTGATGAACACCAATGCGGTGCCGGCCAGCAACGCGCCGTTTGAAATCAGCTCGTGGTACTGTGCGTAGCGGCGAGGAATCGACATGGCCCCGCCCAGGTAAAACATCAGTACGAATCCATAGCCACCCAGGCAGATCAGCCCGGTACACAACCGCGACCGCCGCACATCCTCCGGCAGTCCCGATAACTTACCGCACAGATGGAAGACGCCCCCCAGGATCATCAGCACCACACCCACCAGAAAATAGGTATGAAAGTGGGCTGGGACCCAGAGCGTATTGTGGAACGTGACATTGACGGCGATGGTCGAGTCGATCAGCGCCCCAATGCCACCGACGGCCCAACCGGCCACGCCGCAGTACATCAAGAGCGAAGCCATCGACCATTGCATTCGGGCTCTCCACACCAGCGCCAGCGTGCCGTAGATGCTCACCGCGGCCGCGGGAATCGCCAAGGCATAGGACGTCACTTGCCCGATCAACTGCAGCACGCGAACTTGCGCGAAATCCATGTAGAGGTGGTGGAAGTAGGCGACCACGATCAGTATCAGCACGGTATTCCAGGCGATGGCCACCCACCGGTTGTTCTTCCAAGGGCGACCCGCGTACTCGGGAAGTAGCTCGTACAGCAATCCGACGCCCAAGTACAGCGTCACGTTCACGAGGATGTGCCCGAACAGAAAGACCAGGTTCTTCATCAGCAAGGCATCGCTGACATCGGTGATTCCCGCTAATTCCAAGGCATACAAAACCAGCATGATCACGGCCGAAATCAGCCCCGTCAGATTGGCAATCAGACTGACCGTGACGATCAGGATGAACGGAGGAACTTCCGGGCCGGCCTTGCCCGTAAGGTAATGCCACGACAATGCCGCCGGCAGCGAGTATCGGCGAGCAATTCCCCACAGGGCGTCGATACTCCAAATCGTCCAGGAGACTCCCAAAACGGTAATCGCCGACAAGAACGTGTAGGTCACCCACTCCTGCCACACGCCCTTGGGCGTGATCGACAGAGGATAGAGGAAATACCAGCCGGGGCCATACTTGCCGATCAGCGTGGCGAGGATCAGCAAGACCACGCCCAGCAGCGTACCGAGAAACGCGGTCCAGTTGGCCCACATGTGCAAGCGAACGTATTTTCGCAGCACCGCGCACACGCCGGCCATGCCGGCCACAAACCACAAGCCGACCATCCCCAGGCCATGCAAGGTGAGAATGCTGTAAAACCGCTCGGCGGCGAGCATCGGCAGCAGATTGCTTTGCGCGCCGCGCAGCGTCATGCCAAGCAAGACCAGGATGGGTAACAGTGCCAACATCACAATGACCCACAAAAGGGTCAGCCGATTGGCGGAACGGGTATCAGCGGCGGACATTTCGATGACTGCCGATGCATTATTATTGAGAGACTCGTTCATCAGACGATTCCTGATTGGTATTTAGTATTTTCGATCACGTTACTCGGTCAACACGAGCAGCTTCGGTGGCTGGGGCAGAGCCGCGCCATAAACGTCGCATGACCGCTTTGCGCCGTCGCGGCGATGCCCCGGAAGCGCAACCACCGGGGCATCGCTGGCCGATCCACATCGCTTGGTATTTGCGGCCATTTGCGGCCAGCTCTGCCCCAGCCACCGCTGGTTCGGGAAGCCGATAATCTCATTCCTGGCTGTGTGAAGCAAACGTGCTCGCGACCGCGCCTTGGGCGGTTGGGCTGTGGGCGGTTGGATTGTCCACAACTTCCAATTGCGTTTTCATGGTGTGGTGCCCGATACCGCAAAATTCAAAGCACAGCACGGGGTACACGCCGCTTTCCGAGAAGCGGTGTCGCAGGCGGTTGACATATCCCGTCATCGCTTGCGTTTGGGTCAGCACTTTGCCGGCGCGGTTGTAAATGCAAAAGCCGTGCGTCACGTCGGCGGCCGAAATGCGGAACTCAACGAGCTCGCCGGTGCGAATCGGCTTGATGGTCAAAAAGACTTCGTCATCGAGCGCATCCTCGCGTGAGATCGGTTGATCGGACAGCTTGAACGCGAACTGCTTACCGGAAACGTAGATGATTCGGTCTGGCACGTCCCCTTCGTTCGGATAGGGAGTCAGCGGCAGTGTGAGGAAGAGCAGCACCACCGCGGCGCCCGAGAGAACCGCGAGGAGAATAACTCGGTTCCGCTTGTATGCCTTCATCGGCAATTCGCCGGGCGATCGGCCGCTGCGGGCCACGAAAACGAAGATCGCGACGGTGATCGCCGCCCAGATCAGAAAGATTGTCAGCGCGACGTTTTGCATAAGCCGTGATTCCTGTTGGTTAGTCTTCTACGATGAGTTGTTCAACCGCTTTGAGCAGTCGTGGTTTCAAGGTGGTTTGCCAGTCGTCGAGTGGCGCCGGCTGGACATCCGCGAAGTCGGCGTCGTCGGACACGATCATCGGCACCGATTCGAATGCACCGCGCAGGCGGCCGTGCTTGTCGACCAAGGCCAGCGTGGTCGAATGAATGAACAAATCATGGGCCGATTGCCGCTCTTGTTCCTTATCGAGCACCACCAATTTCAAATTCCTGACCGCGAGATCGACGATGCCCGTCTTCGTGGAGTGCAGGAAATTCCAGCGTTGCGAGTCGGCCTGGTATTCCTCCGCGTAGCGGCGTAGTACCTCGGGCGTGTCGTAATCGGCATCTGCTGTCAGCGACACGAACTTGACGGGCCATTCCTTCGGAATGGAGGCTTGCAGATCAGCCATGCGTGTGGTCATCATCGCGCACGGACCGGGACAGCGGGTGAAGATCACGTCGGCCACCCAGACCTGGCCCAACAGATCGTCTCGGCGAATGGTCTGTCCCAACTGATTGGTCATCGCAAAATCGGCGAGCTCGCAAATGACCGGCAGCTCATCGGGATCGCGCATGGGCAGTGCGGCGGATGCGTCGGAAGCGACCGACAGCGCTGGCTGCCATACGCCCGTTTTCACCAGCAAATACGGGACGGCCAGCAGCAGCATGACCGTCGTCAGCGCCAGCGGCAACTTTTCTAGATATTTCATTCGAAGCTCCCCATTCTTCATTCAAAGCTTTGCTGCGGCGCGTCGCCCACGACGTGCGCTGCTTGCCACTGATCAAAGGCTCCGGGCGCCGCAACGGTTCCGTCGGCTGCGCGTTGAGGCCGGTTGTCCATGACGGTCAGCCAGCCAATCATCGTGGCGTGGCCATTTCCGCATAACTGCGCGCAGGTGATCACGTACTTCCCTTCGCGGGTCGGAATAAAATGAATCGGGATGCTCATCCCGGGAATCGCATCCTGGCAGATCCGCAAGGGCAGCACTTTGAAGCTGTGAATGACATCTTGGCTCGTCAAGTGAATAATGACCGACTTGAATTTCGGCTGGCCGTGCGAATCGACATCCTGCTGGCCGTCGCCGTCGGCATCGATCGGTTCCAGCGGCACGCGAATATCTTTCAACGGCGGCACTACGTCGTCTTTGCCCGCTTCGTCGCCGGGAACGTAACCCAGCGGATTGCTGGCGCTAACCAACTCGCGGCTTTGCGCACCGAACTTGCCGTCTTTGCCGGGGTAGCGGGCATTCCAGGTGAACTGCTGGGCGGTCACGCGCACCACCGTCGCCTCTTTCTCGTCGGGATATTCCGACACGTTCTTGTTCCAAAGTGGAATGGCGACGCCAAACAGTGTCGCCGCTTCCTCCACCACTACGATGCCGATGACCAGCACGAAGACGATGGTCTTCACGCCGGCCGGATTTGCCCGCGGGTTGCGTTTGGCCCGGAAGCGCCACAGGGCCACAACCAAGTAGCTGATCCAGCCCACAAACAGCAGCAGCATCGCGAAGTGGACCCCTTGCAAGAGCCGATCGACGTCCTCACCGTGCCGCGAAGCGAGCTCCGGCAGATTCAGCCAGTCGAAAGGTTCGGCAGATGGCAAGTTGGGGGCAAGCTTGTCGGCCGTGTCCATTATCGCACCACTCCTTCCGGCACTTCGGGCAAGGCCAGCGGGTGTTTTGCCGCACGACGAATCAAGTAGATCAGCGAGCAGACAAAGGCACTCAGTACCGCCAGCAGCACGGTCAACAGCGTGAATACGGCGGCGTTGAGTCCTTGTGCCGCCAAATCATCACTGCGTCCTGAGCAAGCCGCGCAAGCGAATATCGTTCGCGGCGCCGCGAGCACGAGGATCACGACGACCAATGACATTTTATTCGTCATGACTCCAAACTGAACAACAGTCTGTAGGGAACGCACTCCGTGGCGTTCCTCGAGGGGCGGGTGGACGTCGCGCCGCCCCTCAGCGGAACGGCACGGAGTCCGTTCCCTACAGAGGCCGATACGGGTGTGCCCGTCACAATCGATCAGACGGCTGATCCTCATTGCCGATTTCATACCAGGCCGATGTCTTTGGTTTTCCGTAGAAAGAGCCAGACGTAAACGAGCAGCGCAAACCCAAACAGACTGGAGCCAAAGCCGATCCATAAATCGGCCCGGCTTCCCGCCAATTGCCAGTAACGAAAGTTTTCGTAACCGGCGAATCCGAACAGCAGCAGCTCGGAGGCGGCGAGGAACAATAAATGAAACGCTTTCAGCGACATGCTGTTACCTCAGATAATGGCCCGAGCCTGGCAAGCTAAAGAGCGAATAGGTCGTGAGGACGAACAGGGTCGCCACAAATACACCGGTAAAAAACAGCAGTTTGTAAACGTCTCGCTGGCCGTGCCACATGTGCATGAAGATAGCCGCCACGCAGGCGGCCTTCGCCGCCGCGATCAAGAGCGCCACGGTCACCGTCTGCCACAACGCTTCGAAGTGGACGTAGTACATGGCAACGGTTAACACGGTGCCAGCGACGAGCACGGCGTATACGGCCAAATAATGTTTCTGCTCGCGCTGGAGGTCATGCGCGCCCGCCGGCGAGGCAGGGGGCATGGGTAGCGCGTGTGACAGTAAGTTATCGGGCATGGTCAGCGTTCGCTCGCTTGCCTATAGCAAATAAATGATCGGAAACAGGAAGATCCAAACCAGGTCGACGAAGTGCCAGAACAGACCGACACATTCGACGCTGTTCGTGTAGCGCTCCGGATCGTCGCGCCACATGCGCGCACCCGGCCAGAGGATAAAGGCGAACATCAATGCTCCGCCCAACACGTGCAGGGCGTGCAGTCCCGTTAGCGTAAAATAGCTGGCGAAGAACGTTCCGTGCTTCGGTATGAACGCCGAGATCCGCGCGATGCGCGAAACATCGATTGGCACGCTTGCCTGCTCGGCAGTCGCGGCATATGCCGTCTCGACTCCCGGCGATCTCTCCGCCTTGCGTCGCTCGGCCTGCTGACGTG
>DATFDL010000602.1:0-16227 GCA_035252155.1 Pirellulales bacterium | reverse complement strand
CTCGACCATTTCGGTCGCGGTGTCGTAAGCCAGCCGCACCAACACGCGGCCGCCCTGCGGCATCGCCTGCCGGGCGTTGATCAACAGGTTCAAGAGCACCTGCTGAATCTGGTTCGGGTTGGCCCGGGCCCGAGGCGTCTGCTCGATTTGCCGTTCGACCGAAATGCGATACTTGTTGAGCTCGCGTTCCAGCAGCAGCAAAGTGTCGTCGACCAACTTGAGCATGTCGGTCGGCTCGAAGGCGGCGGTGCGGTTGCGGGCAAAACCGAGAATGCTATTGGTGATGCGCGCCGCGCGATTGCCGGCCACCAGGATTTTGTCGAAGGCTTTTTGGCGGGTTTCGGCATCTTTGTGCCGCAGCCCGAGCTTGGCGTAGTTGATGATGGTCATTAAGACGTTGTTGAATTCGTGCGTGGTGGTGCTCACCAGCTCGCCCAGCGCGGTCAGCCGCTGGGCGTGCGCCAGTTGCTCCTTGAGCGACGCCACCTGCTCGCGCAAACTCGCCTCGTCGCCGTCCACCATCGCCATGACTTTCCCCCGTGGAACGGAATTCATTCCGTTTGCCTCGCACCCGACGGAACGGAATCCAATCCGTTCTACAATGGCATCGTCGCGCTGGGCTGGGCGACTATAGCCCAAGCGGCTACAATCGCTCGCCGTAACTCCTGATAGTCAACGGATTTGACCAATTGGAGAAGCTAGGATGCACACGGTTGACTTATTGGAAGAGGCGCTCCGGGCAGCCGCAGCGTTAGGCTATCACGTGCGGCGAGAGTGGCTGGGAGGCGTCGGCGGCGGAAGCTGCGAAATCAAGGGACGCAAGCAGCTTTTTATCGACCTCTCATTGAGCTTGCCCGATCAGTTGCAGCAAGCCCTAGGGGCATTGCGTCTTGAGCCGCGGACGGCGCAAATTGAGGTAAGCTTGCCGTTGCGACGGCAGCTTGACGGCCGTCGGGCCGCGTGAAACGGAACTTATTCCCCGCTGCGCACATAGGATGGCCTTCCAGGCCGTCGACGGTTAACTGGACGGCCTGGAAGGCCATCCTCCGAGCTCGGCGGCGATACCGTTGACATGGCGCCAACCCTCGCCCACGATGCCGGTATGAGTCAAACATCGCTTTTAGGCCGCGCGCTGGCCTGCGGCATTGTGGCCATCATCCGTTCGACCGATTCTAGCCGGCTGGTCGACGTGGCCGAGGCGCTGGTGGCCGGCGGCGTCGATGTGATGGAAGTCACGTTCACGGTGCCCCACGCCCCGCGCGTGCTCGAACAGGTGGCCGACCGGCTCGGCGGCAAAATCCTGCTGGGGGCGGGCACGGTGCTCGACGCCGCCACCGCCCGCACCGCCATGCTGGCCGGCGCCGAGTTTATCGTTTCGCCCGTCGTGAATACCGAGGTGATCGCCTGCTGTCGCCGTTATAGCAAGCTCAGCATGCCGGGGGCGTTGACGCCGACCGAGATCTTGGCGGCCTGGGAAGCTGGCGCCGACGTGGTCAAGGTCTTTCCTTCGGAGATCACGGGACCGGGCTATTTAAGGGCGGTACGAGCGCCCTTGCCGCAGGTTCGTCTGATGCCGACGGGCGGCGTCAATCTGGAGACGGCCGCCGACTACCTGCGGGCCGGGGCGTGCGCGTTGGGCGTCGGCGGTTCGCTGGTCGAGGCCAAGGCGATCGCCGCCGGCGATATGAACCGCATTGAGACGCTGGCCCGGCAGTATGTGGGCATCGTGCGTCAAACCAGGGGCGAGCTGGGAATGGGGGCCTGATGATCCGCCGAACTAAACCTGATCGGTTTGGCAAACAAAACCGGGACTGTTCCCGCCGACGTCTGTAGGGAACGCCCTCCGGGGCGTTCGGCGAGGGGCGGCGCGACGTCGAATCGCAGTTCACGGAACGCCACAGAGGGCGTTCCCTACAGAAGCGTTGTCAATCTTTGATTTTCGATCGCGGTTGTGCCTTGAACACTCATGGCCGAGAATTTCACCGACAACGAGCAACCCGTGGCGGCCATCGTGCTGCGCACGTCTTCGGGCAGGCGGCTGGGGCTGTGGATCCTACTGGGCATGGCGGGCTTGCTCGTTCTCGGCCTGATTGCGGCTTGGCCCATGCTGTTGCGAACATTCGATTCGTGGCAGCGCCGCCAAAACTGCTCGCGCCAACTGCACAAGATCGGCGTGGCCCTACAAAACTACTACGACGAGTATGGCGTCTATCCGCCGGCGATCGCGTATGATGCCAACCGCCGGCCGATGCACAGTTGGCGGGTGTTGATCCTGCCTCACCTGGGACAAGAAGAAGAAAAGCTTTATAAGCGATATCGTCTCGATGAGCCCTGGGACGGTCCGAACAACCACCCCTTGGCCGACGAGATGCCGCGGGTCTATGCCTGCCCGGTCGATCCGGGGGCGGTCGATTCGCACACCTCGTATTTGGCATTAGTAAACTCCACGAATGGAAAGTTCGCGGCCCAGCCGCCTGCCCCGAACGCGGCGACACCCAATCCCACCGCGCCGGTCGACAAGCTGGTGGTCGAAGTCGCCGAGTCGGGAGTTGTTTGGCTCGAACCGAAAGATTTGGTGCTCGGTGCGAGTTCCGCGTCCGCCGGTCGGCCCGACTTGCCCGACCGCTTCAGCTACCATGTCGATGGCAGCCACCTGTTGAATGACGACGGCGAATGCATCTTGCTCACGGATGACAAACTTCAGGCGGCACTGGAGGCGGCCGACCGGGCAATCTCTCCCGCCAGCGGGGCGAGCAGCGCGCCATAAGCCTTGCGGTAAGTCTTCCCATGCCCGACATTCCGCTGACCTCGGCCGCGGCTCAACGCCAAAACCGCCGCGCGTGGGACGAGCTAGCGAGGAACAAGCAACGCTTCACGACGCCTGCCGCCGATGATGACCTGCGCGATCCGCTTTCGGCCACCGACGCGCTCGGCTGGTTGGGCGGCAGCGTGTCGGGCAAGCGGCTGCTCTGCCTGGCCAGCGGCGGCGGGCGGCAAAGCGCCATCTATGCGGCGGCCGGCGCACAAGTGACAGTGGTCGACCTGAGCCCCGAAATGTTGGCGCTCGATCGCCAGGTAGCCGCCGAGCGCCGGCTCGATATCCGAATTGTCGAGGCGTCGATGGACGACCTGAGCGCTTTGGCCGAGGGCAGTTTCGACGTGGTCGTCCAGCCGGTGAGCACGTGTTATCTGCCAGATGTCATGGCCGTGTACCGCGAAGTCGCCCGAGTGACGACGCCCGGCGGACTGTATATCAGTCAGCACAAGCAGCCGACCAGTCTGCAAGCGGGCGTGACGCCGGGGCCGGGCGGCTATGAAATTGGAGAACCGTATTATCGCCGCGGTCCCTTGCCGGCGGTCTCCGGCAGCCGGCATCGCGAAGAGGGAACACTCGAATTCTTGCATCGCTGGGAAGAATTGATCGGCGGTCTCTGCCGCTGCGGCTTCGTGATCGAAGGCCTCGTCGAGCCACTTTTAGCGCGCCCTGACGCCGAGCCGGGCACGTTCGGCCATCGCTGCCAATATGTGCCCCCTTATGTGCGCATCAAGGCTCGACGCGTTGGGCCGCCGATGGCCGCCGTTCAAGCGAAACTGTGGACACCAGAATAGCGAGGCAAGGATCTGCGGTCGGCAGGCGTGGCGATGATCAGAGACCATGCCACAACCCCAACTCTGCCGCGCTGGCACTTCGGGTTAGGGTGGGCAAGAAACCAGAATTTTCCCCCTTGCAATCGAGTGCGATTCGGGGAAAATGGCAAAATTCGCGCCCAATCGCAAAGACGTTTCAGGAAGCCCGACATGGCGGAAGTTTTGAAAGTGGAGATTCGCGAGAGCCGCGGCAAGCGGCATGCGCGGCGGCTGCGCCAGCGGGGCGCTATCCCGGCCGTGCTGTACGGGCATGGCGAGCAAAACCTCAGCCTGGCCATCCCGGCCGATCAGGTGAAAACGGCCGTGCGGCACGGCGCTCGCGTGGTCGATCTCGACGGCGCCGTCAAGGACAAAGCTTTTATTCGCGATTTGCAGTGGGACACCTTCGGCGTCGACGTACTGCATATGGATCTCACCCGCGTGTCGGCCGACGAAAAGGTGCAGGTCGAAGTACACGTCGAGCTGCGCGGCGAGGCGCCGGGCGTCAAAGACGGCGGTATCGTCTCGCAATTGGTCCACCAGGTCGATGTCGAATGCCTGGTGGTCTCAATTCCTGAAAAGCTGACGTTGCGGATCAACGAATTGAAGTTGAACGAGTCGTTGACCGCCGGCCAGATCGAACTGCCGCCCGGCACCACGCTGGTGTCGGACGCGGAAATGGTGATCGTGCAATGCGTTGAACCGAAACCAGAAGAGGAAGAGGCCGCGCCGGCGGCGGCGGGCGCCGAGCCCGAAGTGATCGGCCGCAAAGCCGAGGCCGAGGAGGAAGCGGACGAAGGTTAAACAAGTCGGGGGTCGGCCATGAAGTTGGTGGTTGGTCTGGGCAACCCCGGCCGCAAATATCAGGCAACGCGGCACAACATTGGCTTCGAAGTGCTGTCGAACCTGGCTCGCCGATACGCGGTGGGCAGTCCCCGGAACAATTTCCAGGGCGAAGTCATCGAAGCCGATTTGCGGGGCACGCGGGCCTGGCTGCTGTGGCCGCAAACCTACATGAACCGCAGCGGCACGAGCGTCGTGCAGGCCCGCGATTTTTATAAACTGGAGAACGAACAACTGCTGGTCGTTTGCGACGATTTCAATCTGCCTCTGGCCAAACTGCGGTTTCGGGCCCGGGGTTCGTCGGGTGGCCAAAAAGGACTACAAGACATCATTCGGGCGCTGGGCACCGAAGAATTCGCCCGGTTGCGGGTGGGCATTGGCCAGCCGCCCGAAAGTTGGGACCCGGTCGATTTTGTCTTGGGCAAATTCAGCAAAGAGGAAAGGGCCGAGGTCGAGCACCTGGTGGTCCAGGCGGCCGACGCCGTCGTCGAGTGGGCCGCCGAGGGAATCGAAACTTGCATGAACCGTCATAACGCATAGGAGCGCTTGGTGAGCAACGTCTACGAAGGTCTCTTTATTTTCGACTCGAACCGCTACAGCCGCGATCCGGCGGGCGTGTCGGGACAGGTGGCCGAAGTCGTCCGCAAGGCGGGCGGCGAAATGCTGGTCAGCCGCGTTTGGGAAGAGCGCCGGCTGGCTTACCCGATCGGCGGACAGCGCAAAGGCACGTATTGGTTGACTTACTTCCGCGTCGACGGCAAGCAGATCACGGGCATCGAGCGTGAATTCCAGTTGAGCGACAGCATCCTTCGCTCGCTGCTGATCAAGATCGAGCCGCGAATCGTCGAGGCACTGGTCAGCCATGCTCAGTCAAGCGCCACCGACGCTGGCAAGGCGCGGCGGCCTGACGGGGCGCCGGCGGCCGAGGAAGAGGCGGAGGCGACCCCAGGGGAAGAAATGGTCGAAGAGGTTGCCGAGACGGGCAGTTGATCTGTTACTATCACGTCTTCTCTTCTTTGAGGAACCAGCCATGGCCAGCTATAACCGAGTGATCTTGGTGGGCAACCTGACGCGCGACCCAGAACTGCGATACACTCCCAGCGGCACGGCCGTGACCGACATCGGATTGGCGGTGAACGACTTCCGCAAGGGACCGAACGGCGAGACGGTCGAAGAGACGACGTTTGTCGACGTTACGCTCTGGGGACGCACGGCGGAGGTCGCCAGCGAATACTTGAACAAAGGCGCGCCGTGCCTCATCGAAGGCCGGCTGAAGCTCGACCAGTGGCAAGACAAAGAGGGGCAAAAACGCTCGAAGCTGAAAGTGGTCGGCGACCGCCTACAGTTGCTCGGCGCCAAGGGCGGCGGCGGGGGCAAAGCCGGCGCTCGGCCGGCTGCCTTCGACGACGCGGAGTATAGCGCCCCAGCCAATCACTATGGCGAGCCCCGCGCGACGGCGTCAGTATCGCAGCCGCCGGAGGATGAAATTCCGTTTTAATCCGTTTGATCGATGCGATCCGCACTCGCGTGATGCCTCTGTAGGGAACGCCCTCCGTGGCGTTCCGCGAACTGCGAATCGACGTCGCGCCGCCCCTCGCGGAACGCCACAGAGGGCGTTCCCTACAGACGTTTCGTTGTACCAGAACCTACGTAATTCACTTACGGTAACACGATGAGCTCCAAATCATCCACACACCGGCCGAAGCTTCCGCGCCGCAATAAGCGGCTGCCTCGCACTGAGCACGGCGGCATCGAGCTGATGCTGATTCAATCGGTCGACCACTTGGGCAAGCAGGGCGAGGTGGTTTCGGTCAAGCCCGGCTACGCGCGGAATTATTTGTTACCCCAGGGTCTGGCGGCGATCGCCACTGATCATCACAAGCGGATGATCGAGAAGCATAAGGCTCGGCTGCAAGAGATTCAAAACACACGCCTGGCCGGTCTTCGTTCGTTGGCCGATCAACTCGGCAAGCAGAGCATCACCATCGAGGCCAACGCCAACGACGAAGGCCATCTGTATGGTTCGGTCGGGGCCAGCGACATCGTCAACGCCTTGAAGCGCAGCGAGATCACCGTCACCTCCGATCAAGTGCGGCTCAAGGGACCGCTGAAGGAGCTGGGTCTCTATACGGTGACGATCCACCTGGGGCACGAGGTCGAGGCCGATCTGAAGGTATGGGTCGTGCCAACGGTCAGCGAAGAAGCCGCCGAGCCAAAACCCGCCGCCAAAGAGGCCAAGGAAGCCAAGCCGGCCTAGTGCTCAGTCAGCCCTGTATTGAGGGATTTTGAAGGATGTGCGAGGTGCCACGGCATCCGTCGCGGCGCGAATGACGTCGCCATACCCACAGTCGCGGTTCGCTGCGACGGACGCCGTGCGGAACTGCTCTTCGCCCCGAATTCGCACGGCGTCCGGCGCGGCGATTTGCGTCGCACGTCGGCTCGATGTCAAGCGCGCCGCGTCGGATGCCGTGGCACCCAGCGGTGATTTCCGGCGACACTCGTAACCATCAATTTACGCTTGGCGGATTCGTTGCACGGAGCGATTCATTTTCATGGCCACATATTCGCGAGTCGACGATCGGCCCACAGCGGCACGCGGCTCGGCCGACTTATTCGATCGGCTGCCGCCGCAAAATGTCGAAGCGGAGCAAGGCGTTTTGGGCAGCTTGCTGCTCGACCCCGAGCTGTGCGACGAAGTGGCCTTGGTGCTGCGCCCGGCCGATTTTTATTCGCCGCATCATCAGACGTTGTTCGCCCATCTATTGGCGATGCACAACGACGGGCTGAAGATCGACGCCATGTTGCTGGTCGAGCGGTTGAAAAAACACAACCACCTGGAAACGATTGGCGGTCTGGCTTACCTGACCGAGGTGGCCGATTCGGTGCCCACCGCCGCCAACGCCGTTTATTACGCGCAGATCGTCCGCGACAAGGCGACGTTGCGTTCGTTGATCCATGCCAGCACCGAAATTCTGCGGGATGCCTACGACCAATCGATCGAGAGCCGCGAGATGCTCTCTCGGGCTGAGGAAAAGGTATTTCGCATCCTCGAAGAGCAAGGCAGCGAGGAGGTCGCGCTTTTTCAAGACGTGTTGCACCAGGCGCTCGACCGCATCGACGATCGTCTGAAAAAGGGGGGCGGCGTCGGCGGCATGCCTACCGGCTTCACCGACCTCGACGGCATGACCGGCGGTTTGCACGAGGGCGAGTTGGTGATCTTGGCCGCCCGTCCCAGCATGGGCAAGACGGCCCTGGCCGCCAACATCGCCGATCACGTGGCGATCGGCGGCGGCCGCGCCACGCTGTTTGTCAGCCTCGAGATGTCGCGGCTTGAGCTGGCCGAGCGCATGCTTTGTTCGCACGGCCGGATCAACGGGCACAAGCTGCGCAACGGATTTATCTCGCCCACCGACCGCGCTAAATTGGTCGATGCCGTGGCCGCGATGAGCAAGGCCCCCTTGTTCATTGACGACGCACCCAGCCGCACGATGACCGAGATCGCAGCCACCGCCCGGCGGCTCAAGCGGCGCGAGAAGCTCGGCCTGGTGGTGATCGACTATTTGCAGCTTATCGAGCCCGATAATCCCAAGGACCAGCGCCAAGAGCAAGTGGCCAAGATCGCTCGGCGGCTCAAGGGGCTCGCCCGTGAATTAAAAGTGCCGGTGCTTTGCCTGGCGCAGTTGAATCGCCAGGCCGAAGTCAGCAAGGACAATCGGCCGCGGCTCAGCCACCTGCGCGAAAGCGGTGCCATCGAGCAAGACGCCGACGTCGTGATGTTCGTCCATCGCGACGAGTATTACATGACCAACGACGAAGACCGGCAGCGCGTGGCCGGCCAGGCCGACATTATTCTGGCCAAACAGCGCAACGGCCCGACGGGCGACATCAAACTCGCCTGGCTGCAAGACTACACGCGGTTCGAAAACCTGGCGCGAGAGGAGTACAACTTCACCGAAAGTTTCTAGCTTTGGATGTAGCTCTTCAGATAGTGGTTTTCCATGGCCACTTCATCGTGGTGGGCCTTGACTACGTCGCCGATCGAGATGATGCCCACCAATTGATCGCCTTCCAAGATGGGCAAATGTCGGCAGCGGCGTTCGGTCATCAGCCCCATCGTGTCCTCGATCGAATCCGAGGGGCTGCCGGTGATGACTTCGCGGGTCATCACGTCGGCCACTTTCAATTCGGTCAGCGGTCCGCGCCGGGCGGCGCAGGCCCGCAGAATGTCGCGTTCGGTGATGATGCCCGTCATGGTTCCGTGGCCGCCACCGCCGGGCTGGCAGACTACTAACGAGCCGCAGTTGCGGTCGACGAGCTTTTGCACCACGTCGTCGAGCGTGGCGTCGGGATGGATGGTGTGGACCGCCGAGCCTTTCACGCGCAGGATGGCTTGCAGATTCATGGCTGTTTCCTTGTTTCAGCTTGGGTTGATGCTGGAAGACGCGCAACGAAGAAATGACGCCGCCAGCCAACTTCTCTGCCTGACCCGCTGCAAGCTTTTAGTGTATGCCGTGCGGCACGCCGGGTCAAACCGCCTCGGGCCCGCGGATGACGTCGCTGACCCGCACGACCTTCTCGGCGGGCAAGATCAAGATTTTGCCATCGCCGATGTTGCCCTCGGGACCGGTGCGGGCCACGCTCTGGATGCAATCGACCGTGCGGTCGACAAAGTCGTCGTTGACCATGATCTCCAGCTCAATTTTTCGCAGCAGGTTGGTCTTGTACTCGTGTCCGCGATACATCTCAGTGCGGCCGCGCTGCCGGCCGTAGCCTTGGGCATCGCAAACCGTCATCCGCGTCACGCCGATTTTGACCAGCGCCTCGCGCAACGGCTCGAGCTTGGTGGGCTGGATGATGGCGATGATCATTTTCATCGAAGTATCACGAACCGTTGGCGAGCCGGGCGTCGAGCTGGTCTTCGAGCTGAACCGCGAGATTCTCGAGCTCCGTCAAAGGAAGCGATTTCAATTGCTCAGGTGAACTGATCGCCTTACGCAGCAATCGCTGAAGAGACTGAATTCGCCGAATTTGAATTCGAACTTCTCCGGCTACTTCAGCTTCGGACAACGCCGTGGAAATATCGCGCCGCATTTTCAGCCGCGACTCATACAACTCGCGATCGTGCTCACTTTGCGAAATCATAACCAAATCTCCCAGTGCCCAACGAACTTCAGGCACATTAAGCGGTTCGGGCACCGCATCGGCATCCAAATCCTCGGCGTGCCGCAGGAAAAACAGCCAACGGTCCAGTGGCGTCGTCAGTTCCTCAATGGCTTTGCTGAATTTCGATAGTTCAAGAATATGCACCGCCATCTGGTCCGTAAAGAGCGTCTGACGATGACGCTCGCGAAGCTCGAAGATCAGATGGTGGTCAGCGAGCTCGGGAAACAGCGGAGTGTCGACGAAGCATACCGAAATGGTGGGCCGCAATACCGGATAGTCGTCGCCTTCTTGCAACTGGCCTTGGTACAGTCTGGACCAGTAATACAGAGCGCGCTGACGGAATGCGCCGTAGGCGAGCATCTGCATCTCGACATTGAACAGCCGGCCACTTTGATCGCGGGCAATCTTTTGGCCGGGCGGCGGCTGCAAGACGGCATCGAGCAAGCTGATGAGCGCAGGCTCGCTCTCCTCGCGGCCAAAAACACGCTTGAAGGCGTAATCGACCTTGGGGTCTGTCCGCGTTTTCATGTCCCAATGTTAATGCGACGCCGCCCGCGGCGGCAGCCCGCAAGGCTATGGGTGCGCCAGATTCAGTCGGGCGTCGAGCACCTTATGGGCCAGCGCCGCAGTCTCCTCAAAATGCGCCCGCGTGTAGGCGTCGAGCTTCAACTCGCCGTTGCCCAAGACCTGCTTGAGCTTGCTCTCCAGCCCGGCAAGCTCGGCCGCAGCCACTGTGCGGCAGTCTTCCGGCGCGCCGCTCTGGCCCAACGCCACATTGCTCAATCGCTTCAAATAGCGCCGCTGCAAATCGCGCCGCAGACTGCTCACCGCCGGCTTGCGATTGGTGTATTCGCCCGGCTTGAGCTGGCCCGCCTCGGCGTACACCGCAGAGGTCAGTCGCGAAAGCAGCTCGGCCGTGGTGACCGCGTCCTGATCGGCCGGCACCTTCAATTCCGAGTCGTGCATCCGCTCCAACGTCAGCGGCGACATGAGTTGCGACAGGATGCGGTCTTGCCAGAGGCCGATCACTTCATGCACCGCGTAATCGACGCGGTCGGGCATGTCGCTGCCCCAGTGATACCAGCGGGTCGCCGCCAATCGGTTATACAGTTCGGGCGGAAAGTTAAATGGCTTGTCCGAAAGCACGTCTTCCTCGATTAGCGCGAGCGCGTCGCGCTGCTTGGCCACCGGCACAATTACGAACGGCGGCCGCCCATTCGGATCGGACTTGTGATCGCGATTGACCAGAATGCCGCCCACTTGGCGAGAAGCGTGAAACATCGCCTGCCCGTAATTGCGCAGCAACACACCAAAGGCCTGCCGCGCCCGCTGATAGCCGTCGCCATCGGGCGTCGCCCGGTCCACCACCGTGGGCCAGAGATCGCCGATCAGCTTGGCACGCTGCTTGGCGTATTCGATGGTGTCGTTGCCCATGTCGTACCGGTTGCTCAGCGGATCGGGGTCGATGCCGCGGGTATCTTCGTCGGTGGCATAGGCCAACTGCGGCTCCGCGGCCCGTCCCGCCAGCTTGCGGAGCTCGTTCACTTCGCCTTCGGTGCCGCCGGGCAGCGGCTTGTAACCGTACTCGATTGCCCACATGTCGTAGGGGCCAATCGTCGTCGAGAAATAGTCGCCCTGCTTTTCGCCCTTGGGTACAATATTGACCGGCGAGTAGTCCATGACCGAGCCGGTCAGCCCGACCTCTTTGGTCTTCTCGGTATCATTCATGTCGGCCAACGAGAGCACCGAGCTGGCCTTGAAGTTGTGCCGCAGCCCCAACGTGTGGCCCACCTCGTGCATGACCACTTCCTTCAGCCCTTGCATGACCATTTTGTCTTGTTGTTGGGCCGAAAGCCCTGCCGGCGCGTTGGCCAACAGCGCCGTTGCGCCTAGGGCCAACTCGCTGCTCATGCCGTGATGCAGATCGCAGCGGCAA
Source organism: Pirellulales bacterium (assembly GCA_035252155.1). Lineage (GTDB taxonomy): Bacteria > Planctomycetota > Planctomycetia > Pirellulales > JAICIG01 > JAICLL01. Next base: position 4,658 of record DATFDL010000602.1, on the reverse strand, counting down.
AGAAAATGATGACGCTGGGCGAAAGGCATCCGCTCTAGTTCGGCGTGGTAGCTGGCCAGATCGAGCGGCCCGCCGGTGATGGCGGCCACGGTGGCCGGCGTGAATGTTTCGTATTCGCGCCGCCAAAACTGAATAAAGTCGGCGTCAAAAATGATGTCGGCGTCGAGAATCTGCCCGGTCAACGGATTGACCCGGCTGGGACCCATTGCAAAACCGCGGCCCGAGGTGATCCAGCGGAACGTGTTGTAGCGCACGTCTTCGGGATCCCAGTCGTCTTTTTCTTGCTGCTGAATGACCTGAATTGCGTTGTAGAAGCCCGCCTTCTCGAAGGCCTTGTTCCACTCCAAGATGCCGTCGCTGATCGGCTTGCGGTATTTATACGGAATCGTCTTTTCCAGGTAGAACGTGATCGGCTTTTTGGGCGTCGAGATTTCCGCGGTCGGATCGTCTTTTTGCAGGTCCCAGCGGGTGATGTAGCGGATAAAGCGATCTTCGTCGCTCTTCTTCGAGTAGTCCTTGATCGCCGTCAAAAAGTAGCCCACGCGGTCGTCGGCCATCCGTGGCTGATAGCCGGTTTGCGGCAAGGCACTAATCGAGTAATGCACGTTGATCGTGGCGCCGCGGCTGTCGGGCACCGTGTCAAGTTCCAGCATGCCGCTGGAGGCATAGGTGGCGGCCACTTCCAGCTCGACGTTTTCATCAAACCCCTTGGCCGAATCCCACGACGACTTGTTGCTGGCAAAGAAAAAGCCCGGCAGCATCCGCCCGATCTGCGGCAGGTCGCTCATGAACACCTGGTTCAAATCAACCACGGCCGCGCCCGATGGGCTAGTGGTCAAAATAGGCAGGCTGAAGAGCACGCTGTCGGTGTAGGCCAATTTGACGGCTTTTTCTTCCGGGCTGCCGTGGGCGGCGCGGAAGCGCACATTGCGGCGGACAATTTGAATGCTTTCATCCACTTTGCGGAACTGCCACAGCCAGTCGTCGCCAAATCCCCAGCTCATGCCGGCCAGCACCATGCCCTCGCCGATGCCGCGCGAGATCGAGATCAGCACGATGAAATCGCGGTTCAATTGATGCGGGCCGATCTCGGCGTAAAGCTGATTCTCTTTGCGGTGCAGTTTGATCAGGCCGTCGATCGGTTTGAATTCGCGCAGCACGTCGGCGTAGGGCGGATGCTTGGGCCGCGGGGCTGGCGGCGACGCGGCAGGCGCCGATTGAGCCGTCGGAGCGGGACCTTCGGCCTTGGGGGCGGGGTCTTCTTTTTTGTCGGCGGGAGCGTCTTTTTTTCCTTCAGCCGGCGGGTCGGCGGCGACCGGGCCTACGGTCCACACCAGAATCAGAGCGCCGGCGCAGACCGGCATGCAGATACGACGCCACACGTGGCAAATCAAGGTTGTCATCGTTGATGGATCCCGAGAAGTCGAGAGTAGAGAACAGGAAGCTTGGAATACGCCGGTAAGGCGGCCCACAGGCCTTGCCCGCAAAAGCGCTCCATTAAATATATCCCATCTTATCAGTTTTGCGAGGTGCAAACTATCCGCCTGGCAGCCGCGAATTCGATCGAGTCCCGGCCCTTGTGGCCGGCCTGCCGAATGTATCATACAGGACGATTCCTACCGGCATTTTCAGTCATGGCGATCGAACAAGCCCTACGATGCGTGCTGGCGGCTTATCCGGCCGATTGCCAGCCCCAGGAAGTCGAATTTCTGTCGTCGGCCGGGGGTTTCAGCGGAGCCTGGATTTGGCGACTTCAGGCGCCGCGCGGCACGCTCTGCCTGCGCCGTTGGCCGCGCGAACAGTCGCGGCAACAGCTTGAATTCATTCAGGCCGTTCTCTGGCATGTAGTGCAGGAAGGCTTTGCGCTCGCACCGCTGCCATTGGAAACACGCACCCACGCCGGCTACGTCAGCGAGGCCGGGCATCTCTGGGAGATCACACCGTGGCTGCCCGGCAAGGCCGATTACCGCAACGCACCTTCGATCGTCAAGCTGCGCGCGGCGATGCACGCGCTAGCCCAGTTTCATCTGGCCTCCGCCAGCTTTCCCCTGCCCGAGCGGTTGCCAGCCCTGCCGCCGGGCATCCCCGAGCGGGCCGAACGGCTGAGGCGCTGGTCGCCCGAACGATTCACACGCTTGTCGGCGGCGATCGAAACGGGCGGTTGGCCCGAGTTGACGGAACGCGCCGAGCGATTGTTGACTTTGTTCCACCGCGCAGCAGGCGCCGTGGGCGAGACGCTGCGCGCCGCGGCGACGCTGACGGCGCCCTTGCAGCCTTGCATCCGCGACATCTGGCACGACCATGTGCTGTTTGCCGGCGAGCGGGTGAGCGGGCTGATCGACTTCGGAGCGATGCGGATCGAGACCGTCGCCGCTGATGTGGCCCGCTTGGCAGGCAGCCTGTGCGGCGACGACGGCCAAGCCTGGCTCACGGCGCTGACCGCCTACGAGCAAGTGCGGCGGCTGTCGTCCGAAGAAACCTTGCTGGTGACCGCCTACGACCGGGCGAACGTGCTGTTGAGCGGCATGAACTGGCTCGATTGGATCTATCTCGAAAGCCGGGAGTTCGACGACCGGGCAGCCGTGTGCCAGCGAATCGATGAGAATCTTGAACGGATAACTAGGTTGGCGGCGTCTATCGATTGAATCCGGGCTGTAGCAGAATTCGTGTCCCGGCGCGCCGGGACTGGCCTTAACTCGTTTGCTCAGCCCGACTTCTCACGAAGTCGGCTACGGCCTGGTGTGCAAGCGGTTACGTAACGTCACTGCGTCGTGGACGGCACTCCATTCGCACTGCCAAGTTGGCGATTGCTTTGCGATCCATCATCAGGCGCTGGCCTCTGGCCTCCGACCCCTGACCCCTGTGGAGTACCAACCATGGACACTTGGATTCTCGTTGCCGACGGCAGCCGTGGACGCTTGTTTTCTTCAGCCGAAAAAGGTCAACCGTGGACGCTAGTCCAAGAATTCTCCCACCCGGCCAGCCGCGCCAAGAACCGCGACATCGATCCGAAGGAGCGCGGCCGAGCACAGCAGAGTTTTGGGGCCGGGCACCGGCCCGCCATTGAACCACGCACCGAGCCCAAGGAAGTCGAGGTGGAACATTTCGCACACGAGTTGGCGGATGCGGTGAGCGACGGCGTGCAGCGCCGCGCATGTTCGGCCGTGGCCCTGGTGGCGCCCCCGCACTTCTTGGGACATCTCAAGGAAATGCTCGATCTGCAGGCCCAAAAATGCCTGGTAGCGGCCATTGACAAAGACTACACAATGTCGGACCCCCGCGAACTCATCTCGCGCCTGGACGACGCCGTGCATCCGGCGTCGTAGAACGGAATTCATTCCGTTCCGTCGCCAAAGTCAGCGCACGTCACTAAGGAACATAAAAAGCGGAATAAATTCCGTTCTACAAGGCGTACCGTTCCGCGTCGGCCCGCTTGAACTCCAACCCCATGCCGGGCCGCGACAGATCGGGGCGCAATTCGCCGTCGACCGGCTCCAGCGCGCCTTCGAACAGCATGCTCTCAATCCGCACGTGATCGTGGAAGAATTCCATTGGCCGGACGTTGGCCAAGGCGCAGCACGGATGGGCGTGCAGCGACGGCGCACAGTGCGCCGAGATGTCCAGCCCATGCGCGGCCGCCAGCGCTGCCGCCTGTATGAAGCCGGTGATGCCCGCGGCGCGAGTGCCGTCAACCTGTAAGACATCGACAGCGCCCGCTGCGAGCATGCGGCGAAAGTAATACAAATCGTATCCATATTCTCCGGCGGCGATCTCCATGCCCGGCGGCGCGCGGTCGCGGATCAGCCGGAGGCCTTCGAGATCGTCGGACGAAACTGGTTCTTCAAACCAGGTGACGCCCTGATCGCGAAAGATCTCGGCCTGGGCCAGGGCCTGCTTGCGGCTGTAGGCTCCGTTGGCATCGACATAGAGGGCGGCGCCCTCGCCGATGGCTTTCCGCGCGGCTGCCACCCGATGGATGTCCGCTCCTGGGTCGCGGCCGATCTTCATTTTCACCTGGCGAATGCCTTGGGACACCCAGCCGCCAAGCTGCTCTTGCAGCTTTGCTTCGGAATAGGACGTGAACCCTCCGCTGCCGTACACGGGCGCGCCTCGACGTGCTGCGCCGAGCAGGGCGACCAGCGGCAGCTCCAGCAGCCGCGCCTTCAAATCCCACAGCGCTGCATCGACGGCCGAGATGGCCATCGAGGCGATGCCCGAGCGGCCGAGGTTGCGGATCGCGTGGACCATCTTGTTCCAGGCGGCCGGGATATTGAAAGCGTCGATGCCCCGCACCGCCTCGGCCAGCATCGTTTGGGCCAGTTTGGCGGTGGCGGCGTCGGCGTAGCTGTAGCCGAGGCCCGTTTCATCGGCCGCGCGTGCTTCGACGATCACCAGGGTGGTTTTGTCCCACTCATAGGTTCCGTCCGACTCATGGGCGTCGGTGGGAATGGCGTAGGCGGCGACCTCGATTTGTTCAATCGGGGCTTCGATCTGGCGGAGAATGGCGTGGCTCATGCCGTTGTGCAATGCGATTTCCGCGCCTTGTCGGCTGAAACTTCTGCTTGGTCTTTAACTTCAAGACCGGTGCTGGCCTCTGATCGGCTTTGACCTTCATAATCAGAAATTGCGGAACTGGTATCTGGCACAGCCGCCCTCGG
>DATFDL010000601.1:0-12676 GCA_035252155.1 Pirellulales bacterium | reverse complement strand
TGAGGCCCGTAGCGAAATTCGCGACCGTCTGGTTGGCCGAATCGAAGCGCACCAACTGGTTGCCGCCGTTGGGCAAGGCGGGATTGATCTGAAACGTCGGCGGGTCGTTGACGAATTGCACCGTAATGGCCAGCGGTTGCGCGAGCGGCGCCGAAACGTTCACGCCGCCGTTGGCCGTGCCGCTCGTGTCGTGCAGCAGCACCGTGATGTGATCGATCACATCGAAACTGGCCGCGTCGGGCATGGGCGTGAATGTCAGGTTGCCGGTCGCCGGATCGATGGCCGGCAGCACCGAGAAGAGCTCGGGGTGGTCGTTTTGCAGCGTGAAATAGAGACCGGCCTTCTGCGACTGCTCGTTGGCGCCCTCGCCTGGGCTGATGTTAGTCGCCCAGCCGGGAATGGAGACCGCGCCGGCGTCTTCGTTGGTCGTGATGCCGAAGGCGCCGGGCGTGAACGAAGGCGCGTCGTTCACAAACAGCGCGTTGATGCGGAAGGTGAGCGGCGTCGAGGTATCGACGCCGCCGTTGGCCGTGCCGCCGCTGTCGGAAAGCGTGACCGTGAGCAAGTCGCTGCCGCTTTGATCGGGGGCCAGCGTGTAGCTCAGATTACCTGTCGCGGGGTCGATGGTCGGAAAACCGCCGGGGGCATAGAGCGCCGGGTTGGTGTCGGTGAAGTTGAACGTGAGCGTGTTGTTGGACGGAATGGCATCGCCATTGCCCGGCCCCGCGCTGATGTTGGCGGCCCAGCTCGCCACAATATGCGCGCCGCTATCTTCGGTCACCGTCTGGTCGCCGCTATTGGGCAGCGTGGGATTGACGACAAACGACGGCGGCAGATTGACGAACGTGACATTGATCGTGAAGAGCTGCGTAAAGCGGGCGCCGGCGTCGTCGACCAGCGTGACGAAGACCGTGGCCATGCCGCTCTGGTCGAGCGCCGGCGTGAAGGTGAGTGTGCCGGTGGTTGGGTCGATGCCCGGCTGTACTGCGAACAACGATGAATTGGTGTTGGAGACTGCGAAGTTCAACGATTGGTCGTTCTCGCCCTTGGGGCCGGGGAGCGCGCCGATCGCCCCCGGAACGATGTTGGCAGCGAAGCCCGTCTGACTGTACGGCGCGGAATTTTCCAACACCGTGACGCTCGCATTCGTCAAATTGAAGCTTGGCGTGGCGTCGGGCGGAAGGGCGGGCGGCACGTTGAGCCGGGCCACAAAATCGTCTTGCTCGCCGGGCGAGCCGACCGTGAAGGTGTCGAGCGTGGCCAGGCCGGGATCGAAATTGGCCGGGCCGTGCGAGCTGCCAGTCATGTAGACGTTGCCCGACGAGTCGAGCGCGACGGCGTTTGCCGTGTCTTCGCCGGCGCCGCCGAACTGATCGGCCTGCAGCAGTCCGAAGCCGTTGAAGCCGATCTTCATCAGGTAGGCGTCGTGGGCGCCGTTGGCGGTGAGATTCACCGTCCCGCTGGTGGCGTAGAGATCGAAATTAGTCGTACCGGAAAAGCTGCCGGTGGCCCAGACGTTGCCCGCCGCGTCGACCGTCACGCCGCGGCCTGCCGAATCGCCGGTCGAAAGTACCAGCGCGGGTTGATAAAAGCCGCCGTTGCCGGTGATCTTCCAGAAATAGGCGGTGCCGGGCGTGTCAGGGGTTGCCGAGGCGTATTCGGTTCCTGTGCTGTAGATTTCGCCGGTCGCTTGATTGATGGCCACACCGTTGCCGACGCTGCTGGCAGCGCCGGGCAGGGCTACCGCCCACAAGGGAAAGCCACCCGTGGGCCCAATGGCGGGAGGAACAGGCGGCGGGGCCGACCCGAGGAGCTTGGCCACAAACGCGGTGGTTGCCGGGGCAGGTCCGCCCGACAGCGTGTACGGGCCGAACTTGGCGCTGCCCTGGAAGCTGCCGGTGATCACGACATTCCCCGACGCGTCGACCGCCAGTGAATTGACCTGATCGTTCCCCACGCCGCCGAAGCTCTGCGCCCAGACGAGCGCTCCGTTCTCGGTGAGCTTGGTGACGAAGATGTCGTCTTTGCCGTTGCTGGTGAGGTTTTTAATGCCGGTGCCTGGATCGAAGTCGGCGGTGTTGGAAAACGCGCCCGCGATGTAGATATTGCCCGACGAGTCGATCGCCAGTCCGCCGGCGGCGTCGGCTTGTCCGCCAACCATGCTGCGGGCCGAGCGCACGTTGCCTTGTGAATCGAGGTTCCAGAGCACGACCGTCGAAGTGTCGCCGAGGAGCGGAGTCACCAGATTGGTTCCGGGCGAGACCGGATTGAAATCGGTGCGGCCGGTGATCAACGTCAGCACGTCAACGTCGCCCGTGATTGGGTCGAGCGCCAGCTTGGGCGCGGCGTTGGGATCGATGCCAACCTGGTCGGTGTTGCTGGACGTGGTGCGAACCCAGAGCAATGCGCCGGTCGCGGTATACTTGGCGACGAAATCATTGATCGCATTGCCGAAGTTGCCCGACGTGATCAGATAAGTTCCCGGTCCGGGGTCGAAGTCTTGCGTGCCCTTAAACGTGCCGGCCACATAGATGTTGCCCGACGCGTCGGTGGCAATCGACGTGCCCGCCGTGGTGCCAACGGTGGGAACACCCAGCGCCCAGCCGAAAGGATGCTGAACGCCGACCAATCCGGCATCGACTTCGATCGAATTGGTCGTAACCGGAATGACACTGCTCAGGCCCGTGCCGTCGACTTCGCTTTGCGTTTGGCCCGCCGCGCCGGCGTTTTCCGCGGTGAAGCGATATCCGGCCGGCGGCCGAACCTGGACGTCATACTTCAGGGTGTTGTTGAGAGGCAAAAAACTATAGTTGCCCTGACTGTCGGTAATGGCGGTGGCCACTAGCGCGTTGGGATTGGTGGTGAGCACGCCGCTGGCCGAGCCGTAAATATTCACCACGGCGCCGGCGACGCCTGGCTCGCCCGGGTCGCGTATGCCGTTTTTGTCGGCGCTGTCGTCCCATACGGTGCCGGTGACGGCCGGCTGGGTCAGCCCCCATAGATAGGCGCTATTAAAGCTTCCGTTGCCCGTCAGCGGCGCCGGCGGCGTTGGTCCCGGGTTCAACGTGAAGCTGTTGACGAACGTCCCAGCCACATAAACATTGTGATTGGGCGCCACGGCGATGCCATAGCCGTAATCGTCGCCCAGGCCGGTGCCGGTGCCGAGCCATCGGAACTGTCCCCGCGTATCGAGCGCCGAAACGTAGGCATTAAAGCCGCCCGCGCTCGACGTGCTCGTCACGCCTTGCGGGTTGAAGTTCGCGGTCGCCTCGAACGCGCCGGTCGTATACACATTGCCATAGACGTCGACCGCGATCCCGGTGGGCTCTACGCCATTGAACCCGAGACCAAAAGCCGCGGTATCTTGGAAGTCATCGACCCAGTCAAAGCGGCCCGTCGAATCGAGCTTGAGCACGTAGCCGTCGTTACCGAACGGGGTTTCGACCTGCCCCGCCGCGCCGCCGAGAGGATCGAAATTGGCAGTGCCCGAAACGAAGCCCGTGGTGTATACATTGCCGGCGGGATCGACGGCGATTCCGGTGCCGCCGGCCTTGCCGGTGATGGTCGTAAAATTGATTCCGCCTGTCACCTCGTCGGTGTCGAACGAGCCGTCCGCCCAAATGGTGTTGCCGTTGTTGTCGAGCTTAAGGACGTACTCGGAACCGAAGAAAGCGTTGGAGATCAGAGAGTCGCCAAGGGGGTTGGCGGCCGTCGGACCGAAATTGACCGTGCCGGTGAAATAGCCCGTGGTGTACACATTGCCGCTGGAGTCCACGGCAACGCCGCGCGCGTCCATGCCGATGAAGCCGAGGTTGAATCCGCTGTAGCCCTTTGCCCAATCGACGCTTCCGCTCGGCGAAACCTTAGCCACAAAGGCGCTGGTCGACAGCGAGTTGTTGCCGACCAGCGTGATGCCGCCGAAATTGGCCGATTTGTCGAAAAAGCCCGAAACATAGGCGTTCCCCGCCGGGTCGACGGCTAGTCCTAGTCCGTCGTCGTCCTGTGGTCCGCCGAACGACTCGGCCCACAGCAGGTTGCCGTTGCTGTCGAGCTTTGCCAGGAAGACATCATCGGTGCCGCCGATGGCGTTCAATGTAATCGCGCCAGGCCCAGTGCCAAAAGTGGCGGTACTGTGGTACCCGCCGCTGATGTAGACGTCGCCCGCGCCGTCAACGGCGACGCTTTCGTTTTGCTCACGGGCGCTGATGACAAACCCAATATTGCTGAAGGGGGTCGACCAAAGTTGCGTTCCGTCGGGGGCGTACTTGTAAATGCCGTCGCTGGCCATCAAATAAGCGTTGCCGCTGGCGTCGGTCGCCGCGGCGTCGCCCATGCCGAAGATCGTCTGTTTGTTGTCGATGGCCGAAAACCCGAAGTTCGCCGAGAGCATCGCGCGCGATTCTAGCGCCTCCCACCCCAGAAGAAAGCGTTGCGGCCCGCGCCCGCGGACCGGGCGACGATTACCGCGTTTTTGACCACGACGGCCAGAGGCGCGCGGCCACGCGCGCCGGAAGAAGGGAGTCATGCGAAGTTCCCGAAGAAGCTTAAGAGGCTACCGATGAAAACGATTAAACCACACAGGAGCCGACCAACCATCGCAATGGTGAGTGCGAAGCGCCCCGGCGACCCCGAATGGCCTAACCGACCGCCCCATCGGTACACCCCCCAGCGGCGGCTTGCCCTCCGCCAATCAGCTTCATACTTAAACCCGATTTGCGGCGATGTCAACAAAAATGTGGTTTAATGGTTGTAACGGCTTTCCGGGGCGGCGCCTGGGCCGGGCCGCGAAAGATTGGCTACAATCGTGGGGCGGCATTTGCCCCGAAAAAAAGACCGAAAGCGGCTGCCGTGGAACTTTTCGCGATCCATTGTCCGACTTGCAACGCGCGGCTGAAAGTGCGCGATCGGGCGGCGATCGGCATGATCCTGAATTGCCCCAAGTGCGGCAGCATGGTGCAGGTGACGTCGCCGCCGGGCTGGCAGCCGCCCCCTGAAGCGGCCGCCCCCAAGCCGCCGCGCTGGCTCGACGAAGTACCCCGCGGCGAAACGCCGACGGGGGCGAAAACTGGGGCCGCCTCGACTCCGGTTATCGGTTTGTCGGCGTCGGGTTCGTCGTCGGGCAGAATATCATCGAGCGGCATCGCCGCTTCGCCTGCCGCTGGCGGTCAACCGGCGCCGGTGGCCCAACTCGACACTGGTCCGCCGCCCGCGGCTGGCGCCTCGGCCGCCGGCGGTTGGGCCTGGCAACAGTGGAGTTGGCTGCATTGGAGCCTGGTGGTCGGGCCGCCCGCTGCTGCATTAGCGGTCGTTCTGGGCGTGTGGTTTTTTTCTCGCCCGTCGGAATCGCCGCCGGTCGAAGAGTCGCCACACGTCGCCGCCGCGCCTTTGCAGCCGGAGATCGACAACGAGCCGGAACCTGAAGTCGAACCAGCGCCGGCGCCCGCCGAGCCCGCCCCCGCGCCGGTCGGCGTGCCGCGCCGCTGGCTGCCCACCGAGGCCGAAGCCGTCGCGAGTTTCTTGCCCGCCGAGCTATTGCGCCAGCCGGCGGCGGCCAGCATCTTGGGAAAAACCGCTTCACTTTGGCAAGCCGACGTCGCCCGGTTGCTCGGCGCGCTGGCGATCGAGCCGGCCCAGATTGATCGCATCACCTGGGCATCGACGGACCTGGGGCAATTGTCGTCTGACGAATGGCTGGCGTCGGGCGTGACCATTTTGCAGCTTGCGCGTCCCGCCGCCGGCGACGCCGCCTGGCTAAAACGCGGCGAAGCGCTCGACTGGAAACTCGACGAGGCTCCTGTAAGGCGATTGGCGGGCGACGCCTGGACACAACCGGTCGCGATCGTCGACAAGCAGACGCTCGTCACCGGGCCAGAACCGGTTTTGAAAGGTCTGGCGGGCCGCGACGATCATCGCCTGACTAAGCCCGGACTCGAACCGTTGGTGGCCGGCTGGGACGCGCGCGATCAGGTGCTCTGCGCCGTCGATCTCTCGGCCCTGCGCCGGGCCGAGGCGCTGCCGGAAGTCTCGCCGTTAGTCGATCTCTGGCATGCCGACCGCGACGACTGGCAATTGGTCCGTGCCATGCCCCAAGCGTTAGGGCTGAGCCTGCGATTCGACGAACAATTTCGGACTGAGCTCGATCTAGTCTGCGACAGCCCGTCGAGTGCCGAGCAACTCCAGGCCGCGGCCGACCGCGTGTTGGCCGCCATGCAATCAACCATCGATGAAGGAGCGGAAGGACTGACCAACAATCTGTTGGCCGGCCAAATCGACACCGCCGGCGCGACGGAGCTAAAACGACTGCTCACCAGCAGCGAAGCGGCGTTGGCCGGCCGCCGCTCGGGCGTGCGCGATTCGGTGGTCTGGTTCAAACTCGATTGGCGAGGCGATCTGCCGCGGTTGTCCACCGCACTGCTGGCGAACATACCGCAGATCGAGGCCAGCCGGCTGGCCGCCGCGCGCCAGGCCGATGAAGAGCACCACCGCATGCTGCTGCTCGGCCTGCAAGGCTATGAGAAATCGACGGGCGGTCTTCCCGCGGGCGCGGCCGGGGCGCAACTGTTGCCGCCCGAAACCCGGCTGAGCTGGTTGGCCACCATGCTGCCCTACTACGATCATCTCGATTGGCACGAAGAGTTGAATTTCAGCCGGGAGTGGAACGATGCCGCCAACCAGCGCGTGACGCGCCGCCCGCTGGAACTGGCCGTCAATCCGGCGCTCGGCCCGAGCGCCACCAAGGCTGGCTTCCCGGTGACGCATTACGTGGGAGTGGCCGGCCTGGGCGCCGACGCCGGCGACCTGGAAGCCAGCGATCCGCGGGCCGGCGTGTTTGGTTTTCGGGCCCGACTGCGTCGCGGGCAGATACCCGACGGCGCTTCACACACCATCGCGTTGGCTGGAGTCGAAAAGCAACTCGGGCCGTGGGCGTCTGGCGGCGCCGCCACCGTGCGCGGTTTCACGCGGCAGCCCTATATCAACGGCCCCGACGGCTTTGGCAGCGGCCAACCGGACGGCATGGTGGCGGGCATGGCCGATGGCTCCGTGCGATTCTTGTCGAAGAATATCGACCCGGCGGTGCTTGCTCGTCTGGTGACCATCAACGGCGGCGAACCGTCAGCCGACGAGGCGTTGGCGGGCCCGCTGAGAATGCCCGACCGTGAGGGCCATGTTCCGCATGGTGGCGTAGACGACCGTCGCGATCCAGATTCGGGCGACGAACACGAGCCTGGTGACGACGCTGGGGCCGACAAAGAACGACCCACCGAGCACGCTGACGAGGGCGGCGAAATGCCCGACAATACGGAGACCGACATCGCCGCCCGGCTCGACGACCGCATTCCGGAGATCGAATACAAGCGGACGCTTTCGGGCCTGATCGAGTTACTCTCGCAGATCAGCACGGTGCCGATCACGCTCGACATCGAGGCGCTCTCAGCCGCGGGTGTCAAGCCCGACGCTCGGGTCGCTATAAAACTTGCGAATGCGACGGTCGGCGAAGTCCTTTCGGCCGCCATCGAGCCTTACGATCTTCGCTACGTGATCGTCGGCCGGCACGTGGTGGTGACCGACCGCCGCCGCGGCGAGGAAGAACGCTCAACGGTCCGATACGACGTGGGTGATTTGGCGACAAGCGCACCCGCTGGGCTGGCCGAGCTCGAAGCTCTGCTCACTCGGTTTGTTGTTCCCACCTCATGGCAAGAAGCCGGCGGAACGGGCGCGATCGAGCAAAAAGATCGAACTCTGGTGATCGAGCAAACCGAGCCGATCCAGCGGCAAGTGGCCGACCTTCTTGATCGGCTGCGGTTGGCCCGCGGACTGCCGGCCAGCCGCGGCGAGCAGCGTTCCGCGACATTGGCGACCCGCTTTTCGCGCGCGAATGCGATGCTGGCCGTCCCGATTACTGCCACGTTTCGCGAGCCGACGCCGCTCAAGCAAATTGCTGCCCATTTAGAGACCGCGGCCGGAATCAAAATCGTCTTCGACGGCGCGGCGCTGGCCGAGGCAGGCCTCTCGCCCACCTTGGCCGCCACGCTCTCTGCAACCAACAAGCCTTTGGCCGCCACGCTCGACGAACTGCTCGGTCCGTTGAAGTTGACCTATCGGATTGTCGACGCGAAGACACTGGAGTTTACGACCCTCAGTGAGGCACGGGATGAACTGGAGATCGAGTTCTATCCAGTGAAGAAGCTGCTCGCGGCTGACGGGTCGGATGATGAGCTCATGGAGCGGATTCGCAAAGAAGTGGCCCACGCCACTTGGGACGATGTGGGCGGGGCGGCCACGATGGCATTCGACGGCCCGTCGTCCTGCCTGATTGTCTCGCAATCGCAACCCGTGCAACGCGAACTGGAAGCCTGGCTGGCTAAACAACATTGAGCACCATCTTTTTGCCTTCAAACATTACCGGCATGCATGACCTTGCCGCGACCGAGCGTTCGGAGCAGGCCGCGTTTGCAGTCGGCCAGCACGCTGCGTAGCTTCCAGAAGTAGGACGACTCCATCCGCTGCATTTGCCGCGAAAGGTCCTCGACCATGCTTTCGAGATGCCGGAGTTGCGCGTCGCGCTCGGCGAGAAGCAGATGCGTGTTCGCCAGCGCCTGCTTCCACTCGGCCAGGTCTTGCTGGGCTTGCGAGAGCTTCTGATCGCGGCCCAGAATTTCGGAGTTGAGCACGCCAATCCGGCGGTCGCGCTCCTGGCATTGCTGGTCTTTAGCGACCAGATCGCTCACTTTGGCCGCCAGGTCGCTCTCAAGCATCCGCCGATCATGAACGTCACGCGCCCGACGCGCTTTGGTCTCGTGCCAGAACGCACCCAGAAAGAATGCCGCCAGGTCTCGTACCGACGGATCGTCGTCGCCGAGCAGTTCCTCGTATTGGTCTTCTCTGAAGCCGTTGAGCAGGCCCAGCGTGTTCTTGCTCCACGCATCGGGCCGCGCCGCCGCCGCCCGGAGCACCGGCAACCCCAGCACATTGAGCACTCCGCTGCGCTGAAAGAACGGCGCCACGTCGGCGTAGGCCGGCGACGCCAGCCGGTCGAACACCGCATTCAGGACCGCACGTTGCCGCTCCGAACGCGCGCCTTGGTTGTAATACGATGCCGGCATGTCGGTCAGCAGCGACAACATCTCCGGCACGTGGCAGATTCCCTCGCGGAAAGCCACTACAAAATTCAGAAACCAATCGGAGTGCCACTGCAAATCGGGCAGAAAACCGCCCGCCGCCTCGAACGACGACCGCTTCACGATCGACGCATGGCCGGGAATGCTGGTATGCCCGACCAGCCGCTCGATTTCGGCGGGCGAAAAATACCGCGGGGCGTCGCACCAACCGGTCGCGCCGGGCCGGATGACGCCCGTCACGCCATCGACAATCGAGAAATAAGAGCTGCACAGGCCGGCCTCCGGATGCTGCTGGAGGATGCCCATCGACTTCTCGACGAAGCCGGGCAGCACGTAGTCGTCCGATGCACAGATGAAGAGGTACTTGGCCGAGGCCCGCGCAATGCCGATCTCGACGCTTTCGTTCGTACCGCGGTTGCGCTCGTTGTGGATCACCTCGATCGCCGCGTCGTTGCGGGCGAACTCGTCCAGAATGGCGGGAGTCTCGTCGGGTGAGTTGTCGTTCACCACAATCACTTCGGCGGGGCGCACCGATTGGGTCAGCAGCGCCGTCAACGCGCGCGGCAAGAACTGCGCGTGATTGTACGTCGGCATGACGACGGAGAGGTCGGCGGTGGTCATGGGAGCTAAGTACCGTGCGTTGGTTAGCAGAATTCGTAAGAATTCTGGCGGCCCTTCGCGCAGACGGCCTGACTTCTCACGAAGTCAGCTACGCGGCGGGGCGCTTTGCCTCCGCCATCCGTCCCTGCATGGTTTTGATGTTGGAATAAATCGGGTCGGTGAGCGAGCCGGGCACTTTGCCTGCTTGGAAGGCGGCCAGCAGGTCGCGCACGGCGTCTTGCACCGTGCGTTGCGGCGTCCAGCCAAGCTGCCGTTTGATCTTTTCCGACGAAATATGGTACGAGCGCAGGTCGTTGGTCGGTGATGTGACGATCCGCACGTCGTCGCCGACTTCGCGCCGCACCACCTCGGCGATCTCGCGAATCGAGAGGTTTTGCCAGCCGGCGTTGAAAACCTGGCCGTCGATCCGTTCGGCGGGCCATTGCAGGGCCGACACATAGAGATCGGTCATGTCGTCGATGTGCAAGTTGGGCCGGCGCTGACTGCCGCCGAAGACGGTGATCTCTCGCTTGTGATATGCCAGGTTGGTGAGAATGTTGACCGACAGGTCGAGCCGCAGCCGCGGCGAATAGCCGCAGACGGTGGCCGGGCGGATGATGAGCGTCGTAAAGCCCGGCTCGCGCTCGGCAGCCAGCACGTCCTCACACATGGCCTTGTATTTCGAGTAATCGGTCAACGGGCACAGCGGCAAATCTTCGGTTACGTTCGCTTCTTCTTTGATGCCATAGACGCTCGACGACGAGGCATAGATGAATCGCCGCACGCCGTGCCGCTTGGCAAGCCGCACCAGCGGCAAAAAGGCGTCGTAATTGATCGACCGGCCCAGCACGGCATCGAGCTCGAAGCTCGGATCGTTCGAGATGCAAGCCAGATGGATCACGGCGTCGCAGCCGGCCAACGCCGCATCGACGGTCTGGCGATCGCGCAGATCGCCCTCGATCTGCGTCAGATTCGGGTGGTTTCGGACCGCATCCAGCACGTGGTCGCCGAAGTAATAGGTGTCGAGCAGGGTCACGCGGTGCCCGGCCGCCAACAGTTTAGGCGTCAACACCGCGCCGACGTATCCGGCTCCGCCGGTCAACAGCACATTCCAAGTTTGCACTCTTCGAGTCCTCATTTTACATACCGATCATCGTCCGCTTGCGCGTCCCTGACCCCCGGCCTCTGACCCCCAACCCCTGCTTACGACGCCAACTTCAACGTCGCCGCGCGCCGCGCGTCATGCGTCTTCAGCAAACACTCGACGTGCCGAAACAGCGGAATGCGTTCGAGCGAGCGCTGATTGCCCATGATCGTCACCGCCTCGGCCCCCGCGATGTTGCCGAGAAACGCCACGACCTCGGCCGGCGCATCGAGCGCCACGCACAATGAGCTAAGCGACAACACCGCGTCGCCCGCGCCGACGCGATCGACCACCTGCGTGGCGAATGCCGGCACATGGTCGAACTGCCGCGGGGCGGTATAAAACAAGCTGCCGTACTTGCCCTGCGTCATCATCAGCCGCGTGCATTGCAGCCGTTCTGCCACGTGCCGCAACATGGCCTGCGGCGAGAGCCGCTGGTTGCGAGTTTCGAGCGCGAACTCGCGCTCGGCCAGGCAGACGTAATCGGCCCGAGCATACCTTGAGATCATATTAAAACCGTGGTTGCCCGCGTTCGATTGCGTGTTGACGCACAGCAACGGGGCCTCGCGGCACAAGAGGTCGATGGCCCGCGGCCCCAGCAGGCCGTGCCCGTAATCGGCCACCACCACCACGTCGTAGCGCGGCAGAATCTCGTGCAGCGTGCGGCACAGCTCGTCTTCGGTCTCGCCCGCCAACGGGGCGTCGTTCATCGAATAGATCTCGAACAGCTTCTGACCTAGATACTTTTCGACGTATCGCTTTTTGACGATCGTCGGCGAATCGGGCTTGTAGATAAACAGCGGTGTGACGTTGCCGTGGCACCAGCCGCGGGCAAACTCTTCCTCATCGCCTCCCTCACCGAGGAAAGTGAGCATATCGACCGAGCCGCAAAAGGCGGCCAGGTGGTTGGCGCAGGCCAGCACGCCGCCGCCGTAGCGCTGCGTCTCGACGAACCGCGTGGCCAATACCGGCTCTTTGCCCGATTTGCCGATCGCCTCGCAATAAGCGTATTCATCGATGATCGTCTCCCCGATCACCAGCACGCGCATCTCGGCGGCTTCGCGCAGCGGCCGAAGCACCTCGTCGGGCGAATAACGCCGGGCAAAGTCGTCGAGATACTGCCGCACCTGATCGGGAAACTGCGAGAGATACTGATTGATCAGAGCCGACGAGCTGAACGTCAGGTCTTCGGTGAAAGCCATCTGCCCGCCGACCGCTCGAATGGCCTCTTCTTCTTTCGAGACGTGGCCGAGTGTGTCGTCCAGCCCCCGGAACTCGCTCCCCTTGGCGAAAACGTGTGGACGCAACAGGCGGATGGTTTCGACCGCGGTCGGCCAGGCATTGACCGCCACGTAATCGATGCAACTGAGAGCGGCGATGAATTCCGCCCGCAGAGCTTCGCCAAAAGCCGGCCGGCCGACACCCTTGTTCACAAACCGATCGGGCGTGAGTGTGACCACTAGCACGTCGCCCAGCTTCTTGGCTTGCTCGAAATGTCGTACATGGCCCACGTGCAGCAGATCAAACACGCCGTGGCAGTGAACAATCCGCCGCCGCTGGGCGCGCACGTCTTTCAGCTCCGACGCGAGCTCATCCAGCGAGAGAATTTTGCTGCTGCCCATCGCGTGGCCATCCTTGGCGGTGCTGGATTTGCGAGAGAAAGAGTTGGATTTGGAACAACAAAATCGGTCGAGGTTTACCTACTTTCGCGATTTTGCTCAAGTCCAACCGGCAAAGTAGCTCCGACACTCCGTGGCGGAGACTCGCGTTCGCCGTCGGCGACCGCAGTCCCCGTCACGGAGTGCCGGGGCTA
>DATFDL010000600.1:0-6618 GCA_035252155.1 Pirellulales bacterium | reverse complement strand
TAGAAACCAACGTCAGCAACCGGCCGGGCAAGCCGGCGGCATGGCATTGTTCTTCCGCAGACCGGCACGAATTACGCATCGAGCTGCGCCCCCAAAGGCGCGACTCACATCTCACGGCTTCTTCGCCAGCTTTTTCGCTATGGTGACCATTGTGGCGGCGTCCCCCTGATCGGCAATCCGGCCTTCGGCGTCGATGACCAGCGTGTCCGTCAGGTATTCGACCTGCAAGCTCTCGCACAGCGCGCCCCACGGGCGCCCATCGGGGCGCGCGCGGTCGATGCAGATGGGCCAGGGGATTTTGAATTCTTTGATCGCCGCCTGAATTTCTTCAACTCGACTGCCAGCCGGGTGAACGCCGATGACCACAATGCCCGATTCCGCAAGGTCTTTGTACTGTTCGGTGAGCGGCGCCAATTGGTTTTCCATGTTCGGGCACCATTCGGCCCAAAAGAAGAGCACGACGATTTTCCCCGCCAGCGAATCCCAGGTTTGCGGCTGGCCGTTCAGCCAGCGCTCGCCGACGAGCTCGGGAGCTGGACGGCCAATTAACCCTTTGCGCGCGGTTTCTCGCTCGATCACCGATTCGACGTCATGAGGCGACGTCGCCGCCATTAGTCGCCATTTATTTTCTGGCACGGTCGCGGGTGCAGCTTTGGGCAGGCGGATTTCGCCGATGGGATAACCGATTCGATCGACGACACTTATCTTGCCCGCGGGTGCCACCGGCATGAACAACTTGTCCGCCGCCTTGACGTGCACGGTCGCACGTTCAATTTGTCGATCACGCCGCGATTGCAGCACGATCTGCCCGCTGCCGATCCCATGACGGCCCCATTGATCGTAGCTCAGTTCGACGACATGGTACGGCAGCCAGAGGCCGGGCGTCACTTCGCGCCATTTCGCCACATAAGTCGAACCAGTCGGCAAGTACTCGCTCCACGACAGGTCGCACCATTCGCCGCGTACAGGCAGGTGATTCCGCTCCGGGGCAAGCCAAAGAAACAGAAACAGGCGCGGCTCGGTCACTCCTGCCGACATGTGCGCCAGCCGCACCAGCTTGCAGTCGAATCCATGTGCCTTCTCATTGCCCAAGTACTCGACCTGAAAACGATACCTGTTTTGTTCGTCATACCACGCCGCCGAGAGCAATTCGGAAAGCGGCCTTCGTCGTATCCGCCGATCGTCGAACAGCGCGGTATGTGGCCGAAACGCATTGACCCCACTTGGGCCGTTCCTGCTAACGGTCGTGCGGTTCGGCTTGTCGGGAAGCTTGCGCCCCTTGGTTTGCCAGAACAGCGAACGCAGCCAATGACCGTCCCATGCGCTGATCTCGGCCGTCGAGCAATCCTCGTGGTTGGCGGCGTGGTTCATCGATCGGCTGTTGACGTACAATTTGCCGGGCACAGCAACCGTTCGCTCATGTTGCTCCGATGCCAAAAATGCCCCGGGCATGCCGAGGTTGATCTCTCCGAAGACTTGGTGTTCGACTAACAGCGATACGTCGAGGCGTTCATAACGTTGTTCTTCCTCTCTCAGCTTCTTGATGATCGTCTCCAGCTCTCGTGGATCTCGCGGCTTTGTCTTTACCAAGTCAACTCCGCTGGTATCCAAACGCCCGTCCTCGCCAATATTGAAACGAGGCAGGTCGGCGGGCAGCTTCACATCGCGAAGCCGGCTCGCGAGGTCTTCCGCCTGGCCCTTGGCCTTTTCGACGGTCCATGTCTCGATCGAATCGACAGCCGCCGATGGCTTTCCTTGAGAGTCGCGCTTCGCGCGCCTAACTTCAACGCGCATGGGCAGCCACAAGCCGGGCGCCACTTCGCGCATTTCGGTTACTTTTGAGACTTCAAAGGGCTTCGACTTATCCAGCACCTCGATGAACCATTGCGATCCGACGCAGAGATAATTCCGCTCGGGCGCAAGCCATATTAAATCGGTTGTGGGCGCATCGCTATCGCGGCTCCAGCAGCGGGAACGGAGCTTAATGCACTTAAGGTCTTCGATTGTCTCTTCACCTTCGATCTCTGTCTCGACCCTGGCCAACTCAAAGGTGCGCCCGCGTTGGACTGGCGAGTGAAACGCCTTCCGGTCCTCTTGAATTGCCCTCATGCCCGACAGATAGACTGATAGCGGCAGACTGCTGACCCGCAACTGAGAGATCGCCCAGCAGTGCGGCGGCACCATACGGGGTGGCTCATATCGTCCGGTGTGCACGTTGACGCTGTTGCCGAATTCGATCGATCGCGTGAAATTGCCGTCGAAGGCGGTGAGTCGCTCACTTTTGGTTTTTTCGCCGGACGCGACCGTCTGTGTTTCTTGGCTTTGAAACCAAAACAGCTCGCGTTGTTTGATGGTGTGGCGGACCTCCTCTTGGTGTCTCACATTGAACTGTGATCCAGCTTCCCAGTCTTTCCGAATGCGGACGACGGTCTCCAGGTTGTGATAACGCGCCTCGTTCGTGCGGATGGCGTCGATCACTTCAAGAAGCCGATGATCATCGGCCTGGGGACGCTGTTCAGACTGCTCAGCGACCGATGTTTCGACATTCGCGGCGATGAGCAGGCAGGTGACAAAAACGATGAGCTTCATCCGCTCTTCTCCTGAGCGCTTAGCAGCGCCGCCACGCGGATGGCTTCGACCATGCTGCTCGACTCGGCGACGCCTTGCCAGGCGCGGTCGAAGGCGGTGCCGTGGGCCACGCTGGTGCGGACGATCGGCAAACCCAGAGTGACGTTCACCGCGCGATGAAAGCCCAAAAGTTTCAGGGCAATGTGGCCCTGGTCGTGATACATGGCCACTACCGCGTCGAACTCGCCGTCGCGGGCGCGGACCATCAGTGTGTCGGCAGGGCAGGGGCCTTCGACGCAAAAACCATCGCTTCGCGCCTGGCGGACGGCGGGGGCGATCACGGTTTCTTCCTCATCGCCGAACAAGCGCGATTCGCCGGCGTGAGGGTTCAACGCGCAGACGCCGATTCGAGGCTCGGCGCGGCGGAGCGAACGCATCGCGCCGTCGGCCAGCCGGATTTTGGCCGCGACCGCATCGCTGGTTAGCTCACCGAAGACACGGCGCAGGGCCGTGTGCAGCGTGACGTGCACCACGCCCAGACCGGCGGGCGAGCGCATTTGCTCGTCGGGCGCCAGGTAAAGCATCATCGCGAAGTCGCGCACGCCGCACAGTTCGGCCAGCAGTTCGGTGTGACCGGGGTATTCATGCCCGGCGTTCCATAAGGCGGCCTTGTTCAGCGGCGCTGTGGTGATCGCCGCCACCCGGCCGCTAAGTGCCAACCGGGCGGCGGCGACCAGGGCATCGTACGCGGCCTGGCCGGCTCGGGCATCGACCTGGCAGGCGGGCACGTCGAGCGCCGCATCGTCGATGGCTCGTAGGCAAGGCAGCAGGGCAGGGGAGGGCAGGGCGGTCTCGGGGGCGTCGATCTCGACGACCTCGATCGGCAGACCAAGCAACCGCACCGCGCGGCGCATGATTTCGGGATGCCCGACCACCAGCGGCCGGCACCAGCGATGAACTTGCTCGTCGCGCCAGGCCGCCGCGATCACCTCCGGGCCGACGCCCGCCGGATCGCCCATGGTGACGGCCAGCCGCGGCGGGGTTTCGTGCGTCGATGTCGAGGAAGGGCAGGGCAGGGGGGGCATGGGCCAATTGTATACCGGCGCGATACTTCGTAGTATCGCGTGATGGATCGAATTATCACGCCGTTGGCGTCGTTGACTGTCTTATTGATGCTGCTCACGCTGGCCGTCGGGCTGTGGCTCGGCACCGGCGACATTCGCGACCCGGCCGATACGGCTGCCCGAAGCTGGTTTCGGCTGCACTTTTTGCTGGGCGTCGCCACGGGCCTGGCGGTGGTGCTGGTCAATAGCATCGCCGTGATTTATTTCATCGGGACGGGGCGCTGGTGCAAGGAGGTGGTGCAGACCTATTCGCTCGATCCGAACATCGTGGCGCGGAGCGCGCACTTGAAACGCCAGGCGTTTCCCTATGCACTGGTGAATATGTTGCTGATTGTGGGCGTGCTGGCCCTGGGCGGCGTGGCCGACCCAGGCGGCAGTGTCCGTGTGGCGTCGCCCGGCGGACTGAGCTGGGGCCAATGGCATTTTCTGGCGGCGGCGGCGTCGCTGGCCATCATCGCCTATGCGTACTTCGCGCTGTGGCATTTGATCCGCGAGCACCAGGTCATCATTCGCGAGGTGTTGGGGCACGTCGAGCGCATCCGGCGAGAGCGCGGCTTGCCAGTGTAGGGATTTTGGATTTTAGATTTTGGATTTTCGATTTGAGCGAACGCACAAATCCGCGTTGTTAATTTGCCGCTTGTTTTTTCGGCGGCTGGCCGTGCCGATGCCCGGCTTCTTCGATCGATACCATCACGCCGGCCACCGCGATGCCTAGCAGCAGGGCGAACGAAAGTTTCCAGCGATCGTGCGAGTGGAATTGCAGTTCGGGCAGCAAGTCGCTGGTCGCAATGCAGACGAACGTGCCGGCGGCGAATGCCAGCGCCGAACCGACGATCCGCTGCTCGCTGGCAATCCAGGCCTGAGCGCCAAGTCCGAACACCAGCGCGCCAACCGGCACGGCCAGCGCATACAAAAAATTGACCAGGTGCCGGGCGCGCGCCGAGCGGCCATCGACCGCCATCAAGGTGCCGAGCGTGAGCGAATCGAACGGCTTGTGCAGGGCGATTACCAGAAACACCACCAGGCCGGCCCACGGCTCGGCATGACCATCGGACGAGGTCTCGGCCAGCACGCTGGCAGCCAGGGCCAAGCCATCGAGCATGCTGTGCAGCGCCAGGCCCATCAGTGCCGCGCCCCAAGTGAGCCGGCGCGGCTGCCCGGCGTGCTCGTGGTGCGCCGGACCATCATGGACATGGTCGTGGTGGACATGAGCATGCTCGGTGAACGCTTCTTCGTGGGCGTGGCCGATGGCTTCGGGCGGTGGATCATGGTGATGGAAATGAAACACTCGTTCGACAAAAAACATGCACAAGAAGCCGACCATTAGCCAAATGACCGGCGGATAGATGTCGCCAATTGCAAAATAGGCGTGCGGCAACAAATGCAACAGCCCGACGCCGAGCATGGCGCCGCCGATAAAGCTCATCGCGACCTGCAGCCAGACGTGCGTCAGACGAAATAGCAGTGGCAGCCAGCCCCCGGCCAGCGAGGCCAGCAAGATCAGGCTACAATACGCGATCAGCAATACGACGGCGGACATGGGTACTAAGGTATAGAGGGCAGGGGTCAGGGGGTAGGGCAGGGGGGATGAATTTTCGATTTTGGATTTTGGATTTTCGATTTGGGCCAGATAGCCCCGGCCCTTGAGGCTGGCCGGCGAGCCGTGCGACAGGGCGGGGCAGGGAAGGGGGGCGCTGGATTTTGTCGCTTTCGCTCCGCGAGATTAGCGCCAGTTTCGCGGATGGCGGTAATTCGAGCGTTCTTTCGCGGAGCGAAAGGCGACATAGGAGAGCAGCGATGCGAGCTTGCGTGCAGCGTGTCAGCGAGGCCAGCGTAACGATCGAGGGCGAAATTGTCGGAGAGATCGGTCGCGGGCTGCTGGTGTTGTTGGGCGTGGCCGCCGATGACGACGAAGCCGCCGCCCGCTGGCTGGCCGAGAAAACCGCCGGTCTGCGCATCTTTGAAGACGTGGCGGGCAAAATGAATCTGAGCCTCGCCGACGTGGGCGGAGCGATGCTCGTGGTCAGCCAGTTCACGCTGTTAGGTGATTGCCGCCGAGGCCGCCGCCCCAGTTTTGCCGCAGCCGCCCCGCCCGAATTGGCCGAGCGGCTCTACCAAGTGTTTGTCGACGCAGTTCGCGCGACAGGCCTCGAAGTCGCCACCGGCCGGTTCCGACAAAACATGCAAGTCAGACTGGTGAACGACGGCCCCGTGACGCTGATCATCGATAGCGCAGCCGCACAATCGTAGAACGGAATTTATTCCGTTCATCGAGCCACATAAAAACGGAATAAATGCCGTTCTACGGCATGAAAACGGAATGAATTCCGTTCTACGAACTGGATCATCGCTTGACGTCGTCGACGATGTCGGACGCGATGTTGTGCAGTTCGCGGCCGGTGGGCGATACGCCCGACCAGATCGGGTCGTTCAGCACGAGCACCGAAACTACCAGCAGGCAAGCATAGGTGAGCGCCGTCGACCACCAACACCGGGCCCAGAGCTTGACTGCCGTGCCAAACGAGCTCTTCAAGTGCAGGCCGAAGCCCACCCGCTCGACGCTCCAGATTTCGTCGAGAATCAGATGGGACATGAAGCCGATCACGACGGCGCCGGCCTTGTAATAGCGCAGCGGCAAATCGCCGGTGTTGCATAACAAAAACGCCAGCCCGGCGAAGATCATGCACATCGGAATGCTATGGAAAATTCCGCGGTGAATGCTGTGATGCCTGAGAAACCAACCCAGGCCGAAGCGTATCAGCAAATAAAGTGCGGCGCCCCAAAGGACCATGGTTTCGTGCGTCCAACCCATCTCGCGGGCGCGGTCGAAAAGCAGCATCGGCACAAAGGCGGCGGCGAAGCAGAGACTCTCGCGCAGCGGAATGCCCGGCCCGCTGTCCAAGTCGGGCAGCATGCCCGACACGCT
>DATFDL010000599.1:0-26726 GCA_035252155.1 Pirellulales bacterium | reverse complement strand
AACGGCGACGGCTTGCTCGACGTCGTGACAGCCAACAAGAAGGGCGCGAACTATTTTCAGCAAGTGCGGGAATAGGCCATCGCCGTTTTGGATGTCAAAACCGATGAGGGAACAGACTCTCACTCGCTAACGGCGAGCACTATCTCCCTTCGCCCATTTTCTCCACAATCTTGCGAAGCTGCTCGATCTGGCGGTTCATCTCGTCGAGCCGCCGATTGAGGCGCTCTTCGAGACCTGGGGCGGCGGGAGGGTGCGGCGGCGCCACTCCCGGCGGCGGCACCGGCTCGCCCGGCGGCGAAAACCGCATCTCAAAGGCGGCCAGACCCAACATCCGTTGCACGTAATTGCGGGCCTCTTCGGGCAGTTTGTCCAGAGACTCTTCGCCGGCCTGCCAGGTCTTGTCGCCTTGCTTGACGGTGATCTTCGCCGGCTTTTCGCCGTGCTTTTCGATGGTCACCGTCATGTCATTGGGCAGCGACGGGGCCACCGACACACCGGGCGGCAGCACCATGCCGGGATGCAAAAACCGCATCGAGAGCGGGGCTTCGCCTAAGTTCTCAAACCATTGCCGTACCGAACGTTGATCGCGCTCGCGCGTCGACATCGCCCCCGGCCGCGGCGCCGGCTTAACCGTCACGGTGTGCTGCTTGCCGCCTCGCAAATACTCGATCTCCAACTCGTCGCCATCGGCTTGCGCGACCGCATCGGCCACGTCTCGCGGCGTGGTCACTTTCTTGCCGGCCGCCAAAACGATCACGTCGAAGGTTTTGAGTCCGGCCTGCTCGGCCGGGGCGCCGGCAATCACCTGATCGATCAGCACTCCCTGTCCCTCCGGCAGCTCGAGCTGGGCGCGCAGCAACCCAGGCACCTCGGCGCATCGCACGCCGATCCAATAATCGGTTTCTTGCGATCTTTCGGGCTGCTCGTCCGCCGTCAACCGCACCGCGCGGTCCTGAGCCAACGCCAGGGGCGCCACGCAGAAGGCGACCGCCGCCAAAGCGGCAAGTTTCAAGCAAACATTCTTTCCGAGAAGCATGGTCGTGTACTCCTTTCACTGGTAATCGCGATCGGTCATGGGTTGCACGTCAATCTGATCGACCGGCACCATTACGCGCCGGCCGTCTTCGAGCGGAATCGGCACCAACTGCCGCTGCTGCCGTACGCGATGGCCCAACCGCTCAAGGGCCTGCTCAATCTCGCGCGGCATGGCGGTGGGCTGCCCACTGAGCCAGTCTTCGTTCACACCTTGCCCCTCGGCCACCGGCATTTGGCTGTCGTCTGCGGCGCCCGCCGGACCGTCGGCGACCAAACGCACCTTGTCGCTCGCACCCTTCGCGGCAATCGCCGGACCGGCGCCGAACATTCCGCCCCGCGCCCAAAGGCCGAGCGAGAATGCCACCAGCACGCTGGCCGCCAAGGCCAACGCGGGCACAAGCCACGCGGGCGCGATCGTGGCTTTCGGCAACTCTACCACAGGCGCACCGGCCGCCGGCGCTGACAACAGCGGATCGTTGCTCAGCATCCTTTCGATGACCTCGGAGTCGCCGCGAGCCATCTGCCCCAACACGCTCGACCAGCTTTGAGCATCGAGAAAGGCCAAGGCACACCGCCGCCAGCCGTCAGGCTCGCGCTCGCACCAAGCAAGCAATTCTCGCCGCTGCGACTCGCTCAGTTCGCCATCGACCAACAGATCGAGCAGGCGTTGTTTTTCGGAATCAAGTGTGTTCATTTTCAATGTGGTCTATGAATTCGCGGTCACGTTGAGCGCGTTCAGTTCATCTCGTAACCGCCGTCGCGCCCGGTGCAGCCGGGCCTCGACGGCGCTGTGCCCGATGCCCAAACGGGCGGCGATCTCGTGATAGCTCCAGTCTTCTCCGTATTTCAGTAACAGGATTTCCGCGTCGCGTGGCGGCAGACGTCCGAGCGCCTGTCGCACGAGCTTTTGCCGCTCGTCGGCCAACAACCAATCGAGCGGATCGGCCGTCCGCGAATTGCGTTCGCTGGGCCGCACCCGCTGGGCATAGCTCTCCGTCAATTTCCGCCGCCGGCCCATCCGTCGCCGATACAACAGCGCCTGGGTCACTGCCAGCCGATAGAGCCAGGGCGCAACCTTGCTCCGATCGGCCAACGGCGCACGCTGTTCGACAGCGGCCAGCGACACCTCTTGCATGACGTCGTCGACCGCCTGCCGCTCTCCCAGCCGGGCGAGCAAGACCGATCGCAGCCACCGACCGTGCTCGGCCAGCGCAGCCTGCCAATCGATCGGCGACTCGGCCCCCGGGTCGCTCGCATGGGCCTCCTCGGTCCGTCGGGTCATGACACCAGATAGTTGCCGTCGGGTAGATGAATCTTGCACCGCCACTGAAACCATTTTATCAGCGGCCCGGCCGTCGAACCTAAACTGAACCGGCGAAAGATGTTACAGCCACTCGGCGGAGGATGGTCTTCCAGGCCGTTGGCGTACGCCAAGACGGCCTGGAAGGCCATCCTCCAAGCCTGTCAAGCGAACCTTAAGCCAGCGGGGCTGCCAAGCCGATACGTTCGATACGACCCCCATTATCGGCCTGACCGGAAAGGCAGACCCATGTTGAAATCGACACGTGCAATCATCGCTGGCCTGCGGGGAGGTCGTCGGCCGCGTGATGCGGCACTGGCGGTCGTGCTGGGCCTTTTGAGCGGAATGCTCTGCGGTTGGAACCTCTCAGTCGGTCTGGTGCTGATAGCCGCCATTTTCCTGAACATTCCCACGCGGTTGTTCGTCGTCGCCGGACTAGTGGGCGGCGCGGGCGCCTGGTTGGCCGCCGATTTCATCCGTTCGTTGGGCGTCACGTTACTCGACCGAACGGGATTGAACCACGCCATCGCCGCGCTGGGCGACGGGCCGGTGGTGGCAATGCTCGGATGGGATTGCTATGCGCTGATCGGCGGAGCGGCCCTGGCCCTGGCCGTGAGCGTCCCCGCAGCTTGTCTCGCCGCGACGATTGCCGCGCGTCGAAATCGGCAATCGGGCACCGCAGTTTCACCGCTGCTGCGGCCCTATGGTGTGCCCGTCGGGCTGGTCGTTGCCCTTGGATGTGGGGCGGCACCTTGGTGCTTCGGCCCGCGGATGATCAGCGACGAGCTTTTTCGACAGTTCACGGAATACAATACAGCCGAAGTCTCGGCGGCCGAGGTGCGGCTTTCGCTCTGGACGGGCCGATTCACGGTGCGCGATCTACGCATTGCCGATCCGGCGAATCTCGACCGCGATCGGCTGCGGATCGGGCGCCTGATCGGACAATTGTCGCCCGGCGAACTTATTCGGGGGCGGCTGCACATCGACAAAGTCTCGCTGGAACATCTGCGCGCCGATGTCGCCCGCCGTGAATTGGCGCGGTCGAGCGACGAGCCACCGTTGGAGATCGAAGCAGACTCACTCGACGAGCCGGCGCCTCCCGACGAGCGGCAGACTGATATCGCTTCGTATTTGCACGACTGGCCGGTCGTGCGGCACGACCTCACGTGGCTGCAATGGCTGGCTTCGGCCGTCGAACGACTCGCCGACACCGAAGGCGACGGCATCCAATCGAATTCAAGTCGACCCACAGGCCGCAGCGACTTGGGCACCCGACGTCCTCGAGTTTCGATTGAGCAGTTGAGCGCCTCCGATCTGGCTTCCAATTGGCGGCTGGGGCGCAAAGCGCTGATTGAGCTGAGCGATCTGAGCAGCGATCCCCGAACGTCGCGACAACCGCCCCGGTTGCGATTGGTGGCGCCGCGCCTGGCGGGCGAATTGAGCCTGGAATTTCAATTGCGAAGTCCCCAACGGCGGCACGCCATCAAGTGCAGCGCTTACGATCTTGATCTCGCCCAACAGTTCGACGCCACTCGGGCCGGCCGTGCTCCGAACGTCAAACACGCAACGACCAACCTGACCGGCGAAGGCTGGATGGACCGTCGGCGGCTGGAGCTGCCCTTGCAGATTGAGACTCAACCGCACGACTTGCCGATCGACGGACCGGGCCAGTTTGCTGGTATCGACAACTCGTTATGGCGGCAAAGCCTCTCGCGGCTCGATCGGTTGCGGATCGAGGCAGTGCTCGGCGGCTCGTGGGCCGCGCCGACCTTGACGATCGACTCCGATCGGCTGCTTGCCCAATTGAAGGATCAGTTGCGCGCCTCGGGCGCACACGACCTGGTTCGGGCGATCGACGAACAGCTTGACCGGCCCGACGACACCGGCGGTGTAATGCAAGCTTCAGCGAGCGAATGCGAGCTGGCGTCGCCGGGTGTTTGCCAAGTGTCGGACGACGAGGCGCAGCCTCGGGCTGTGGCGGAGAGCGAATCGCCGGACTATCGTGCCAGCCAGACCAGCGACACCGCTTTTCCGCCGGCCTATCCCGATACATCGGTCCCCGGTGGCCAACCCGACGAAGACTTCGCGCAGCGGCAACCCGAAACCGGCCTCCCACAAGCACCGCCGGGTTATCCCGTAACCAATGCGCAGCCCTCGGGCAGATACGGCCATCAAGAACGAGCGATCACACTGCCTGGCCCTGTCAATCTTTTTGTCGGCCTTGATCCGATTGAGGTTACGTCCGACCGGCCGACAGAATTGGCGCCGGCGAATGTCGGCCCGATTCCGCCCGCCGCACAGCCGAGCTGGTCCGGCGATACACGCGACGACGAACTCTTGTCGACCGCCGGTGACGCCGAATCGCCGCGTACCACGGTGCGGCACAGTTTTTTGGCGCGTTGGTCGAACGTACTGCGCGACCGGTTTAGCCGATCAT
The DNA here is from genome assembly GCA_035252155.1 of Pirellulales bacterium. Taxonomy (GTDB): domain Bacteria; phylum Planctomycetota; class Planctomycetia; order Pirellulales; family JAICIG01; genus JAICLL01. The sequence continues at coordinate 21,954 of DATFDL010000599.1, read as the reverse complement.
CGCGCGTCCCCGAGCCGGAGCCGATCGACGACCTGACGCCGCCGATAGCGCCGCCCCCCTTCGATGATCCGCCGCTCGGCGGGCCATTGGACGAAACGTCCACACCCACGACCGCCGCCGGCCGTCCCTGGTATCAGCGTCTCTGGCGCTAACGTAGAACGGAATTCATTCCGTTTGCCGCGTCGTAGAACGGAATTCATTCCGTTCACGCAGACGAAAACCAAATGAAGCGACTTTTGTGGAACGGAATAAAGTCCGTTCTACTTAATCCGCTCGGGCAAATGTGTCGCGGGCGGCGCGGGCGGCCGCATCCCACTTGTCGGCCGCTTCGTAAAAATCAACTTGCATGGCCCGCACCGTGCGCGGTGTTTCGACGCGCAGCTCGACGTCGACCTTCGTGCTCAGCGGAATCTGCGCGCTGGGGCCATTGGCCAGCTCGATTTCGATGTCGGGCGTGAGCAAATAATCGACTAGCTTGCGGGCTTCGTCGAAGTGGGGCGAGCCTCGGACGATCGCCAGTGTATTGGGAATGAACAGCGTTCCGAGGCCATCGTCCTGTTGGTCGGGATAAATAATTTCCACCGGGTGTCCCTGCTCGATTTCGCCCATCGCGTCGTCGGTGTCAGTCAGGCCAAACACGATCTGCCCGGAAGAGACGGCTTGGGCCACCTGCTTGTTGCCCGGAAAGATTTGCACTCCGTTGGCCTTCATGTCGCTCAAAAACTGCTGCGCCTTTTCGTCGCCCAAGTGGGCAAAGAGGCAGGCCACGTGCGTGGCGGTGGTGCCGAACAGCGGCTTGGCCAGCCCGCACCGCCCCCGCCAGGTTTCATCGGCCAGATCGTAAATCGACTTGGGTCGCTCGCTCTCGCCGAGTTCCTTGGTATTGACCAATAACACCCGCGCCCGAGCGGCAAAGCCATGCCACGTGCCCTTGGGCGAGCGAAACATCTGCGGGTAAATCGTGGCCATTTTCGGCTGATACGACTGCAGCAGCCCGCGCTTTTCGAGGCGTAGCGTATTCAGGATCTCGTTGTTCCAAAAGACGTCGCACCGCGGGCGGTCGGCTTCGGCGATGATCTCTTGCGTCAGCCCCAGCGTTTTGTTGGCTTCGACGTCGAATTTGGGGCGGACGGGCACGCCCGATTGCGCCTCATAGCGTTCCAAGATCGGCTGCGAGAACTCCGAATCGAGCGCCGTGTAAACCACCACTTCGTGGGCCGAGCGTGCGGTGCAGCCCGCCGTCAGGCAGGCAATCGCTGCCGCGACCCACAAAACGAACAAGCGAGCACCCATGGATGCGGTTCCTGCCGAGCATTAGATCGTATGACCAGGCGGCGCTTAATATAAAACGCGACGGCGGCATCGGGCAACCCGCCAAATGCCGCAGGCAACTTTCGCCCCCTTGCAGGAAGCCCGGGATTGGATCATTTGTCCTCCGCCGACCGGACGCTCGCTCCGAGCCCGGCGGCCATTATAATCGCGGTGCGGAGAGCGCCGTCCGAAGGGCGCGACCGCAAAGCTAACCTAGGGAGGCTTCGGCGATGTCGATGAATCGAGACGTGATCTTGGCGGAGCTTGCCGACGGCAGCCCCGTTTTGGCGACCGAGGCGTTGCACGAGTACATCCTTAGTGGTCGGAACGCCACCGGAAAAAAGGTCACGGAGCGCGTCGAGGCGTCCAGCGCCGACGCCGCGGTCGAGATGCTGAAGCAGCGCGGCTATACCGAAATCGTGACCCACACCGACGACGTCGGAGCGCTCTTCTCGCAGCAGAAGAAGATTGCCGATCTCATAACGCCCAAGGAGTACATCGGCTTACGTGAACGGCCTCATTATTGGGGACGGGTCGCCCTTGTGACCCGGAAGCTTTACATGCAGGGCTGGAAATTCATCGCCTTTGTCCTGCTTATGTTAGTGGTACACTGGTGGATGCAACTGCGCTGGACGGTGCTCTTCTATTCAATGGCCGGCGTCGCGCTGTTGTTCCCATTGGTGATGGCCGTCCTAACGCAACTCGGCACGCGCGCGCTCCGCGATCAGCGGTTACTCGAACTGGTCGCCTGGGGCCGCTGGAACGAAGCATTGCAGGAGATCGATGGGTTGCACGGGCTTGTGCCCGAGCAAGAGCTTTTGTGGACCCAGGCCAAGGCGTTGGCCGGATTGGGACGGCTGAACGATGCGATCGCATTAGTGACACCGTTGGCCAACGACGCAGCCAAGCCGCGGTGGTACTATTATTCTTGCTTGGCCGAAGTTTACATCGTGGCCGAACATCACGACGAGGCGCTCGAATGCGGCGACAAGGCGCTCGAGCTCGCGCCGAACAACGCGACATTGTTCGTCAAAAAAGCATTGATGTTGCTGCACTGTCAAACGGACATTCCACGTGCCCGGCAACTTCTTAGGGAGGCGCGATCGCACGCGCTGAGCGATGTTCTAAGTCCCGCGGCCGATGCGGTGGAAGGTATGTTGCTACTGGAAGAAGGGCATCCACACCAGGCGCGTGAGATGCTCGAGGCGGGTTTGACCGGGCTGGGACGGTTCCGCGCCGCCATGCCGCTGGTGGGAGCGATGCAGGACCGTTTTCGCGCCTATCTGGCATTATCGTTGGCGGCCATCGGCGAGCGGGCAGAGGCCGAACGGCAATTTCGCCTGGCCGAGCCGCGACTGCGCGCGCTCAAACGCGCCGAACTTCTCGCCCGCTGCGAACGGGCGATCGGCACCTTATCGCAGCACCCGAGTTAGGCCGCCGGCGTTAGCCATCGTCTCCCTCGCCGCGCGGCTCGCCGGCTTCGACGCGGCCGTCGCGTACGTGCAGCACGCGCTCGGCCCGCTCGGCCACGTCGAGGCTGTGCGAGATGACGATCAGCGTCAAGCTCCGTTCGCGGTGCAGCCGATCGAAGAGATCCAAAATCTCGCGGCCGGTGCGCGAGTCGAGATTGCCGGTCGGCTCGTCGGCCAACAGCAGCAGCGGGTCGTTGACCAAGGCCCGCGCGATGGCGATTCGCTGCCGTTCGCCCACCGAGAGCTGGTTGGGCAAATGGTCGGCGCGATGGCTCATGCCGACTTCGGCCAACTGCCGCGCTGCTTTTTCTTGCCGCTGGGCGGCCGACAGCGGCCCCTCGAAGAGCGGAATTTGCACGTTCTCTAGCGCCGTCAGCATCGGCAGCAGATGGAACGACTGAAACACAAAACCGATTTTTTCGGCCCTCAGCCGGTCGAGCCGGCGGGCGCGCGACAGCGGCTGGCCCTCGAAATAGACCTCGCCCGAAGTCGGCCGGTCGAGCGCGCCGAGCAGGTTCAGGAGCGTCGACTTGCCGCTGCCGCTCTTGCCCATCACCGCCACGTATTCGCCGCGGGCGACCGAGAGCGACACATCGACCAGCGCGTGAACGTCGCCGTCGGGATAGATTTTTTCCAATCGTTCGGTGCGAAGCAATTCGCCGCGGGGCGAGTGGTTGCCGGTGGTGGTTGGCTGAGAGTTCATGATGCGGTCCAATCTCGCCAGCGGACGTGTTCAATCGGGCCGGCGGAAGCGAGCGCCGCCAGATAGCCTTCGGCAGGGGCAAGGTCGTGCACGTTCCACCGCTGTTCGCCGCCGGGTTCGTCGATCCGCACGATCTGCCCGGCATCAATGGCCGAGACGTCGAAGGTGTTGAGCGGCATCGAGAGTCCCCGGCCGACCGCCTTGATGACGGCTTCCTTGCGCGTCCAATGTCGCAGAAAAAGCTGATTGCCGTCAGGGGCGGCGCGTTGGGCCGCAACCTCGTTCGGTGTAAAAAACCGCCGGGCCACCAAATCGGCGTCGGCCACCTCGCGCCATTGCTCCAGATCGACGCCCAGCGGCTGCTGGCCCACTGCCACCAGTGCCAGCTCGCCGGAGTGGGAAACATTGAAGTGGACCGCGGCGGTGGTCTCGGCCAAAGCGGGTTTGCCTTGCGGGCCGTAGACAAACCGTAGCTCCGCTGGTCCAGCACCAGCGTATTCGGCCAAAATGGTCCGCAGCGCGGCACGCCGCACGACCGAACGGCGGCGATGCACCGGAAAGTGATACCTCGCTGCTGTCGTTAGCTCGTCGTCGGCGAGCAAGCTCTTCAGGCGTTCGACGGTTTCCGCATATTGCTCCAGGCCGACTCGCCAGACGTCGAACACCGCGGCCGACGGCGTCATTTCGTCAGCGTTTGAACCAGGCTCATGACGGGGTGCCTTCACGTTGATACTATAGCGAGTCTATGCACTTTTTCAGCTTCGTGCTCAAGAATGTCCGCCGCCGGCCGGTCCGGTCGGGCCTCACGCTCAGCGGCATCGCCGTGGCCGTGGCGGCCGTGGTCATGCTGGTGGGTATCGCCCGTGGCTTTGAAACAGAGTTGCTAAAGGTTTATCAACAGCACGGCACCGATCTGGTGGTGTTTCGGGCGGGCGTGGCCACCCGGCTGAGCAGCACCCTCGACGTGCGGCTGATCGAAAAAATCCGTCGCCTGCCCAACGTCGAGCAGGTGGTGCCGGTGCTGGTCGACGTGATCTCGTTCGATGAGTTCGACCTGTTCGGCGTCACGGTCTATGGCTGGCCGCTCGGCAGCTCCTACTTTAGCGAAGGGCAAATGAACGTCGTCGCCGGGCGTGCCATCGAACCGGGCGACGGCCGGGCGGTGATGCTCGGCAGCGTGCTGGCCAAGAATTTGAACAAGCAAGTGGGTGACGAGATTGAAGTCATTCAGGGCCAATCGTTCCGGATCGTCGGCATCTATCAAAGCTACAACGTATTCGAGACGGGTTCGCTGGTGATGGCCCTCGAAGAGCTGCAAAAGCTGATGGGCCGCGAAGGCGACATTACGTTTTTCATGGTCACCGCCGAACAGAAGGATCGCGAGTCGATCGAAAAGCTGCGTGACGAGATTAAAAAACTTCCGGGCGGCATCGACGCCATGTCGGGCCGCGAATACGCCGACACGGCCATCGAGCTGCGGCTGGCCCGCGCGGCGGCCTGGCTGACCTCGCTGGTGGCGCTGATCGTGGGCGCCATCGGCACGCTCAACACCATGGTGATGTCGGTCTTCGAGCGCGTCCACGAGATCGGCGTGCTGCGGGCGGTGGGCTGGCGCAAAAGCCGCATCGTGCGGATGATTCTCAGCGAGTCGCTCGTGCTGGCGATTGCCGGAGCGGTGCTGGGCAGCCTGACGGCGGTTGCGGCCACGCGATACATCAGCACGCTGCCGCTGTACGCCCGTGTGGTGAGCGGCCGGCTCGAAGGGGCGATCATCGCCCAGGGATTTGCGATCGCAATTGTGGTGGGCCTGGTGGGCGGGCTCTATCCTGCTTACCGAGCCGCGCGGCTGCCGCCCACCGAAGCCTTGCGCCACGAGTGAGTTCTTCACCGTCGGCTGCGACGAGTGGAGCCGTTAGGCCGCGGCTTCAGACTGACAACAAGTCAATTCGCCGGCTGCCGGTACGGCTTTTTTTGCCGGTAGAGCTCGAGCCGTTCCTTGCACCCAGCTTGTTGATCTTCGGGGGCGACATCGAGGGCCCGCTCGGCATACTTGACGGCGTTTTCAAAATCGCCGGCCTCCGCATAGGCCGCGGCCAGGGTATCGACCGCGTTGGGGTTTTTCCAATTTGCCAGCTCGCACGCTTTTAGCGCTTCGGCCACCGCCCGCTGGCCGTCGCGCACCTGATCTTCGCGACACGTCGCCAGCAGCCATGCCAGGGCGTTGTGCGACTCGGGGTTTTCGGGATCGAGCTGCGCCGGTTTCTCGTAATCGGCCAAAGCCTTGGCATATTCGCCTTTCGCCTCCCAGAGCGCCGCGCGGCCGAGATAGGCATAGATCGATTTCGGGTCGATGCCGATCGCTCGCTCGTAGTCGGCCAGGGCACGATCGTAATCGTGTTGATCGGCATAGGCGCGGGCACGGTTCTCGTAGGCATTGGGATACGCCGGATCGAGGGCGATAGCCCGCGTGAAGTTCTCGACGGCTTTGGCGTATTCGCCCTTGGCGCGGCGCGCCAGGCCGGCGTTGTTCCAGGCGTAAGCGTTGTCTGCCCGCCGGCGGATGGCCTCGTTATAATCGGCCAACGCGCGGTCGTAATCTTTCTTTTCCAAGTAGAAATTGCCGCGAGTGTTGTAGTAGTGATCGAGGTCGGGCGGGGCCAGCGCGATGGCCTCGCTGATGTCGGCGATCGCACGATCGAGCTCCCCTTGCCGCCGCCAGACGATGGCCCGCGCCTGCCGCCAGCCCGTGTTGCGCGGCTCGGCCTCGATCTTCTTGGTAAACAAGTCGACGGCTTTGCCCAGCGGCGCCACCTCGTCGGACCGCACCCATCCCTCTTTGCCGTCTTCGGTGTGGATCCAGGCCCAAGCTCCCTGGTACCGCTCGATGACGCATTCCATGGTGGTCCACGTGCCGACCACTTTGTCGCCCACGCGCAGCGGCGGATTGTGCGGCGAGGCGACGATCCCTTCGACCGGCCCTTGCGCCTGCGCCGTCCAGCACCAGCACCCGATCGCTAAGCAAACCATCACGCGCATGCTAATTCCTTTCCGTCATGGCCCCCCCCACGATGCGTTTTCGCCAGGCGTCAAGTTGCTCGCGGCTAAGGCTGTTCTCGCGGTTGATTTCTTGCTGCACGACGCGGTCGCCCGCCACGGCTACTTGCACGGTCAACCGCCCGTCGGCCGCATAGCGAAACTCGACATCGACGGGCGACCGGGCCGGCAAGTTCCGCGGCATGTCGCGGATCACGCATGCGCCGATCGCCGTGCAGGCGTCGGGCGAAGGGCTTTCGCCCTCGACAATCTGCACCACGATCGAATCCTGATTGTCTTTCTGCGTCTTGAACGTGCGGCGGGCCTTCACCGGCAGCGTCGTGTTGCGCGGAATGACCACGGCCGTTCGCTTGCGGTTGGTGCGCGGATCGGTGCCCACCACCCCCAGGCTGTGCGAGTTGACGTTGCGAATGCGGAAGGCGGGCGCACGCCCCGCGCTCTTGGCCAAGATCAGCCCGGCCTGCAAGGCCGCGCCGTGGGCCACCGCCTCGTCGGGCGAGACCGAGGCGTCGGGCTCCTTGCCCGAGAGCTGCCGCAGCATATCGACCACCATCGGCATGCGCGACGATCCGCCCACCAGCAGCACGCGATCGACGGCGCCCCAATCGAGCTCGGCGGCGCGCAACACCTGCCGCACCGTGAACTGCGTGCGGTCGAGCAGGTCGCGGGTCATGGCCTCGAACTGCTCGCGAGTGAGCTCGACGCGCAGCGCTTCGCCCCGGAACTGGCAGGTGACCGAAGCCTTCTTGCGGGCCGAGAGCGCCCGTTTGGCGTCTTCGCATTCGCGCCATAGCGCGCCGGCGGTGCTCGGATCGGTCCGCGGATCGAAGCGCGGGTCGTGCCGGTGCTGCTTCAAAAACTCGTCGGCGACAAAGTCCAAAATCCGCTGGTCCCAATCACGGCCGCCCAACTGCACGTCGCCGTCGGTGGCCAACGCCGTGAACTCGGTGCCCTTGATTTCCATTAGCGTCACGTCGAACGTGCCGCCCCCGAGGTCGTAGACGAGCACTTTTTGCGGGGCATGCGCTTCGCCGCGGGCATTCAAAAAACCCTGTTGAAAGCCAAAGGCCACCGCCGCCGCGGTCGGCTCGTTGATGATGTCGAGCACCTCCAGGCCGGCCATGTAGCCCGAATCTTGAGTCGATTTCCGGCGAACCTCGTCGAAGTACGCGGGCACCGTGATCACCGCCTGCTCGAACGGGCCGACCTGCCGCGCCGCGTCGTCGCGCAGCTTTTTCAGCACGTAGGCTTGCAAGACTTCGGGCGGGTACTTAGCGCCGTCGACCGGCTTGTGATATTCCCGCGCGCCCACGTCGCGTTTCATGCAGTCGGCGATGCGTTCGCCTTCGGTGGCCATCGCCTTCACCGCTTCTTTGCCTACCACCACATCGTCGCCGTCGAACAGCACCACGCTGGGCGTGGTTAAGTCGCCTTCGGCGTTGGGAATGGTGTTCGGGCGGCCGGTGTCGTCCAATCGCGCGATGGCCGAAAACGTGGTGCCCAGATCAATGCCAACTGCGGGTGGATTCATGCGCGTACAAGCTACTCGATCGTGTTCCACGGCATCCACATTCGCAATAGCTCCGACTCGGCCCGCCAGCGGGCTTCACCTGATTGCGAAAGAATCTCGACGATTCCGCCGCGGGCCGCGATCTTGGCGCGGTCAGGAAGTTTTTCATATTGTTCGGCGCACCAGGGAGCGTCGATCACCGCCGCCGCGGCGAATAGCCCCTTGGCGGCGCCGGCGAACTCCTGCTCGTCGAGTCGGGCGGATGCCTCGGGAATCAGGTCGCCATACAACTCGCGGGCCAATTGGCGATCGTAACGCGCGATGAACATGGCCAGGTACGCCCGGGTAAGTACCGCGGTCTGCTCGCGCTGGCCTTGCTTCAGCAGCGGCACGCGCAGCGAGATTGCCCGCCACAGGTATTCTTCGAGCCGGTCTGGCTCAAGCGTCTCGACTGCCGGCAGCAGCCATGCGGCCCACACCGGTGCGGCATGGTAACCCCAAGCGTGTCTGGCGTCGCTGGACGAGAGATGGGCCAATGCCTCGTAGGCCCGCTCCAGTTGTAGAACGGAATTCATTCCGTTCGCTTTCTTCACTTTCGGCTTGCTCGCAGCCGCAGGAGAACGGAATGAATTCCGTTCCACGACGGCATTGCTCAATGCGATCGCCGACAGGACTTCGGCGGCGGCTTTGACTTCTGGATCGGCGATCAGCCCAATCGCCTCGGTCGCCCGGGCCGCATCGGCCGGCGCCACGAAATATGCGACGCGTTGGGCGTGCTGGTCGCGCTGGAATTGATCGCGAACCATCCGCAGCACGCGCACCGACTCCGCGGGATTCGACCGCGCCAGGATGCGCGCGATGTTGCCATGATGCCGGTCGTATTCGCCGTCATCTTTCAAATCCTTGATCAAGGCCAGGGCTGCCGGCAGGTCGATTCCGGCCAAGGCCTCCGCGGCCACGCTTACCGTCGTGGCGCTGACTTGCGCACCCGGCAGCGGTTTTCCATCCGGGCCACGGACGGTGATCGATACATCAGCGGGCGCCGGCAAAACCAACCGAAGCTGGTCGCCATTCGCCGGCTTTCCCTCTTCAAAGAGCCGTTGATAACGCAGACGGTAGCCCGTCGCGCCGGCCCAGAGAACTCCTGGCGGCCACGCCCCGCGGTCCGCAAACATCGGCGATGGTGGCAGTGTGAACCGCCCTTGGTTGTCGCTGGTCGTATCGATTTCTTCGTTCTGACCATTCCTCCACCATGTATACGCAACCTTTGCCCCTTGAATAGGCTTGCCGCCTTCATCGACCACGACGCCAGACAACGACTCGAGCGCACTTTGCTTTGTTTGGGCGCTGGTGGCCGCCTGGTCCGTTTCAGTAGTTGCCGCCGGCCCGTCGCCCAAGGCAACTGCGCTCGTCGCTAAGACGAACACTACCGATAGGGTCCAAAGCCCGCAACGAATTCGCAGCCGCATGTTAGTCCCCCCAGTCGAATCGCAGCCTTGTCCTAAGAACACGGCGTCGATCCTAAGACACTCCGTCTGTAACGTCAACGTTGTTGGGGCACCGCGATTACTTCGCACACCTGTCTTACTCGGCCGCCAATTAGTGGTTATCAGGCGGTCTGTATGGTCGGCCCAGCAGCCCCAAGGCCCGATACACGGCGAGAAGGAATAAAACGCAGCCGGCCAGAAAGATGAAGCCCAGTGCGGAGCGAATTTTGAAATACTCGTAAATCGCCAGGATCGGCGCGAGCAACACGATCGTAACGGCCGTGAGCAACAGTCGCACGAAGCGGCGTTTTCGTCGCCAGCGCAGGTAATCGCGGTCTCTGAAGTTTTGCCAGATGTCCACGACTCTTTGCACGGCCCTAGAAGGCCGCGCTCCATCTGCTAAAATTAGGCGGTCTATGGACGACGCCCGGGAAGCAAAATTTTTGCAAAATCCCTCTTGCACGAGTACCTATACGCCGATACACTAATCAGGTGTACACGGTTTGGTTCGCCGCCGCGGCCGGAGCCGAGGCGCGAGACTCACCCCTCCTCGATGCAAAGGATTCGTCCATGGTCACCGCCGTCAGATCCAATCACCGCGTCGCCAAGAAAGACCTGCCCATGCCGAAAACTGCCAGCAAAGGCGCCGAAAATAAGTCGGGCGGCCCCGACCACGCGGGGCTGCGGTTAGACGAGCACCCGCAGCTTCGCAACACCTTGGCCCAAATCGAAAAACAATTCGGCGAAGGGGCCATCATGCCGCTGGGCAGCGGGGCCGAAACGCACATTGAAGGGCTTTCGACGGGCAGCTTGTCGCTCGATCTGGCGCTGGGCGGCCGGGGAATTCCCAAGGGGCGGATTATCGAGATTTTTGGGCCGGAATCGAGCGGGAAAACCACTCTGGCGCTGCACGTGGTAGCCTGGTCGCAACGGGCCGGTGGCATTGCCGCGTTTATCGACGCCGAGCATGCCCTCGACCCCAGTTGGGCCAAAAAGCTCGGGGTCGAGCTCGAGAGCCTGCTCGTCAGCCAGCCCAGCAGTGGCGAAGAGGCGATGAACATCACCGAGATGCTCATCAAGTCGAACGCCGTCGATGTGATCGTGGTCGACTCGGTGGCCGCCCTGGTGCCTCAAAAGGAGCTCGACGGCGAAATGGGTGATTCGCACGTCGGCTTGCAGGCCCGGCTGATGAGCCAGGCCCTGCGAAAATTGACCGGCGCCATCTCCAAGAGCAAGACCTGCGTAATCTTTATCAACCAAATCCGCGAAAAAATCGGCGTCATGTTCGGCAGCCCCGAAACCACGCCCGGCGGACGCGCCCTAAAGTTTTATAGCTCTTGCCGGATCGACGTGCGGCGGATCGGCCAGCTCAAGGAGGGCGAAGACGTGGTCGGCCAGCGGGTGCGGGCCAAAGTGGTCAAAAACAAGGTCGCCCCCCCGTTTCGGGTTGCCGAATTTGATATGATGCACAGTAAGGGCATCAGCTACGAAGGGGACGTGCTCGACCTGGCGATGGCGCAAAAGCTGGTGGTTCGGACGGGCACCTGGTTCCGTTACGGCGATGTGCAGTTGGGCCAGGGGCGCGAACGTGCCCGGACGTACCTCGAAGAGAACCCGGCGCTGGTGGCCGAGTTGCGCGAGAAAGTGTTGGCGGCGGGAGTCGTGGCGGGGCCGACGGCGGCCAGCACCGGCCCGTCCGATGGCCAGGCGGACGAATAGCGAGGAAGGCAATGCGGACAGCGCGCCTTTCCTCTAGAAAAGCGGAAAGGCACTGACCGATGAGGCTTGTGGCATTCCTGGCATTTGCTGTCATAACGGCGTCGGTGCGCGCGCAGTCGCCGCCCGACGACGAGCGGCAGGCGGCCGCCGATTTGGAATTGATCTCCGCGGTCGAACGCGTTGTCGCTCGCGCGATTGAGCGCAGCGAGCGGTCGGTGGTGAGCATTGCGCGTTGTCGGAAAATCCCTGCCGCGGCCTACGCCGCCGATACGCGCAGCGGCATCTTCGGTCCCTTCTTGCGCGAACCTTCGCCGCCCGACCCGCGCGATCCCGAGTTCGTGCCCCAATCGTTCGCCACCGGCGTAGTGATCGATCCGGCCGGCCTGGTTTTGACGAACAACCACGTGCTGGGAGAAGACCCCGAGGAAAACGAGTTTTACGTTACGACCATCGACCGCAAGCTCTTTGAGATGACGATCAAAGGCCGCGACGCGCGGAGCGACCTGGCGGTCTTGGAACCAAAGAACCCTCGGCAGCGGCGGACCGGCGACTTTACTCCGATCGAATTCGGAGATGCCTCGGAACTTCGCAAGGGGCAGATCGTCATCGCGCTAGGCAACCCTTACGCCATCGCCCGCGACGGTCAGCCCAGCGCCAGTTCGGGAATTATCTCCAATCTCGATCGCAGAGCGGGACTGCCGCGCGTGCCGATGGGCGATAGCGAGAAGTCGCTGCATCACTTCGGCTCGCTGATTCAGACCGACGCGCGGCTGAACCTCGGCACGAGCGGCGGGGCGTTGCTCAACAAGCGCGGGCAGATGATCGGCTTGACCACGTCGCTGGCCGCGACTTCGGGCTACGAGCAAGCGGCCGGCTACGCGCTGCCGATCGACAAATGGTTTTTGCACATTATCGAGCAGCTTAAGCAAGGGCTGGAGGTCGAGTATGGGTTGCTCGGCATCACTCCCACCGACGCTCACCCAGCCGGCCCGGTGCGCGGCGCCGCCGTGTTCAGCGTGACGCCCGGCTATCCGGCTTGGAAAGCCAAGATTCAACCCAGCGATGTTATCACGCATGTAGACGGACGCAGGATCTATGACGCGGCCGACCTGAAGTTGCACGTTGGAAAGCTCCCACCTGAAGCCGTGGTAACGCTGACGGTGGTACGGCCAAACGGCCAAACGCTCCAGCGGCAAGTCAAGCTGTCAAAATATCCGAACGGGTTGCCGCAGACCGTCACGAAGCGCTCGCCCGATTGGCGCGGGGTACGGGTCGATTACTATTCGGCAGTCGCGCCGCCGGGAGACGGCCCTCACGGGCTTAGTGGGGTCGGGATCCGAGAAGTGAGCACGGGTAGCGCCGCTTGGGAGCTTGGTTTACGCCGCCGCATGCTCATCAGCCACGTGGGCAAAACGCCGGTCGATACGCCCGACGACTTTCGCCGCGCCGTAGCCGGCGAAGACGGGCCGGTCGAGTTGCGGCTCGTCGACGAGCAGGGCGCCACGCGAACCATCATTGTCCCAGCCGGGCCTTAACGAGCATAGTTTTAATGCCTCTGCGCGACCATTTTCGTCCGCCAATCGACGACTTGCGCCACTGGGAAGGATTGCATGGCGGCTGGCCGATGATCATCGTTGCCAATCTTCGCGGAATATTGCCTCGCGGTTATTTCGCGGAGCCGCGGGTTCATTCGGGCAGCAGCGCCGAGATTGACGTGGCTTCGTTCGAGGACGAGCGCCAAACCACTCAGGCTGCGGGCAACGCCAATGGCGGCGTGGCGACCGCGGTTTGGGCACCCCCGCGCCCCACACTCTCGGTGGCCACCGACTTGCCGGCCCAAGACGTGTATGAGGTGCAGGTCTTCGACGAAAGGCGACATTGCCGGCTGGTGGCGGCGGTGGAGATCGTCAGCCCGAGAAACAAAGATCGTAGCGGTAGCCGTCGCGCATTTGTTTCGACGTGCGCCGGTTTGCTCCGCGAAGGTGTTTCACTGGTGATCGTCGATCTGGTGACGACGCGTACCGCGAACCTTTATGCCAAGTTACTCGATTTGCTCGGGCAAGACGATCAGCGGGCCGGCGCGGAACCGCTCTATGCCGCGGCATGCCGCATCACGAAGCCGGGCGACGACTGGCTCTTGGAGACCTGGGCCCATAAGCTGTCCATCGGCCAGCCTCTGCCGACGCTGCCGCTATGGCTGGCCGACGATCTAGCCGTGCCGCTGGATCTGGAAAAAAGTTACGAAGAAAGCTGCGGCATCTTAGGCATCGAGTAATCGTCGCCGCGAGGTCTTCTTCATGAGATCGACTTATCCGCATCGACACCCAGCCAACAGACCGCGGCCAGCGCAAGCGCGGCGGCGTAGACGTAAAACGCGGGATCCCATTGGGCACGGCCCTCATAACCGAGCCCGCGCATCGCGTCGACAAACCGTCCCAGCAACGCGCTGGAGGCAAGGGCGCCGGGCACGCCGAGCGAATTCATCAGCCCAAACATGGCGCCCACGTGCGGGCCGCTGATTTCAGAAATGGTCGGCCACCAGGCCGCCTGTCCCGACAGCATGGCAAAATTGGCGACGGCGCAAAACGCCGCGGTTTGCCAGGCGGCGTCGCAATAGATGCCGGCGAGCATCGCGGCGGCGGCCACCGCCAGGCAGCAGACACCATACAGCCGATAGCTGTAGCGTGGGCTGCCGGTCTTTCGCACCAGCCAATCGTTGACCACGCCGCCGAATAAGCAACCCGCCGCGCCGCCGCCCAGCGCCAGCGACGATAGCCAGCTCGCCTCGACCGAACTGACGCCGCGGGCTTGTTGGAGGTACGTCGGATACCACGTCATGAACATGTAGGCGACAAACGCACAAAGCGTCTGAATCGCTCCCAGCAGCCAGACGTTGCCGCTGGTCAAGACCAGCCGCCAGGGAATAGGCGGATGATGCCCGGCCCCCGGCGCCGAGTCTTTCTGCCCGGCGATCAGCGCTCGCTCGGCGTCGTTCACCGCCGGGTGCTGGGCGGGGTCATCTCGGAACCAGGCGTAAAACAGCGCCGACCATACGATGCCCAAGCCGCCGAAAAAGACAAAAGACCACCGCCAGCCGACCAGGCCGATCAGGCATTCGGCCACCGGCGGCGCAATGGTTCCACCGACCTGCGCGGCGGCGATGACCAAGCCTTGCGCTTTCGCCCGTGATTCGGCGGGAAACCAGCGCGTCACGACCCGCGCGGCATTGGGATAAGCGCCAGCCTCGCCCGCCCCGAACAGAAACCGCACCACTACGATCATCACCAGCCCGTTCGCGACGCCGGTGAGCATGGTGAAGGCCGACCACCACAGCACGATGCGCGTGAGCACGCCGCGCGAGCCGAACCGGTCGCCCCAGCGCCCGGCGGGCACTTCGAACAGGCCGTACGCCACCGCGAACGCGCCGAGCACCCAGCCCATTTCGCTGTCGCTCAAGTGCAGGTCTTCTCGGATCGGAATGACGGCCTGGCTGATGCAGACGCGATCGAGATAAAGAATGAATGTCAGCGAGGCGAGAAACGCCAGCACACCATAGCGCACTCGGCTGGCAGGCGGGGCGGGTAATGCGTCGGGAGTGCCTTCTTCATTTTGCATTTTTACTTTTGCATTTTGGCTTTCGGATGTTCAGCGACGCGCGGCGATTGCGCCGGCAGGAAGGAAAGTCAAAATGCGGTAGGGTGGGCCGAGCGCACGAGTCCCACCATTTGGCATTTTTGCGGCGAACGGTGGGCTTCGCAAGCTCGTCCGACGATTACGACCGCATGTCCGCCCCACACTTCTTGCACCAGATCACGATCAGATGCGGTTCGTACTCGGTGCCGCACTCGCGGCACGTCTGCGCCATCCGGCGGCTGACCTCGGCTGAGTCGCTGAAATACGTGCGGCAGTGAGGGCAGATGTCGTAGACCGCCCGAACTTCGCGGCGGCATTTCGGGCACATCTTCATGCCGCGATTCAACGGAGACATCCCACGCAGGCTCTTGCCCGACGAAGAACCCGGATCGGTCGCCACACCCTCGCGATGCCGCTGAGCCTGATGCACCGGCAAACCATCGTCATCGGCAGGAGGCGGACCCAGCAGATCGACGATGGCATCGTCGCTGAGCTTGGCCGCGGGCATGGGAACAAGAACGCGAACCTGACAATGCGGACACAGCCCCGTCAGGCCCGCATACTTGTCCTTGACATTGAGTTCATGCCCGTTGGGGCATTGAAAACGAATCGACATGGGGCACTCGTCTTCGTGCGGCACCAACAACCCACAAGGTCGCCACGCCTCTTCCCGAGCCCGCCGATTGGTTCACCGATCCGTCCGTAGGTTCCCCGTTCCAAACTCTGTCCCCTGCCTGCGGAAAAAGATAAATCCGCCCGAATAATGGTTGACGCGATATTCCCTTACGTTACCAAGCCGGCGGCGAATTCCCAAGAAGAATTTTGCCGGCTCGGGTCTCCATCGGGGGGCACTTCTCTCGTAATTCGGGCAAGGGGTTGAAGTATTTGAAATTGAGAGGCTCGCCGGCCCCGGTTGGTTCGCTCGCTCTGCCAGAATGGCATAAAGTTCCCGCAAGTTGCGAGGGGGGAATCGCACGGCCTACGTTTTCCACAACCATTTACCAGCAAATATGTTGCGTTCATACACCGCCGCTTGGCACAGACTATGCTTTGTGACCGTCACCTTGCGGTCCATTGCCAAATATGGCATCCGACTGCAATAAGAAGCACGATGCGGCATTTTCTAAGATTGCACGTTTTCAAGACCGGGCAGAACGAACCAATTCGCAAGTACAAGACAAAGGGAGGAAGCCACTGTGGCAAAACAGATGGTGTTTGATGACGAAGCGCGGCAACCGTTGTTGGCCGGCGCGTCGAAATTGGCCAAAGCAGTACGCAGCACGCTCGGCCCTCGCGGCCGCAACGCGGTGCTCGACAAGGGCTGGGGTTCGCCCAAGGTCACCAAAGACGGTGTGACCGTCGCCGAAGACATCGAGCTGGACGACCCGTTCGAAAACCTCGGAGCGCAGCTCGTCAAAGAGGCCGCCAGCAAGACGAACGATGTAGCCGGCGACGGCACCACCACGGCCACCGTGCTGGCCGAGGCCATCTTTAAGGAAGGCTTGAAGATGATCGCCGCCGGGGCCGACCCGATGGCTCTTTCGCGCGGCATCAACAAAGCGACAGCCGCGGTGGTCGAGGCCATCAGCAAGCTCTCCAGCCCGATCAACGAGAAGAACAAGACCGAGCTGAAGCAAATCGCCACCATCGCCGGCAACAACGACCCGAGCATTGGCGACGTGCTGGCCGACGCATTTTTGAAGGTCGGCAAAGACGGCGTGATCACCATCGAAGAAGGCCGGCAGGCGGAGACCAACGTCGAAGTGGTCGAAGGCATGCAGTTCGACCGCGGCTATCTCTCGCCGCACTTTGTCACCAATCAGGATGATCAGACGGTCGAGCTCGAAAACTGCCACATCCTGATCTACGAAGAAAAAATCTCGAACGCCAAAAACCTAGTGCCGCTGCTCGAAGCCATCAGCAAGGCGAACAAGCCACTGTTGGTCATCGCCGAAGACGTCGAGGGTGAGGCCTTGGCAACGCTGGTTGTCAACAAGATGCGGGGCATCTTGAATGTTTGCGCGGTCAAAGCCCCTGGTTATGGCGATCGCCGCAAGGCCATGCTGGGCGACATTGCCACGCTGACAGGCGGCACCGCCATCTTCAAAGATCTGGGCATCGCACTCGACGCAGTGAAGCTCACCGACCTGGGCCGAGCCAAGAAGATCATAATTTCGGCCGAGAACACTACGGTGGTCGGGGGCGCCGGCAAGAAGACCGACATCGACGGACGGGCCGAGCAAATCCGCCGCGAGATCGAAGGCACCGATAGCGACTACGACCGCGAGAAGCTGCAAGAGCGGCTCGCCAAGCTGTCGGGCGGCGTGGCCCAGATCAACTGCGGCGCCGCCACCGAGACCGAGATGAAAGAGCGCAAGGCACTGCTCGAAGACGCCAAGGCCGCTACGCAAGCCGCCTTGGAAGAAGGCATCGTACCCGGCGGCGGAGTCGCCTTGATCCGCGCCGAAAAATCGCTGGAGAAGCTCGGTCTGGAAGGCGACGAGGCGTTGGGCGCTCGCATCGTCCGCAACGTGCTCGACCATCCCTTGCGCTGCATCGCCGACAACGCCGGCGCCGATGGCGCGGTGGTCGTCAACCGCGTGCGGCAGCAGAAAAACAAAAACGAAGGTTACGACGCCGATCGCGATACGTATTGCGATCTGGTCGCGGCGGGCATCATCGACCCGGCCAAGGTCGTTCGCACTGCCTTGCAGAACGCCGCCAGCGTTGCTTCTCTGCTGCTCACCACCGAATCGCTCGTGACCGAGATTCCCAAAGAAGAAGAAGCCGACGACCACGCCGGCCACCATGACCACGGCATGGGTGGCATGGGAGGCATGGGCGGGATGGGAGGCATGGGCGGCATGGGCGGCATGGGCGGCATGGACATGGGAATGTAGGTCGGCCTTTCCAGGCCGACGCGTCGGGCTACTAACCTGACCTACGGATACTTCGAACCAATTCAAACTCTGGCATCAGGAATCAATACCAATGAAAAACTCAAAACTTCGCCCGCTGGATGATCGCGTCGTGGTCGAGCCGATGGAAGCCGAGCAGATGACTGCCGGCGGCATTGTGCTGCCCGATACCGCCAAGGAAAAGCCGCAGCGGGGCACCGTCATTTCCGTGGGGCCGGGCAAGCTAATGGACAGCGGCGAGCGCGGACAGATGTCGGTGACGGTCGGCGACGAAGTGATTTACGGCAAGTACTCGGGCACCGAGATTGAGCTGAACGGGCAGGACGTAAAGATCCTGCGCGAAAGCGACATTTTGGCGAAGGTGTTGGCGTAAACAGCGAACAACAAGAATCAAGGAACCTAACCTGTGGCAAAGCAATTACTGTTTGAAGACACCGCCCGGGCCAAGATGCTCAAGGGCGTCGAGAAGCTGGCCGACGCGGTCGCCATCACGATGGGGCCGACCGGCCGCAACGTGATCATCGACAAATCGTTCGGCGGCCCCACCGTCACCAAAGACGGCGTCACCGTCAGCAAAGAGGTCGAGCTGGAAGACCGTTTTGAAAACATGGGGGCGAAGCTCGTCAACGAGGTCGCCTCAAAAACATCCGACGTGGCGGGCGACGGCACCACCACGGCCACCGTGCTGGCCCGGTCGATCTTCAAAGAAGGCGCCCGCAACATCGCCGCCGGCAGCAACCCGATGGCCGTGCGCCGCGGCATCGAGAAGGCCGTCGAGGCGGCCGTCGAACATCTGAAGAGCATGGCCAAGCCCGTCTCGAGCAAGGCGGAGATCGCCCAGGTCGGGGCGATTAGCGCCAACAACGACACCGAGATCGGCAACCTGCTGGCCGACGCCATGGAGAAGGTCGGCAAAGACGGTGTGATCACCGTCGAAGAAGGCAAGGCGACCGAAACCACGCTCGAGCTGGTCGAAGGTATGCAGTTCGATAAGGGCTATATCTCGCCGTACTTCATCAACCGTCCGGCCGAGATGGATTGCTACTTGGAAGACGCCTATCTGCTGATTCACGAAAAGAAGATCAGCAACCTCCGCGATCTGATTCCAATTCTGGAAAAGACCAGCCAGTCGGGCAGGCCCCTGCTGATCATCGCCGAGGATGTCGAGGGCGACGCCCTGACGACGCTGGTGGTGAACAAGCTGCGTGGCGTGCTCAACATCTGCGCGGTCAAGGCGCCGGGCTTCGGCGATCGCCGCAAGGCGATGCTGGGCGACCTCGCCGTGCTCACCGGAGGCACGCTTATCAGCGAAGACCTGGGCATCAAGCTCGAAAACATCGAGCTGAGCCACTTGGGCCGCGCCAAGCAGGTGACGGTTGACAAGAACGACACCACCATCGTGCAGGGCGCTGGCAAGCACGACGAAATCCAGAAGCGAATCCAGCAGATTCGTAATCAGATCGAAGCCACCGAGAGCGAGTACGATCGCGAGAAGTTCCAAGAGCGGTTGGCCAAGCTCACCGGTGGCGTGGCCATTATCTCGGTGGGCGCCAGCAGCGAGGCCGACATGAAACAGAAGAAGGCCCGCGTCGAAGACGCGCTGCACGCCACCCGTGCGGCGGTCGAAGAAGGCATTTTGCCGGGCGGCGGCGTGGCCCTGCTGCGTTGCCGCGAGGCCGTCGAAAAGGCCCGCGTCGCCAAGGGCGACGAGAAGATCGGCGTCGATATCGTGCTGCACGCTCTGTCGGCCCCGATGAAGCAAATCGCCGACAACTGCGGCATCGACGGCTCGGTGGTGGCCGACGAGGTGAGCAACAAGCCGGCAAACATCGGTTACGATGCCAACAAGGCCGAGTATGTCGACATGTACAAGGCCGGCATCATCGACCCGTTGAAGGTGGTCCGCAGCGCACTGAGCAATGCGGCCAGCATCGCGGCCTTGATGCTCACCACCGAGGCCATGGTCACCAACCTCGACAAGGACGACAAGAAGAAGCAGCGCATCGAGGGAAGCATCCGGTAAGCAGAAGGGGTCGGAGGTCGGGGGCCAGGGGTCAGCGAAGGATTCAGGATTCGGGGGTCAGGGTTCGGGGAATCCCGGACGCTCGCATGCTTTGTGCCGGAACTCGCCGAGAGTCCTGCTGGCACTGCGCGCTGAGGCCGTCCATCCCTCGCCGCCGATGGCACTGGGCCTCCTGCCGCGGCTATTGCGCGCCCCAAATCAGCCCCTGGTCTCTTCCGTATTCCCTGACCCCCGACCCCCGAATGCTGACCCCTGATTCTTGGCCCGTGCGCCGGGCTATAATTAACCAGGTGCGGAGCGAATTCCGGCGTCCGTTATGGTAACCATGGCAGGCAAACGCGATTACTACGAGGTGCTGGGAGTCGCGCGCAGCGCTTCGGACAAAGAAATCGCGGCGGCCTACCGCAAGCTGGCGATCCAATATCACCCCGACAAAAACCCCGGCGACGACGAGGCAGTCCAGAAATTCAAAGAGGCCGCCGAAGCGTTCGAGGTGCTCAGCGACACAGACAAGCGCGGCCGCTACGATCGCTACGGCCACGCGGGCGTCGACGGGCCGTCGGGCGGAGCGCATTTTACCGACGTCAACGACATCTTCGAAGCGTTCGGCGATATCTTCGGCGAAGGCGTGTTTGGCGACCTGTTCGGTGGCGGGCGCGGCCGCCGGGGCCGCCGCACGCGGCGCGGCGGCGACGTGCGGGCCGATGTCACTCTCGACCTGCTCGAAGCCGCCCGTGGAGCGGCCAAAAAAATCCGCTTCGAGCGGCTCGAGGCCTGCGGCGATTGCCGAGGCTCGGGGGCCAAGCCCGGTTCAAAGCCCGAAAGCTGCCGTTATTGCGGCGGCCGCGGGCAAGTGGTGCAAACGACGGGCATCTTTCGTGTGCAGACCACGTGTCCGGCGTGCCAAGGCGCCGGCAGCCTGATCAAAGATCCGTGTCCGTCGTGTCGCGGCGAGGGGCAAGTGCGGCACCGCGTCGAGCGCGAGGTGCGAATTCCCGCCGGAGTCGACAGCGACACGCGGTTGCGGTTGGGCGGCGAGGGCAACCACAGCCCCGAGGGCGGCTCGCCAGGCGACTGCTATTGCTTCATTAAGGTGAAAGAGCACCCGCTTTTCCACCGTGAGGGGCAGCATTTGGTCTGCCAATTGCCCATTACGTATCCGCAGGCCGCCTTAGGCGCGGAAGTCGAGGTGCCAACGCTCGACGGCCGCGAGAACCTGACAATCCCTGCCGGCACGCAGCCGGGGGAAGTGTTCCGCTTGCGGGGCCGCGGCATGCCCGACCCGCGGCAGCGCGGCCGCGGCGACCTGCTGGTGCAGATTCAACTGGAAGTGCCCAAGACGTTGACCGACCGGCAAGAGGCGCTCTTGCGCGAGTTGGCCGACGAGGAGCACGCCAACGTCAGCCCCCACCGCAAAAGCTTTTTCGAGAAACTGAAGGACTATTTCATTCCCGACGACGAGTCGTTGGCGCCCGGTGAATCATGAGCGAACGAGAAGACGGCAAATCAACGGAAACAACAGGGAGCCGCGCGAGCCAGTCGGCCGTCGAGATGGCGGCGGCGCCCGACGAGCTGGAAACACTGCGGCAAGAGCTCGATGCGGCCAAAGACCGGGCCTTGCGTGTGCAAGCCGAGCTGGAAAACTACCGCAAGCGCGTGCGGCGCGAAATGGACGACGAGCGTCGCTACGCCCAACTGCCGCTGCTGAAGGAGTTGTTGCCGGTAATCGACAACATCGGCCGCGCGTTGCAGTCCGCGGAAAAAAGCCCCGACGGCTCCGGATTGTTAGAAGGCGTCAAGCTGGTGGCCCAACAGCTCGATGGCGTCTTGTCGCGGCATCATTGCCAGCGCATCGAAGCCCTGCACCAGCCGTTCGACCCACATTTGCACGAGGCGATTTTGCAGCAGCCCAGCGCCGACTACCCGGCCGGCACGGTGCTCAACGTCACGCAAGAAGGTTACCAACTGCACGACCGCGTCGTGCGGCCGGCGCAGGTGATCGTTTCGACCACCCCGCCCGCGGGCGACGCCACCATTACACAAACCAAATCGCCTTGAACGTCTGTAGGGAACGCCCTCCGTGGCGTTCCGTGTAGGGCGGCGCGACGTCCAACGCAGTGCACG
>DATFDL010000598.1:0-7233 GCA_035252155.1 Pirellulales bacterium | reverse complement strand
GAGGTCTGATCGGTTTTGACATTCAAAAACGGCGATGGCCTCTGTAGAGAACGCCCTCCGTGGCGTTCCGCCGGGGGGCAGGTTGACATCGAATCGCAGATCACGGAACGCCACAGAGGGCGTTCCCTACAGATTGCCCGTGGTCGGCGTTTGGTTCAAGAAGCGGCGGCCTTTACCCCAGCCGTACAATTGTGAGATGAACGCTCAGAAACCATCGGCTGATGTTAACGACGACCATCCTTACCATTCGCCGAGGTCCGATCTCGGCGGCGGCGACCACCAAAACCCCTCGCCCGGTTGGAGAATTGGCCGCCAACTGGCCGGCTGGGGGCTGCTGGCGCTGGGGCTGGCGGGGCTGGTGCTGCCGGTGCTGCCCGGTTGGGTGTTCATCGGCTGGGGCGCCGTCACGCTGGCGCCCGACATTCCCTTCTTTGCGCGGGTGCTGGAGCGCATCGCCCACAAAGTGCCGCAGTTGCAGCCGACCATCGACCGGCTGACGGGCAAAACACCCGAAAAACAGGCTCAGGACCGGCCGACCGTTTGATTTGACGGGCCGTTGGGGCTGTTTTAGAATAGCGATTCTGTAAATCTTTTGGGGCACTTACTCATAGGGCGACCACCGGAGATTGCGGGAATGAAGAAAGCAGAGACCAAGGTCTATAAGGAGCGGCTGCTTAACCTACGCGCGCGGTTGCGCGGCGACGTGACCCAAATGGCCGACGCGGCCTTGCGTAAAAACCGCATGGACGGCGCCCGCGAATTCTCGAGTATGCCCATCCACATGGCCGACTTGGGCAGCGACAACTTCGAGCAAGAGTTTACCCTCAGCCTGATGGAAAACGAGGAAGGAACGCTCGAACTGATCGAAATGGCCCTGGAGCGGATCGAAGACGGCACCTACGGGCAGTGCGACGAGTGCGGCGTGAAGATACCCAAGGCCCGGCTCAATGCGCTGCCTTACGCCCCTTTGTGTGTAAAGTGTGCGGGCCAGCTTGAACGCGGCTGAACGGGAAGATGGCCGGTAGGACGGGCACTGAGTCGAATAGGTACACGCAGGGTGCCACGGCATCCGCCGCGGCGTCTGCGGCGTCGAGCTTAGAGTAGGGGGCGAACCGCCGCAGTGGACGCCGTGCGTAGTTGGCGGTTCTCGGCGTCGACCTTGGGGGGAATTCGGCACGGCGTCCGTTGCGGCGGACGCGCCGGTGAGCATTGAACGGCCGTGCGCGCCGCAACGGATGCCGTGGCACCCGCGCCAGCATTGAGGAGCTTCATGCCATGAAGGCCGTTGCCGCCAATCGGTATGTTGTTTTTTCAGCGATCGCGGTGGTAGGCTGCGCGCTCGACCTGGCGACCAAGCATTGGGTATTCGCCGCCCTGGGCCGGCCCGGCGGCCGGACGTGGTGGATCTGGGAGGGCATCTTCGGCTTTCAAACCAGCTTGAACGAGGGCGCCTTGTTCGGCATGGGCCAGGGCAAGGTCTGGCTGTTCGCCGCGCTCTCCGTGGCCGCCGCCCTGGGCATTGTCTACTGGCTCTTTGTCGCCGGGGCCGCCCGAGACCGACTGCTCAACGTGGCCCTGGGCTGCGTGATGGCCGGCATCCTGGGCAATCTTTACGACCGGCTGGGGTTTTGGTCGCTGCCCGACGGTCCCGCCGGGCGGGTGCATGCCGTGCGCGACTGGATCTTGGTCAAGTATCAGACGTGGGTCTGGCCGAACTTCAATTTGGCCGACAGCTTTCTAGTTTGCGGGGCGGCGCTGCTGGTCTGGCACGCCTTCCGCGCCGAGGCGGCTCCTCAGAAATCCGACACCACCGCTCCTGGTGTGCGAAGCTCATAGATCATTTGCAAAACCTCTTCTTACAAACTTTTGCCCTTAATTTTTGCCTTCCGTGCACCGCCGATGCAGCAGTCCGAATTAACAGCGCGTCTGGAGTTGGCCCGTGCTGCGGCGCGGGAAGCGGGCGCGATCACGCTTGAGTACTTTTGCCAAAACAACTACTCGGTCGAGCTGAAGCGAGACCGCTCGCCGGTGACGGTGGCCGACCGCCGGGCCGAAGAGCACCTGCGGCGGCGGATCGTGGCCGAGTTTCCCGCCGATGGAATCTTGGGCGAGGAGTTGGGCGAGCAGCCGGGCAGTTCGGGCTATCGCTGGATTGTCGATCCGATCGACGGCACCAAGTCATTCATTTCGGGCGTGCCTCTGTATGGCACCTTGATCGGCGTCGAGTTCGAGGGGCGCAGCGTGGTGGGCGTGATCCGCGTGCCCGCACTCGACGAAATGGTTTCGGCGGCGGTGGGCCAGGGCGCCTGGAGCCAGCGCGGCCAGTTGGCGCCGGCGCCGGCCCGTGTGTCGAGCGTTGCCCGACTGGCCGACAGCTTGTTTTGCACGTCCGAGGTCAAAAACTTCGGCAAGACCGGCCGGCCGGCCGCCTACGAGCGGCTCGACTCCGCCTGCCGGCTGGCGCGCACCTGGGGCGATTGCTACGGCTATCTGTTGGTGGCATCCGGCCGGGCCGAGGTGATGATCGACCCGCAAATGAATGTCTGGGACTGCGCCGCCTTACAGCCGATTCTGGAAGAAGCCGGCGGCACGTTTACCGATTGGCAAGGCAACGCCACGATTCACGCCGGCGAGTCGATCGCCACCAACGGCCGCGTGCTCGACGAAGTGCTCGCCATCACGCGGCAGTTTCCCAAGCGTGCGTCGTAGAACGGAATTCATTCCGTTAATACCCGAACGGCCCGCGCAACGCGCCGCCCATGTATCCGCCGGTGCTGGTGGCGTAGTTCAGGCGGCCCGATTGAGAAATCACGCGGTCGGGGTCGGCGTCGAACAGTCCGTGGCCCGGCGTGCCGATGCGGTAGTCGTAAGGCGTGGTCATCAGTTGATCGTGGAAGCGATCGATCTGACGGTGATAGTTGGCGTCGGCCTGGGCGGTCGAACGCAGCCGATCGGTGCCGCCCATCGCTTGGCCGCCGACGCGCTGGCGCCAACGATCGACATCGCGATATCGGGCCATGGCGTCGCTGGCCGCCGACGGGTCGTATTGGCTACCGAATTGCCGCAGCCGCCACTCTTGATAGGCGCGTGGACGCTGAGTCACCCATTGCCCGCCGTTCCAGAAGGCCCACTGTTGGCTGGGAAGCCAAAACCACCAGAGACCGTTGTGATAACGATACCGCGTCGAGATTTTCGCGGGGTCGTAATTGCCGGGCTGCAACGGCGGCGGCGCGGCGTCGGCTTGCTGGGCGGCAGATCGAAATTGCCCGGTCTGCGACTGCGGCGGAGGCGGCGCCAGCGGCTGGCGAGTCGGTTGCCGATTGACTGCCTCCGGCGCAGCCAGACGTGGCGCGACAGCCATCGCCGGGCGACGGCTGTCGATTGGAGCGCCCGCGGGCGGCGCACTGCGGGCCGGCGACGCCAGGGCGCCGGCCATCAAACCGCACAGCATCCACGAAGCTTGCGGGATTGTCATCTTTCAGCCCTCCCCAGTCGCCGTTAGGCGCTACTCAGTCGCCGCTGCGACCATCGCCCCTCTTCCATTCTAGTCGGCCGGTTTAGCCGTGCGGCTTAAATCGGCTGCGAAAGGTGGGGCAAGTGGAGGGGCCGGACTCACTCGGCGCCGGCCAGAGGTTCTTTTTTCTCCGTAATCACCGGGCATTGCGGCGACATTTCGGCGTTCAGCGCGGTAAAGTCCTTCCACTCTTCCGGCAAATTGTCTTCGTGGAAGATGGCCTCGACGGGGCATTCGGGCACGCATGCCTCGCAGTCGATGCACTCATCCGGGTGGATGTAGAGCATCTTTTCGCCCTCGTAAAAGCATTCGACCGGGCAAACCACCACGCAATCCGTGTATTTGCAGCCGAAACATGGCTCGGCAACGACGTGGGTCATCTGAGCAAGTTCTCCTTTCGCGAAAAACTCGGGTAAAGCGGTATTCAAACCCTAGCTAGCGCGGGTGTCAAGTGCTTATGCTCGCGGAACTTTGGACTATCTTTTCCCCCCAGACCAGCGACACGCCAGCCGCAAATTGTGCCTGCGCGCGCGGCCAGCGCCACAATCTGCCGGTCGTTTACCGATCGGTTTTCCCAGGCCCAGACTTGCTTCGTTTTGACCCCCCTCGTAAAATTATTTGGTTGAGGGGGTTCGGCTTGGGGCAGCACCTCGCCTTCTCGCCTCTTGCCTCTTCCATCAGGTAGTGCGTCGTGGCGCTTTCCGAGATCGACCGCAATCTGCTCGAACGCTGCCTTGCCCGAACGACAAGGGCGTGGGAGGATTTTGTGGATCGGTTCATGGGCCTCGTGGTGCATGTGGTCAACCATACTGCCCAGTCTCGTTCGCTGCGTCTGACCTCGCAGGACCGCGAAGACTTGTGCGCCGAAGTCTTTCTGGCAATCATCCGCGACGACTTTGCCGTGTTGAGAAACTTTCGCGGCCAAAGCAGCCTGGCCACCTATTTGACGGTCATTGCGCGGCGGGTGGTGGTGCGCGAAATGTTGCGCCGGCAGACGCGCAACAATGTACCGGCGCCGACCAGCGTGGTGGCCTCGGCGATGCAGTCCGATGGCCGCGACTCGGAACAACGCTCCAGCGACCGAGAAGAGGTCGAGCGGTTGTTGCGGCAGCTCGATGGGCATGAGGCCACGATCGTGCGGATGTATCATCTCGAAGGAAAGAGCTACCAAGAGATCAGCACCGCTGTAGGCATCGCCGAAAACAGCGTTGGTCCGACCTTGAGCCGGGCGCGGCAGAAGTTGCGCCGGGCCAATCACGACTCGGCGACCCACTGAGCTGCGGCTCATCGCGCCTCGGCCGGAGCCGCGCGAATGTAGGATGGCCTTCCAGGCCGTCTCACCGTGGCATCAGTTCGTAGGGTGGGACGAGCTTGCGAGTCCCCCTACACATCGAGAAGTTAAGGTGAAACATCTGTAGGGAACGCCCTCCGTGGCGTTCCGCGGCCTGCGATCGACTTCAATTCGCCCCTCACGGAACGCCACAGAGGGCGTTCCCTACAGAGAAAACAGGTTGTCGCCCGCTTAACTTGATGCGTGTGGCGGCTCGCATCGCTCGGCCCGCGCTACTTCGACGCCGTTTCGCGTAGGAACTGCGGCCGAGGTTCCGGCGGGCGGCGCCTCTCTCTGGCCAATCGCCAGCCGGCGGGCGAGGCGGTATAATGGATCGTTTGGCCCGGTTCCGGGCGGTTTTGAACGTATCGGGAGGATGGAGCTAGATGGAGACAAAACCCGCGGGCGGCGGTCCTGCCGCCGAGCGACCGATGCCGACGCGCCCGCGCGCCACCCCCCCGTTCTTTCTCATCCTGTTGATGGCGTTGGTGGTCGGCGGTCTGATCTGGTTCGGAAGAGCGTCATCGAAGCCGATCGAGATCAGCCACGGCCGGCTGTTTCAAGAGTTGGAAAAGGGAAACATCGCCGAAGCCACCTTCGACGGACACAAGGTTTACGGCAAGTTCAAGCCTCCCAAGCCCGAACCAAAAAAGGGCGAGCAAAAGCCGGCGACCGGCAAAAAGGACACTAAAGACAAGGGCACTGCCGAAAAGAGCACTGCGGACAAGAGCGCGGCAAAACCCGCCGGCGGCGATGCGGCAGAACCGGTCGGAGAGCCGAAGGAACCGACCTCCGAAGAGCTCGCGGGCAAAGAGTTCATGGCCGTGGTGGCCCCCAGCGAAGACCTCGACCGGCTGATGCGCAACGAGCTCGGCTCCAAATATGTGGTTGTCGAGCGCGGCAGCAATGAGCTGCTTTATTTTCTGCTTTATCTGGCGATGCCGCTGATGCTGTTTGGGCTGATGTGGTTCATGTTTCGCCGGGCGCGCGATCAGTTCCTAGGCGGGGGCCTGTTGTCGGGCTTCAATAAAAGCCCGGCCAAACGCTACGAAGACGGCAAGGCCCGCACCACCTTCGAGGACGTGGCCGGTCTGGAAGGCGTGAAAAACGAACTGACTGAAGTCGTCGAGTTCCTCAAAAACCCTGAAAAATTTCAGCGGCTAGGCGGACGCATTCCCAAGGGCACGCTCTTGATGGGGCCGCCGGGCACCGGCAAGACGCTTTTGGCCAAGGCGGTGGCTGGCGAGGCGGGCGTGCCATTCTTTTCGATCAACGGCTCCGAGTTCATACAGATGTTCGTGGGCGTGGGGGCCAGCCGCGTCCGCGACATGTTCAAGACCGCCAAGGAAGCGTCGCCCTGCATCCTGTTCATTGATGAGATCGATGCCGTGGGCCGCGTTCGCGGTGCCGGCTTGGGCGGCGGCCACGATGAACGCGAGCAAACGCTCAACCAGATCCTCAGCGAGATGGACGGCTTCAGCCCCAACGAAGCCGTCATTGTGCTGGCGGCCACCAATCGGCCCGACGTGCTCGACCCCGCCCTGCTGCGCCCCGGCCGCTTCGATCGCCACGTCACGGTCGATCGGCCCAATCTCAAAGGCCGCGAGGCGATCTTCAAAGTGCATTGCCGCGAGGTGCCGTTGGCCGACGACGTCGATCTGCACCGCTTGGCCAGCGGCACGGTGGGGCTGACCGGGGCTGATATTCGCAACCTGGTGAACGAGGCTGCTCTCTGGGCCACGCGCCAGGGTAAAGACAACGTCGATATGCTCGACTTCGAGATCGCCCGCGACAAGGTGCTGATGGGCCCCAAGCGCGAAGAAGTGCTGACTGGCAAGGAAAAGATGATGACCTCATACCACGAGTCGGGCCACGCCTTGCTGGCCTGGCTGGTGCCCGGCGCCGACCGGCTGCACAAGGTGACCATCATTCCCCGTGGCCGGGCGTTGGGTGTGACGCAATTGCTGCCCGAGGAGGACCGGCTGAATATCGGCGAAGGCGAGTTGCACGCTCGGCTGGTATTCATGATGGGCGGCCGCGCGGCGGAGAAGCTCGTCTTCGACGAATACAGCGCCGGGGCCGAGGACGATCTGAAGCGGGCCACTCAGCTTGCCCGGCGAATGGTCACGCACTGGGGCATGAGCGAGCGGCTGGGGCCGGTGGCCTATCGCACGAGCGAGGAGCATCCGTTTCTGGGCAAAGAGTTTTCAGAACAGCGTGAGTTCAGCGAGCACACGGCGCAACTGATCGACGAAGAAGTCGCCCGGATGCTGCACGATGCGGCCGAGCGCGCTCACGACCTGCTCGACAAAAACCGTGACAAGCTCGACAAGCTGGCCACAACGCTGGCCGAAGAAGAGGTTCTGGACGATCGCGAGATCGAAGAGCT
>DATFDL010000597.1:0-4244 GCA_035252155.1 Pirellulales bacterium | reverse complement strand
GTTGCCGCGGCGGCGGACGCCGTGCTGCGTTGCCATCTCGTGCGGCCCGTGCAACCCTGCACGGCGTCCGCCGTGGCGAGTTGCGTCGCGCCTGAGATCGTTGCCACATGCGCCACGGCGGATGCCGTGGCACCCAGTTTTCGGGTTACCCGAATTAAATGTCAAAACCAATCAGACGTTCTCTTAGTTCTTCGTCGCCGCTTCGTTAGCCGACGATCGCCTTCAGACCGCCGCCAATCAAGCTCACGCCGCCGACAAAGCACCGAATGGCCCGCCCCGGGTTCCAACGTTCGTCGTCGGGATTCGAGATGATTACGATGCCCCACACGATCAACGCTAGGCCGCACAAAACCAAAAATCCACCGCCCATCATCCGCAGCATGACGGTGACGTGGTCCGACATCGCGCCGTCGCCCGACTTCTTCTTTTTTTTCTTGGCTTTGGCTTTCTTGGGCGGCTCGGCGGTGAGCGGCTTGGCGAGCAAGGGGCTGCTGGTCAACGACGTGCCCGTGCTGCCCGGCAACGGGGCATCGCCCAGCAAATCGAGCAGGTTGGCCGAGCCCCCAAACACATTTTGGCCCAATGGATCCGACGCCAGCGGCGAGGCTGGCACCGCGCTCGCCATAGCCGGCGCCGCAGCGACCGCCGCCGATTTGGCCGCGGCCGGTTTTACTGCCGTGCGCGCGGGCGCCGCGGTCTTGGTGGCTGCGGAATCTTTTCGCACCGTTGCCGCGCTGGCCTGCCGCGCGGGGGCCGCTTGAATCGGCGAGACTTGTTGGCACGCCTTGCATTTGAAGGGCTTGCCCACCGCCTCGGCCGGCACGTTCTGATATTGCTTGCCGCAATTCGGGCAGGCGACCGAAATGGTCGCCTTGGTAGCCACCGCGGTCGATGCGGCAGGTCGCGCGGCTGCCTGCGTTGCGTCGGCGTCGGTTGCGGCCGGGGCGGCGCCAATCGGAACCACCGGCGATCGCTGTCCGCAGGCGCGACACGAGAACTGCTTGCCGGCGTTCTCGTCGGCAATGTTGTAACGCTTCTTGCAATGGCCGCACTCGACTTGCATCGCTACGCCTCCATCGCCCCCGAAGCCTTTTTAATACTGCCGGCGGTTGACCCGCCCCTGCACGCGGCCGGGCAGCCCTTGAATGCGCAAGAACCCCTCGGCGTCGGTTTGATTATACGAACCGCCCCCCTCCATGCTAGCAATCCCCTCGTCGTACAGGCTGTGCGGGCTGGAGCGGCTGGCCACCATCATGTTGCCTTTGTACAGGTTCAGGGTCACCTCGCCGGTCACCGACCGCTGGGCCTCGCGGATGAAGGCCATCAGGGCGTCGAGCTTGGCATGATACCAAAAGCCGTAATAAACCATTTCGGCCACTTCGGGCGCGAGCCGATCTCGCAAATGTGTCAGGTCGCGATCAAGCGTGAGTTGCTCGACGATGCGATGCGCCTCGTACAGAAGGGTCATGCCGGGGGCCTCGTACACTCCGCGGCTTTTCATGCCGACAAAGCGGTTTTCGACCACATCGACGCGGCCGACGCCGTTTCGCCCGCCGATGGCGTTCAGCTCGCGCACCACGTGAAACGGCGACAGCCGCCGCCCGTTGACAGCCACGGGCACGCCCGACTCGAAGCCGATGGTAACCGGCTCAACCTGATCAGGGGCTTGCCGCGGCGAGACGGTCATGCCGAAGTCGACCAGCTCCACGCCGTTGACGGTGAGGTCTTCCAACCGCCCGGCTTCGTAGCTGATGTGCAGGCAGTTTTCATCGGAACTGTAAGGTTTGGCCGCCGAGGCTTTGACCGGGATCTTTTTCTCTTCGCAATAGGCGATCATCTCTTTGCGGCCGGGAAAGAGCCGTCGAAAAGCCTCGCGCCGCCAGGGGGCGATCACTTCGACCGCCGGCTCGAGAGCTTCGGCGGCAAGCTGAAACCGGCATTGGTCGTTGCCTTTGCCCGTGGCGCCATGCGCGAAGGCGTCGGCCCCGACTTCGCGGCCGACGCGCAAGCACGTTTTGGCGATCAACGGTCGGGCGATCGACGTGCCCAGCAGGTAGACTCCCTCATACTTGGCCTGCCACTGCAACACCGGAAACGCGAAATCGCGGCACAGCTCTTCTTGCACATCGACGATCTGGGCCGACTTGGCTCCGCATCGCTTGGCCTTGTCCAGAATGGCCTGGCGATCTTCGCAGGGCTGCCCGAGATCGACATAGACGGCATGCACCTGGTAACCCTGGTCTTGCAGCCAGCCCAGGATGACCGAGGTATCAAGACCGCCGGAGTAGGCGAGAACGCAGCTAGACATGAGGTCCGACTTTGGATTTTAGATCTTGGATTTTGCCGGTGGCTGGGGCAGAGCCTTGGCGATGCCCCGGCGCGCGACGCACGCGCGCCAAAGAGTTTCGCATCGCCGCGACTCGACCCCATCCGCCTTGTGCGGATGGTGAACCAGATGGTGAGCTCAAGCAAATGACATGCACGGTAGCTAAGGCCCCATCCAGCTCGTCTGGATGGTGAATAAGACGCGGTTCGGCGCTCAATCGCCGGGAATCTTCTTCACCATCCAGGCAAGCTGGATGGGGTCGCGGTAATGCCGTTCTTTCGGTGTAGCACACCATCTTCTTCACCATCGAGGCAAGCTCGATGGGGTCGGAATCATTCTGATAGCCGTAGACACGCCTTGCAAGGGGCGGGTTCGTCGCTATGGCTGCCATGAAATCGCATTTCCATCGCGGACAAGTTTGCCATTGCTCGGCTTGCCGTCGTTGGGGACCAAGTCCACGAGTCTCCCGCGGGTCTCATTCCATACGAAGCGAAAGTATAGATAATCCGCCGGTTCCATTCGGAGGACATCGAGCCGGCGCCGCCCCTCGAGTGCGGCCACTCCGTGGTTCGTAGCGATCAGCTTGCCCGACGCTTCAAATAGCTCGTGCCAGGATTGCATTTTGATTTGCTTCTCGCCGCGTTTAATAAATAGCGTCGTGAAGCTCGAGTCGGGACCAAAGTGTGGCTGATTCAAGTTACCGTCATTGAAGAGGCCGTCTGCCTCGAATCGCCCCAGAAGGTCCGTGATCGTTTTCGGGGCGACTTGTCCTTCGCGGTACGGTGCGCCCCCGCCGGCAGAAACACGCAGCTAAGTAACCAACGCATCATTGGGCAGTCTCCGTATCAGGTCAAACACTCATCCATTGGCGCGAATTGAACGGAATCGTGCGGGCTAACGTTCGGCGCACATCATTTTTCCTCCGGACGCCAACCCATGCGCGAGGCGGTTACGCGCGGCGCTCCGTCGGCTAATTCCCTGGAGGTGCCTTCTTCGATGTCGAACAGCATCAAACGGCCGCCTTCAGGAGTTTGATCGGGGTGCCTGGCGAAATGCACGTAGGCGAGGTAGCGGCCGTCGGGCGACCAGGCGGGATAACAGCTCATGCCCGGTTCTTCGGTCAAGGCTTGCATGCCGGTTCCGTCGGAGTTGGCCACATACAGGCGGAGCTCGCCATTTTGCACCAGGCCCGAAAAAGCGATTTGCTGGCCGTCGGGCGACCAACAAGGATAGAGCATTCCGCCCAGGTTCTGGTCGATCAGATTGCGCGGCTTGGAACCGTCGGCATTCATCACCATCAGATGAAAGCCCATGCCCGAGCGGTCCGACGCGAAGGCGATTTGCTTGCCGTCGGGCGACCAGGCTCCGTCGGAATCGAAGCCGGGATTCTTGGTCAAATTCGTTTGATTCCGGCCGTCGCTGTCCATCACGTAGATTTCGCGGTTGCCGTCGCGATCGGAAGTAAACAAGACTTTCGATCCGTCGGGCGCCCAGGCAGGCTGGTCGTCGTTCGACGAAGTGTTGGTCAGATTTTGGGCCACTCCGCCGGTGTCCTCCATCGCATAAAGTTGAAAGCGTCCCGAGGCGTCGCTGGTGAACAGCAGCCGCCTGTCCTTCGTCCGCCAGCTCGGAAAGATCGGCCGCGACACGCCGGCGGTAAAGCTCTGCGAACCAGGTTTGCCAACCTCGACGATCCGCAACTCCGATCCACTGGCATTGGGCGCGACGATCAATTGCGGAGCCGATGCCATCGCAGGAGGTTCGTCCGCCGCCGCGTGACCCCACAGAGTTAGCGCCACCAGAATGGCCGCGGTGAAGAATCGTTTCATGGATGTCATATGCTGTGGCGTGTAGGGTGGGCAGAGCGAAGCGAGTCCCATACGCATCAAAGGATGCGACGACATCTTTGCTCTGTAGG
>DATFDL010000596.1:0-2603 GCA_035252155.1 Pirellulales bacterium | reverse complement strand
TAGCATCTGCTCGGGATGCGAGAACTCGTGATAGACGTCGACTAATAGAATCAGATCGACTTCGCCCTCCGGCAGTTTGGGATCGGTCAACGTTCCCTGGATCGGCTCGATGTTTTCAAATCGCGATTGTTTCGCCCGCAGATCGAGTAAATGCAGCATCTCCGGCTGAACATCGACCGCCAGCACCCGCCCCTGTTTGCCGACGAGCTTGGCCAACCGCAATGTATAAAAGCCATTTCCGCAACCCATATCGCAGACAGCCTGGCCAGGCTTGATGTTGAGCGCCTTGAGCAGTGTTTTGCAATGTTCTTCTTGTTCGCGCTCCTTGCGAGTCAGCCAGTCGGCGCCGTGATACGTCATCGTGGGGGCGATGGTGCGCCCCTTGTATTCGGTGAGCGGTGCAGGCGCGGTTGCTTCCGCGCTTCCGTCGTCGGCCCGCGCGGCCACGATTGCCGCGACGATCAAGATCAGCCCGACGCCCAGCGATGACGGCAGGTAGTCCCGGCCCTTGTGGCCGGTTGTCAGTCGGAATCGCCGAGTCGGATGGCGCCGCACAAGAGAGGCCGGCAAAGAATAGCTCAGGTTCATCGAGGTCTGTACTACTCTGGAAGGAACGGACGCCGTGCCGTTGGGTTAAGGGCAGTTCGACGTCGAGTCGCAGTTCACGGAACGGCACGGAGTCCGTTCCCTACAGAAACCATTGCCAATTATGAGTTCTCAGCACCGATCATACCCCAACAGCCGCGGCTACGCATCCACCTCCACGCTCATAAAAAACCCCGCGGCGGTCCAGGCGCGGAACCAGGCTTGCAAATCGGCCGCCAACGTCTTGAGATCGCAATCGCCCCTCGATGCCAACCGCCCGATGGCGCCACCAATCGTCTCGCCGGCCATCAGGCTGCCGAGCAAGCTGTATTGGACCTCGCTGAGGGCGTGCCGGCGTACGATAAAGCTTCGCCGCGTGAGCGCCAAAAATGTGCCGGCTGGCTCTGGAATGTCCGGCGCGCCGTCCTCATCGGCCTTCCGCAGCGCGGTGTAATAATCGTTCACCGGAAAGCTAAACTCCAACAGCCGCAAGCACGGTGCAGGCGCCAGCCGCGCATCCGGCCAGCGGGCCGGCTCGATGGTTTGCAACGCTTCGGCAGTCAGCAGCGGTCGGCCTTCGACGCCCGGCCCGTCGAATACTTCGTCGATCTCCCATTCGAGCCGGGCCAGATCGATCAAGAAATCGGGCCAACGCTCGGTGGGCCGCCCCTGGGTATCGAGATCGGGCCGCGATTCGGACAAATAATCCATGAAGCGATCGCCCAAACGGTCGAGCGTGTAGCTGCGCGATGGGTATCGCCCTAAATAACCCATCGCTAACTCATCGAACGCCTCGTCGCCGATCGTTCGGGCCACGAGCGGAAAAATCGTCCGCAGGCATTCCAGCAGCCGGGCAAAGTAGGCGTTGCCATAGATCGATAGCCGCTCTTCGCCGGTCATTTGCCGCGACGGCTGGATGATCGATTCGATTCCGGCAGCGGCGATGTCGATCTCGCGCCGTGCCGCGTCGGACTCAGCGCCGGCGACCACTCCGTCGGGATGCGTGATCACCACCTGCATCCAGCGCTGAATCTCAGTGAGAGAGCGGCCGTTCATTGCACCTCCGCCGTGACCAGATGAAGCGGGTGTGGCACGGCGGCATCGGCGACGTCAGCGGGCACCGATGCAGCCGCCGGCCGCCAACTAGGCAAGTCGTCGAGCGCCATATACTGCCGCGCCTTGAGCACCTCGGCATGGACCACTGGAAACGGCGGAATCTTGGCGTCCCATTCGAGCAACGTCGATACGCCGCCGGTCAATTGGTGCGCCCGGCGATAGAGCTGCCACACCGGATCGATCACGTGGTTGTCGTGCGTGTCGATCAGGTGCGTCGAACAGTTGGTATGCCCGGCCAGATGGCATTGCACAACCCGCCCGTGCGGAACGTTTTCGACATATTCCCACGGGTCGAAGTCATGGTTGATGCTCGATACGTAAACATTGTTCACGTCGAGCAAAAGTCCACAATCGGCTTCTTCGGACATGCGGCTGAGAAACTCCCACTCGCTCATGGTCGAGCTGGCGAAAGTCACATAGCTGCTGGGGTTTTCGAGCACCAACGGCCGCTCAAGAAAATCTTGAACGACGCGAATTCGCTCGACCACGTGCCGTAGCGTGGCTTCGTTCAGCGGCACGGGCAGCAGGTCGTGGGCGTTGACCCCCAGCACGCCGGTCCAGCAGAGATGGTCGGAGATCCACCGCGGCCGCACAGCCTGGGCCAGCCGCTTCAGCCGGGCAAGATAATCGAAGTTCAGCGGATCGGTGCTGCCGATCGAGAGCGAAACTCCGTGCATAACCACCGGATAGCGCTCGGCGATCTGCTCGAGCACCCATCGCGGCCGGCCTTGTGAGTCGATGAAGTTCTCCGAGATGATCTCGAACCAATCGACCGCCGGCCGTTCTTCGAGAATATAGCCAAAGTGTGCCGTGCGCAGACCAACGCCCAGGCCGAGATTTTCATAGCCGAGGCGGGGTTGGACCATTGAGACTAATTCAACGTAACATCGGTGGCTGGGGCA
>DATFDL010000595.1:0-7153 GCA_035252155.1 Pirellulales bacterium | reverse complement strand
TGCCCCAGCCACCGCGTCTCTTTTACGCAGCCTGTAGCTCCCAACCGTTTCGCTGCACCGCTCTTGTCAACGCATCGTTCAGTTTCGGCCAGACTTTCTCGGCGCTGGCCAGCTCGCGCATCCGCTCGCGCCCGCAGGCCGACATCTCGCGATAGCGGGGCAAATCATGCCGAGCCACGCGATAACTTTCGCGGATTTGTGCAGTGAGCCGCCGCGCATCAAGCCGCCGCCAGCTCGTCGTCAGCCGCTGTTCGGGATCCCAAGGCCAATAGGTGGGCTCGTCGCGCGAGGGGACGACAAACGCCAATCGCTCATCGACGTACTCGGCCATGGCGGTATGGGCCGGCGCGATGCCCGGCCGCCCGGCGGCCAATGCATCTTGTAGCGGCATGCAAAGCCCCTCGGCTTTCGATGTGTTCAAGTAATAGGTGCTTGCGCCAGCCAACTTCAGCATCTCTTCATCGGAGAGATATTCCGCCACCACCGCCACGCGGCAACGATGCCGAACGCGCAGTCGCTGATAAAAGCTGAAGAGGTTGTGCAGCCCCTCTTGCCGCATTGTCCGGCTGACGGCCAGCTTGAGCACCAGCAGGGCGTCGTCGCGATCGCTGAGGGCGCGCAAGAAACGTTCGACCAGAGTTCGCCAGTCCTTGCGGATGTCGAAGGGATTGAAAATGCTCGTATAGACCACGCCCGACAGGTCCAGCCGCTCGCTGGGCGCGAACACAATCGGAAAGCGAACCTCGGCCCTCGGTTCGTTCGCCGGCGCCAGACCGCGGCCGGCCGAGGCCAATCTTCGATGCACCGCGACGGGCAAGTGCGGCCGAATTCGCTGGCGGTAACCAACCACCAGCCGTTGCCGCGCCTTTCGCGCCGCCGAAAGCGCCACCGTTGCCAGCGTTCGCCGCGGCGCGTCGGGCTGCGGCAAAACGTAGCAAGGGCATTCGAGGGTTCCCTTTTGATCGGGCTGCCAACTCGGCAATGAGAAATACGGTTCGGCGATCGGCACCGGGACGATCGACATTGGGACGCGGACCCCTGCCCTCACAAAGGCGTCGCGCGTGAACCGGCAGGCGGTCACCAGCGAATCAAGCCGTTCGGCCAGTCGCAGCCAGTTATTGTTGGCGTGCCCGGCTACGTCGTAGTCGGGGATGTCGGGGTATTCCCAAAATGGAAACGCGATATTGGGCGCGTCGGCGGCGAGCGGCATATATTGGGGAGGCAAAAAGCTCAAGTGCACCGGCGCCGGGTGCCGCAGCCGCGCCTCGGCGACCGCTTCGTCGAGCTCGGCCGGCTGAGCTAGTTCGCGCACCTCTCCCCACCGCTTCAGCAGCGGCAGAAACGCCCGCTGCACGAAGTAGTACGAGTAACAATCGTCACCACAGCGGCTGGGCATCTCGGCGCTGGTGAACGACGACGTAGTGTAAACAACGCGGGCAGTCATCATCGTGTGCGATTCATTAGGCGGCTTCCTGCGAAGAAGCGTGTTTTTCAGCGCACCGCATCGGAGCGCGAAACGGAATGAGCTCGGCGTGATTCGTCTCTTTTTTGGCCCCGATCCTGGCGGCAGGGGCCTCGGCATCGCCATCAGAACGCCCCGGCACAAGGCCGGAAGCTGCCTGGCGCCGCAGGAGCTGCTCGACGTGGTCCTCGAGCCGGGCCAACCGCCGGGCAAGCGCCACGTGGTCCCATTGAAATCCTTCCTGCTTGTCGAGCCGCGCGTGGACCTGCTCGCCCAGTTCGCGCATCGCC
This sequence comes from Pirellulales bacterium, assembly GCA_035252155.1. Lineage (GTDB taxonomy): Bacteria > Planctomycetota > Planctomycetia > Pirellulales > JAICIG01 > JAICLL01. Next base: position 5,401 of record DATFDL010000595.1, on the reverse strand, counting down.
TGTCCCAGGTCGTCGAATTGCGTGATTTCGTCGGCATAGCGCTCGGAGAGCCGCCGTGCCAGCCGCCGCTCGAAAAATCGGCCCGCCGATTTCAGCGGGCGGAAAACCGCGAGCAGCAGTTTTCGGATCGCAGCCACACCGTCAGACATGACTCGCTCCTTTACTTCCGATCGACGTCCGGTCGATTGATGAATAAAGCTGGCGCCGCCGATCCGGTCTGTAGGGAACGGACTCCGTGCCGTTCCGCAAACTACGATTCGGCCTCGCGCCGCCCCTCACGGAACGGCACGGAGTCCGTTCCCTACAGAGATCATTACCGCAATTGACAATCAACGCCGTTACTCCAAATTCACCAGGTCAGATCATGCCGCCTGCGTTTCAACGTAGTCTTCGTGAATGATCGCCTTTGCGAGCTTCTCCGCCAGCCGCGCCAGACGGTAGGCGTCGTCGGGCCGTCCCACCGGACCGCGCGGTTGCCGGGCGGCCCGCGCCAGCGCCGCTTCGATCCGCGGCATCAGGGCATCGAGATGAAAATCTCGCCAAATGACGGCACTAGCTCGTCGGCCGATCGGTCCCAAGTCGATATCGCCCCGCATGATGCCCGCGAAGACGTCGGCCAAAGCCGCCGCCGTACGCGGCGCCTTCAGGCAATGGACATCGTGAACCAGCCATTCGCCGATGCCGCAGCTTTGCGTCATTACGATCACACAGCCGTACGCCGCGGCCTCCAACGGAGCGCATCCAAACGGCTCGCGCTCCCAGGTCGGAAATGCGAACACGTCGTACTCGTGCCGCTCGTAATGGGCCACCAACTCTTCCTGCGAGCACAGCCCATGAAACGCGACATGGCGCTCGACGTCTAAAGCCCGCGGCAGATCGGCGATGCTCGTGTCATTGACCTTGCCGTAGAGGTCGATCGAAAAGTTCTCGTGGCCGCGCTCGCGCAACAGCGCCGCGGCTTCGATCAGCAGATGGATTCCTTTGTGCCGTCCCATTTGCCCGGCCGAAACGATCCGCAATTTCTCGCCGGGGCGGTAATAGCGTTCGCGGGAGGGCGGCGTGTCGCCCAGCACCCAGTTGGGCAATGTTTCGACCTGGCCGCTGAGCCGCACGCCTGTCGCTTCGATCTCGTCGACCACCCGCTGGCTGACGGGCATGTACGAACCTCGCACCCGTCGGCCGAATTCCTCGGCCAGCACCGGCAGCACTTCGGCCCCGCGCCGGCAGAGCATCAGCGGCACGCAGTCGCCTAAGTACCACACCCAGGGCACGGCCAGATATTGCAGGCAGCCGACCAAGCCCAGTCCGCCCAGGCCGAACAGGTTCCAAAGGTAGACCACGTCGGGATCGAACCGCTTCAGCGCGTCGATCAGTACGTAGACGTTGTGCGCGTTGGCCCAAACGGACTTGCCGTCGCGTACGTCGCGTGTCAGCGGCAGGCTGCGCAGCACCTCGTAGGCGTCATAGCAATTCACCAGGTCAAACGACCGCCAGACATGATCGGGCGACTCGCAAGGACTTCGCGGCGACGAGGTGAGCACCTGCACTTCGTGACCGCGGGCCAATAAGCCGTCGACGATCTGCCGGCAACAAAGCTCATAGCCCCCGATGAAGTCGGGCGGATACAAGTTGGACAGCACTAAGATTCTCACGCGGCCATCTCCATGGTCTGGTTGAGCAGGCGCTGGTAGATCGCGTATAGCCCGGCGCCCGCCGCGTGATAGTCGTAGTTAGCAGGCTGTTCGGCACGCAGCGGCAGGCAATTGGGCGACGGCCAGGCGGCCGGCAGGCCCAGCGCCGCCACGTCGAACTTGGCGGGCACCACTTCCACCGGCCGCGTGCTCTGCAACCGCCCAGCAAGCGCGGGACAATGGCAAATCACCACGTCGGCCAGCTCGGTCAAGCCGAGCTCCGAACTGAGCCAGTGACCGTTCAACCCGTACTCGGTGATGCAGATTGGTTGATGCGATTGCTTGGCAATCAACAGCGCGGCTTCTCCCAGGCGGCTGAAACCATCGTGAAGATGCACTAGGTCCGCCCGCGCCAGAGCTTCGGGCAGGCGCCATGAGACTGCGTCCCACGGCGTGCGCGGTTTGCCCACGATCGGCAAAATGGTGCGTAACACGCCGGCGCTGACGGAGTGCGTAGCGGCCTCCAGGCCGGCGGAAATGATCTCGATGGTCCAGCCGTAGCCCGATCGCGCCGCCACGGCCTGCGCCAACCGCGTGAGGTGCTCCTCGGCACGGCGCGTTCCGGTGGCCCGATCGCTGTCGAGCAATCCGAGATACGCTACCGTGATGGGTTTCATAAGTTTCCGCACCGAGGACAACGAGACGAATTTCACCCCGTGAAAGGACACGGAGCGCGGGGTGCCACGGCATCCGTCGCAGCACGACCGACCTGACGATGCCCACACGCGCAGTCGCTGCGACGGACGCCGTGCGGATACGCTCTTCGGCCTGGCGCCGAAAGCGGGACCACCACGGCGTCCGCCGCGGCGAACCACATCGAGCGTCGGGTTCGATGCTTCCGGCGCCGCGGCGGATGCCGTGGCACCCTAAATTCATTTCCCGGCATAAAAACGCCGTCAATTGGTGTTTGCCTAAACGTCACGCGGCCAGCCGTTTCGCCGGCGACTGATCGCGCGACAGCGCCGCCAGGTCGGCGGTCACCATCATGGCCACCAACTGCTGAAATCCGACCTGCGGCTTCCAGCCGAGAACGCGGCGGGCCTTGCTCGGATCGGATAACAGCAGATCGACCTCAGCCGGCCGATGGAACTTGGGGTCGACCACCACATGGTCGTGCCAGTTCAGCCCGACATGGCCGAAGGCGACGCTCACAAATTCTTCGACGCTGTGCGTTTCGCCGGTGCCGATCACGTAGTCGTCGGCTTCACGTTGTTGCAGCATCAGCCACATCGCTCGCACATAGTCGCCGGCAAAGCCCCAATCGCGGCGGGCCTGCAAGTTGCCCAGCCGTAATTCTTTGGCCAGGCCGAGCTTGATTTTTGCCACGCCGTGCGTGATTTTTCGCGTGACGAACTCCAGCCCGCGCCGCGGCGATTCGTGGTTGAACAAGATGCCCGAGCAGGCGAACATGCCGTAGCTCTCGCGATAATTCATCGTGATGTAGTGGCCATAGACCTTGGCGACGCCGTAGGGGCTGCGGGGATGGAACGGCGTGGTTTCGCGTTGGGGCGTCTCGTGTACCTTGCCGAACATCTCGCTCGAGCTGGCCTGATAGAAGCGGATTTTGGGATTCACCACCCGGATAGCGTCGAGCACACGGGTGACACCCAGGCCGGTCACTTCGCCGGTGAGCTGCGGCTGCTGCCAACTTGTGGGCACAAAGCTCTGCGCCGCCAGGTTGTAGACCTCGGTTGGCTCGACATCCTTGAGCAGCGAAACGAGCGACTGCTGATCGAGCAAGTCGCCCGGATGAAGCTCCACTTTTCCTCGCAGATGCTGGACGCGCTCAAAGGTTTCGGTGCTCGAGCGGCGGAACATGCCGTGGACTCGATAGCCCTTTTCCAGCAGTAGTTCCGCCAGATACGAGCCGTCTTGTCCGGTAATGCCGGTGATCAGTGCGGTGCCAGCCATGAGAGGAATAGACTCCTAGATTCGGTTTTGCCATCGAGCGCAGAAGGGCCTGTGCGCGACAACAGTTTCGGCGATCGAGTTGGCAAACCTTGACGATTGTTCCGAGATTTTCGGCGCAGGAATGATCGGTGCGCGGCGGATGATAGTGAGACTGCGAGAGTTGTGCAAGGCGAGCGTCTGCTTTGAGCGGTTTTGAGCATCCAAACCGTAAATGGCGGGAACCGGCATGTGGCACGGCTGCCCCCTCGGCTGTGCATCGGTATGTGGCACAGCCGCCCTCGGCTGTGCATCGCCGACGAAGTCGGCGTCAATTGCTTTGTGAGTCTGTAGGGAACGGACTCCGTGCCGTTCCGCGAACTGCGATCCGACCCTGGCGCCGCCGCTCGCGGAACGCCACGGAGGGCGTTCCCTACAGAGACTCCTCTCACAAATGACCCTCGCAGCCTATTCCGCCCCCAAGGAAACCTCGCGGCCCGCAAACTTTTCTTAAGCCGCACCATCCCTACGTCCGATAAGGCTGCCAACGCTCTAGGCAGACCACGGACGGACTACGGATGCGCATCCTCTTGAACGGGACACCGATGCTCGGGCGTCTCACGGGCATCGGGCAGTATGGCCTGCGCCTGCTCGAAGCCTTGGCAACGCTGCCTGACGGTGATCGTCCCGACCAAATCGGCGTGTTCAATGGCCGCGAGGTAGTCGCCGCCGAGGCGTTTTTGGCGGGCTTCGTTCCTGTCAGCGGCAGCCCAAGGTACGAACGGCTGAAGTCGGTCATCCGGCGAATCTGGCCAAGCTGCCGCGATTGGGCCGACCGCGTGCGGCGTTGGCGGCTGGCCAACGGGACGCGCAACGCAGATTGGAGCCTGTTTCACGAGCCGAATTTTGTCGCGCCACAGTACGCGCTGCCGCTGGTCACCACCGTCCACGACATGAGCTACCTGCGCTGCCCGCAATTCATGCCCAAGGACCGGGTGGCTTGGTTGCGGCGGAAAATGGACCAGTCGTTGCGCCGCTCGCGCGTGGTTCTGGCAGACAGCCATTTCACCCGCAATGAGTTGCTGGAACTTTGTCCGCACGTCGATGCCGATCGTGTGGTGGTAACCCACCTGGGCGTCGACCTGGCGTACTTTGCCGATCCGATGCACGGGCGGCGTCTGCCCGACGTGCGCCGCCGGCTCGAGCTTCCTGAGCGGTTTGTGCTTTATCTGGGCACGCTTGAGCCGCGCAAAAATCTGCAAGGACTGATTGCCGCGTATCGGCGGTTGCCCCTCGAGGTGCAGAAAGAGCACCCGCTGGTTCTGGCGGGCATGACGGGCTGGAACCAGGCCTATTTCCGCGGTGAGCTAGACGAACTGCGCGGACGCGGCGTGCTACGTCAATTGGGCTATGTCGGCCACGACGACGTGCCGGCGCTGCTGCGGGCGGCCACGGTGTTTTGCTTTCCCAGTTTCTACGAAGGCTTTGGCTTGCCGCCGCTCGAAGCCGCGGCTTGCGGCGTGCCGGTGGTTGCCAGTCGCGCCGCCTCGTTGCCCGAGGTCTTGGGTGACGCCGCGGTCTACGTCGATCCGCATTCGCCCGACGACATCGCGGACGGTCTGCGACGGGTGTTTGACGATCAACAACTGCAAGCGCGGCTGCGCGTGGCGGGTCGGGCAAGGGCCGCGGAGTTTTCTTGGCAGTGCTGCGCCCGGGAAACCTTGGCGGCATACCGCATGGCAGCATAGGTGAGACTCGATGGGGTTTGACATTCAAAGACGGCAACGACGAAGTCTCCTCTGTAGGGAACGCCCTCCGTGGCG
>DATFDL010000594.1:0-5776 GCA_035252155.1 Pirellulales bacterium | reverse complement strand
ATTGTCGCCGTCGCAGATGCCATCGCCGTCGGCGTCGATAAATTTGTCGGGCTTGCCGTCGCCGTCGACGTCGGCATAGGTTTCTTTGACGCCGTCGCCATCGGCGTCAATCGTCGGCTTCAGGCGTCTTTCGGGCGAGGCGTCCAGGCGACCATCGCCATCCCAGTCTTCGCCCGGATCGAGTATCCCGTTTCCGTTGGCATCTTCGCCCCGCACCACCGGCACGTTTCCAAACTTGAAGAAACCGCTGCCGATCTCGGCCCACGTGTTCCACTGCGAGAATCCAATCGCCAAGACCAGCAAGAACCCGAATACGGTGACAATCTTGAACGACATCACCACCTTGAGCGAGTTATAGACTTTGCCTCCAAAAATGAGCGGCACCAGGGCCAATAAAAAAACCGCGCTGCCCAATAGGTTCAGCGCGGTTTTGTCGGTCATCCCGATGCCGAAAAGGTGGTTGGTCAACTCGGCTGAGTGAGGATCAGGCATCCGGCCGTGATTCATCAACGCGAAGACCGGCGTGGCGGCGCTGGCCGCCAGATAGGGGAAGATCGAACCGCAATCTAAGATGAGGTACGCCAGTAGCCAGAACCGCGGGCCAGGCAACGTGCGAAACTTGCCCGTGAAGATCGGCTCGCCGCAATAAAGCGTATAGCGGCTGATCTCCATATTGTAGACCACCTGGAACAAGACGCTGAGCGTGGCCAGCCAGAGGAGCGAGCCGCCGTAGCGGGCGGTCACTAGCGGTCCGGTGAGCCATTCTCCCCCACCGATGGCCGCCCCACCCATCAACAAACCGGGGCCGAGCATGGCAAACCATTTTTTCCAGGTGAAATGGGGGGCGTCGCTCAGCTCGCCCGTCGTCCAGCGGGGCATTTCGGCCGCACCAGGGTGCGGCGCCACGAAGCCCGCCGCCGGACGAACAACGGGCTTTTCGATGAGTGCGGTGTTGGCTTCGGTCGCGGCGGTTTCCATGGAGTCCCGGGGTTGGCGGTCAAGGAGGGTGAGAGAACCGGCGCTGGTGCTAGCTCTTGATGATGCCAGCAATCGACCGGATTCGCAACTGTCCGATACCCGTGGCCCGCCGACGTTGGGGGGCAATGCTACGCCAGGGGGTGCCACGGCATCCGTCGCGGCGCGCATGGTCTGGACGCTCGGAAACGCGCCGATGCCGCGACGGACGCCGTGCGGCTCACCGGATGGACCGAAAAACAGATGAACTCCGCACGGCGTCCGCCGCAGCGGTTGCCACGCGACTGCGGCTCCCATGCTTAACGCGCCGCGGCGGATGCCGTGGCACCCTTCGGTTCGCCGCTGCCTGCCAGTTGGCTGGCTATCTAAGCGATCTGGCTTCATTTGCCGGGCTTGACTACACTGCCCCGTCGAAATCCGGTTGGAACGGACGAGGAACAACTTCGGCAGTTCGTTGGCTCCTCACCTGGCCTCTCCCAGAGGGAGAGGGATTCAAAGGTCGAAGTTGTTTTTCGTCCGTTCCAACACCCGCGAATCGAGGCACACGGAGGCGCCTATGTCATCACGGCCGCTGCGATTCATTCATACCAGCGACTGGCATTTGGAACGTCCGCTGTCGGGCGTGGCCGATGTGCCCGACTCGTTGCGAGCGGTGTTCCGCGACGCTCCCTACTTGGCGGCCGAGCGCGTGGTCGATGCGGCACTGGTCGAGAAGGTCGACTTCGTACTGCTGGCTGGCGACATCATCGATGTAGAGTTGGCCGGCCCCTGCGGCGTGGCGTTTTTGCTCCGTCAGTTCGAGCGGCTGCGCGAGCGCGGCATCGAGGTTTATTGGGCCGGGGGACGGAGCGATCATCCTTCGCGCTGGCCGGCCGCGATCGCCCTGCCGGACAACGTGCGGCGGCTCTCGGCCCGCCGCCCTGAAGAGGCAGTCTACACGCGCGACCAGACGCCGCTGGCTCGCATCGCCGGGCTGAGCCGGCATCGCTCGCGAAAGATGCGGGCCGAAGATTTTTGGCCCGATGCCGATGGTCTGCCTTCGATCGCGTTGGCCCACGGTCCGGTCGAGCGCACCACGCTCGCCGCACGGGCGATGAGCTACTGGGCGCTCGGCGGCAAGCATACGCCGGCGACGCTCTTTGATTCGCCGCACGTGGCCCATTATTGTGGCTCTCCGCAGGGTCGGCGGCCGAGCGAAACCGGCCCGCACGGCTGCACGCTGGTCGAGATCGACGACGCGGCCCGAGTGCGGACCCGGTTCATTCCGACGGAAGTGGTGCATTGGCGCCAGCAGCGGATCACAATCGACCCCACGACGACGCGCGAGGCGCTCGAACGGTCGCTTGTTGAGCGGGCACGGTCGTTCCTCGCCGGTGCGGCGAGCTCTTATGTAGGATGGCCTTCCAGGCCGTCTCACGGTGACGACGCGATTACGGCGGTCACAAACGCCGGGGCTAGCAGCGGATCAAAACGCGACGGCCTGGAAGGCCATCCTCCAAGCGCTGCGTGGCTGGTTTCTTGGACAATCGCCGGACACGGCCCGTTGATCGCAGCACTGCGGCACGGTCCGCTGGCGGCCGAGCTGCTTGCCGAGTTACGTCGCCAATGCGGACATGCGACTCCGGTCGCTTGGAGCGTGAGCTTGGAGCTCGAAGCGGCCTCGGCGGCGCCGCCCAGTTGGTTCGAGCGCGATTCGCTGCTGGGCGATTATCTGCGATCGCTGGCGCAGTTCGAAACCAACGATGGCCCCAGCCCCGCTCTGGCAAGTCGGCTCGATTGCTTGCTCGACGACCGTCAGCGCGCCGGCCGGGCGGCCTGCGTACTGGCGCCGGCAGCCGAAACCGATCGTTTACGAGTCTTGCAAAAAGCGGCGGCGCTAGGCGCCGACTTGATCGGTCCCGAGGAGACTTTGCCGTGAAAATCGAATCGCTCGAAATCGACGGCTTTGGAGTCTGGAACGGCCTGAAGCTCGACGGGCTGGCCGACCGGCTGACCGTCTTCCACGGTCCGAACGAGGCCGGCAAGACCACGCTTTTGCAATTCATCCGCACGGTGCTGTACGGTTTCTCGCCGCAGCGCCGCCAGCGCTACTTGCCGCCATTGCGGGGCGGGCGGCCGGGCGGCGCTCTGCAAATCCGCGGTCCCGCCGGACTGCTGACCGTCACGCGCCATGCCGGCGCCACGCGCGATTCGGCCCCCGGCGAGCTACGCATCGCGACGCCCGCCGGCACGCTCGAAGGCGATCACGTGCTGGCCGGACTGCTCGGCGGCATCGACGAGACCACGTTCAACCATCTCTTCGCGGTTGGTCTGCGCGAGATGCAAGAGCTCGGCACGCTCAGCGATTCGGCCGCCGCCGAGCTGCTCTATCAGTTGTCGACCGGGCTGAACGGCGTCTCGCTAGCCGAAGTGCTCGGCGAATTGGCGGCCTCGCGCGAGCGGCTGCTGGCCGCGGATCACCCGTGCCAGATCGAAGCTCTGCTCGATCGCCGCGACAAACTCAAGAGCGAGATCGACGAGCTGCGCGGCCTGGTGCATCGCCAGGCGTCGCTTACGCATCAACACAACGAATTGACCGGCGCCATCGTCGGGCACGAAACACGACGCGCCGAGATGGAGCAACAGGCCCGCCTCATCGAAGCGGCGGTCACCGTGCGTGCGTCCTGGCGGCATCGGGAGTCGTTGCTCGACGAATTGGCCGGCCTGCCGCCGCTTGCGCCCGTGCCCCCCGATGCGCTGGAGCGGCTGGCGGCGATCGACCGTCGGCTGGCCGAGCGCCGACTGCGATTGACCGAGACGACCAAGGCGCGGAGGGCGGTGCGGAGGGAAATCGCTTCGCTGGCGTTCGACCACCGGCTCGACCGCTGCGCCCCGCGCATCGAGGCGCTGACCGAACAAGAAGGTTGGTTGACCACCCTCGAAGGCCAGGTAGAACATTTGGCCGCGGACCTCGCCGCGCAAGAAGCGGAATTGGCCCAGCACAAGCAGGCGCTCGGCCTCGATGCCGGGCAGTCGGCAGGCGAACTGCCGCGGGCGGCGGCGCGGCTGGCCAAGCTGCGTCCCGCGGCCCGTGCTGTGCGCGAGCCGCGGGTGCGCCGCAAGGCAGCGCAGACTGAACTGGCCGATTCGCAAGCATTGGCTGATACGCTCGCCTCGCAGATCCGCGCGGGCCTGCGCCACACGTCCGACAAAGAATTATCGCCGGCTCTGGAGCGAGCGGGCAACCTGGTGGCGCAGTTGCGCCGCCGCGTGCAGCTCGACGAGCGGTTGGAACAACTTGCCCGTCACGAGACCGAGCTGGCCGAGCAAGGTCGGCAACTGCTCGATCGCCAGCTTTTGCCCGGTTGGGTGCTGGTGGCCCTGGGCAGCGTGTTCGTGCTGGGCACCGTGCTGATTCTCTCGACGTTCTTTTTGTCGGCGGCTGTGGTGGGCCATGCCGGCTGGGCGTTGGCGACCATCGGGGCGCTGGGCGCCGCGGGGGCGGCCGGCGGCAAGTTCCTGCTCGAACGCGCCGCGGCGACGCAACTGGACGTTTGCCAAAAGCAGGCGGGCATATTGGCGGCGCAAATCAAACAATCGAAACAAGAGCGCGACGCCGTCGACGCCGAGTTGCCGCGGGGCGGCGGTCCCCTGCTCACTCGCCTGCAAACGGCCGAAAAAGACCTGGCGGCACTTGAAGAGCTTTTGGGCGTCGAATCGCAACGGCAGGCGGCGCTGAAAACTGCGGCCGCCGCCCAGGCTCGCATTGAAGCAGCCGATGCCGACGGCCGTGCCGCTCGGCGCCGCTGGCGGCAGGCATTGGCCGCGGCTGGCTTGCCCGAAAACTTGTCGCCCTCGCAAGCCGGGCATTACGCCTCGCGTCGCCGGCGGCTGGCGCCGCTGGAGAGCCGACTGGCGCAGCAGCGGCAAGAGCTAGAAGACCGCCGGCGCGAGCTCGAGACACTCACGGGCCGCATTCGGCAACTGATGGCAGACGTGGGGCTCGAGGCTGCCGACGGGCGGGCCAGCGATCAACTGATTCGGCTCCGACAGGCACTGGCCGACCATCAAACTGTCGCCGCCCGGCGCGACGAGCTTCTACAGCGGGCCGAGCGGCTACGGCGGCGGCAGGCAAAGCTCACGCGGGCGCTCAGCCGCGGCGAAGCGCAGCGAAAGCGGGTGCTTCACGATGCGGGGGCCGAAACCGACACGGCGTTGCAGGCCCGTGCTGCCGAGCAAGCCCGTCGCCAGTCGCTCGCCGAACAGTCCGAGCAGCTTTCGCGCGAAATCGCCGCCGCGCTCGCTGGTCGACTCAGCGAGGCGGACGTCGCGACCTGGTTGCAGCGTGACGACGCCGACAATCTCGAAACGCGTTGGGACGAACTGGCCGGGCAAATTCAAGCCGTCCATCAAGAGTTGCAAGAGCTCTTTGAGCATCGCGGCCGGATCACTCAAGAGCTCGAAGCGCTGGCCGGCGATCGCCGCCCCGGCGAGCGGGCACTCGAATTGGCCGAAGTCCAAGAGCAGTTGCGCCAGGCGATTGAGCGCTGGCGGGTGTTGGCCGTCACCGAATTGACGCTCGACTCGGTCCGCTGCATGTATGAAACCGAGCGGCAGCCCGAAGCCCTGGCTGACGCCTCGCAATACTTGCAGCGCTTGACCGAGGGGCGCTATACCCGCATCTGGACGCCGTTGGGCGAACGGACCCTGCGCGTCGACGATGGCGAGGGCAACTCGCTGCCGGTAGAAGTGCTCAGCCGCGGCACCCGCGAGCAGCTCTTTCTGAGCTTGAGGTTGGCGCTGGTAGCCGCGTACTCGCGCC
>DATFDL010000593.1:0-12385 GCA_035252155.1 Pirellulales bacterium | reverse complement strand
GACGATCGTTGACCGGCACGCGACGCCGATCATGGTCAACGTCAATCCCAAACATAACGCTCGTCATATTCAATTCCGTGCCGCTCAAGCAACAAGCGAAATTCCTCCTGGTAGGTTCGTGTGCGGTGATGCTCTTCCTGGTTGGCGATGTACAGCTTCACTTGGTCCCTGTTGGAATGGCTTACCGAAAAAGCGCCGTAGCCCGCCTGCCAGTAAAAATCGGCCAGCCGCGGGTCTTGTTCCTTGACCCAGGCCGAAGAAGTGACCTTCATCTGCTTGACTAAATCCGCCACCGACATCGTTCGCGATAGCTGACAAAGCGTATGGATGTGGTCGTCAACGCAGCGCGTAATCAACGATGGACATTCGATCTTTTTCAACGTGCCCACCATAAATCCGTTCAGATGCTCGCGTAGCTCGGGGGACTTCAGGAACGGAACGCGGTTCTTGGTGCTGAACACCACGTGGAGAAGAACATCGGAGAGCGATTGCGGCATGGGTCACCTCGCAGAGTTCGGTAGGGGCGTAAGTGATTAACCTAGGGCCGAAACGGTTCGGAATCAAATAATCTGTGCGGCGCACCCGACGAGGATCCGCGAAGGTGCGCCGCAGCGGCGTACCAAACCGCGCAGACGCCGCACAATCATTGACGCATGGCGCGAGGCGCGCGGGCAAAGCCCGCCGACCCCAACGGGGTCGTATTCGATAGCCCAGGGTGCAACCCTGGGTTCACGGTCCCCACGATAACCAAAAGCCCCAACGGGGCGTCATTCCCTATGCGGCGATTACGGGCATCGATGTCGACGGCGCGATGAGACCGAATCGTTGCGGCGCGCATCACGGTTAAACGTCGATTGGTCAATCGGGGATGACGCCCTTTCAGGGCTACGATGATTGGCTCTTGCTGGATGACCCCAGGGTTCCGCTGCGCTCCACCCTGGGCTATCGAATGACGCCGCGTTGCGGCTACGCGCGCCTGCGATGATGGTTGCCGGCGCTGACGCGGTGCGATGCCGATGAGCCATGCCGATGCCGTCGCGTGCGAGCCGCAAACCGACGCGTTACGGCGCACGCGGGCGCAGCCCGCCGACCCCAACGGGGTCGTATTCGATAGCCCAGGGTGAAACCCTGGGTCCACGGTCCCCACGAAAACCAAAAGCCCCAACGGGGCGCCATTCCCGCAAGCGCGGCCACAGGCAATGGACGTTGATGGCGTGATGCAATCGAACCATCACGCCGCGCATTGCGCTTCGACGTCGATTTGGTTGATCGCGGAATGGCGCCCTTTCAGGGCTACGACTTGGCTGGTTGCTGGATGACCCAGGGTTCCGCTGCGCTCCACCCTGGGCTATCGAATGACGCCGCGTTGCGGCTACGCGCGCCTGCGGCGATGCGCCGGCACATGTACCGCGTTCAAACGATCGCGCCGCGCTGTTGCGTCCGCGCCGTTCGGTTCGCGGCTTAAACATCGTGCAATGTCTATAAACGGCTCTTCGCGTCGGCCAACTCTGTCGCCAACCGCTGAATTTTCAGATTCAACTCCACGCGGCGCGGCATCTGGACCTCGCGCTCGGCCTGTGATCGTAAAGCCGCGATTTCGCGTGTGAGCCGGGCATGCGCTGCCAACGCCGCGCGCCGCGCGGCGGCGCTTGCCGCATCGCGGGCCAGGCGATACTCGCCGGTGATGCCGCCGGCCGCGATCGCCTCGATACCTTCAAGCCAACCCTGATAGAAAGCCAACAGGTGCGTCTTCGGCTGGGAAGCCACACGGAGCGTGGCAAGCGCCGATGCCGAGACTCCGCTCGGCACTACCGCCTCCACCACCGGGCCGTCGAGCACTACCTTGCCCGCTTCGTTCTGAGCCTGGCGCTTGTGGGCGACCGACAAGGCCAACGTTTCGGCTTGCGCCGTCACCAGCAGCACAGGATACGGGACCGCGCGGTGGACCAACTCCACCATTCGCGCCGGCTTGCCAGCCCCGCGCAGCGCCAGCGAGAGCACGGCGATTTCCAGATATTCCCGCGTTTCATCGCGATAGGCCGGCACGCCGATGGCCGCCGGCTTCAGCGCCGCGACCCATATCAGTTCCTCAATGCCCTCGTTGATGCGTCGTTTATCGGCCGCGGTGGGGGTGCCGTTTTCAATGAGCAGCGTTTTCGGCACGCGTCGACCAAGGCGGCTTGCCAGGGGCAACTCCAGGGCGGCGATAATGTCGCCGGTATTCATGCGGGCGACTCGGGCAAGACGACCAGAAACGCCACCACCTCAAAATCGTTCATCCCGGCGAACTCGCCTGGCGCGGCGTGTGTGCCGCCGGGCGTGAAGAGACTGGCCACCGCCCGCTCTTGGCTCTTGCCGGCGATCGAGGCCACCGCCGCCGCCAGCAGCCGCTGCGTGGCGGTCATATCGGCGCCGCCGTGGGTGAGGCGGTCGAACCGCGCGACGGCGCCTGCGTCGGGCAGGTCGCGGCCCACACAAAGGCGGCGCAGGCGGTCGAGAATCTGCTTGGCTTGCGTGAACGCCAACTGCGTCGCCCCGTCGTCGCCCACGTGTACCAAGTAATGCGGCGCCAGAGGATAACCCGGCTCAAACGGCTGCTTCGCCGCGTCGCCGGCGGCACGCAAGCAAAAGATGACGCCCGGCGCGATGTCGAGATCGTCAGCGGCGCGCGTGGCGACGGCATGCGTGCCCCAGGGCAGACGGTCTAGCACGCCCGGATGCTCGCGCACGAAACCCGCCAACTCGATGCGGAAGTCGGTGAGCGTCAAGTCGGCGATCGAGACCCCGCTGGAAAGGTCTTCCAGATCGATCACCGCGTCTTGCAGCTTGAGGAGCTGCTTGCGGCGGTACTCCAGATCGTTCATCTGGTTGCCCGACTGCTGCTCGATGAGGTTCTCTTCGCCGGTGGCCGAAATATCGAGCAACACCATCCGCCCGCTGACACGCTGTTCGAGATTGATGTATTCCTCCAGCTCGATATTGGGCCAGAAGTTGACCAACTGAATCTGCGCGTTGGGCGAGCCGATGCGGTCGATCCGGCCGAACCGCTGGATGATGCGCACGGGGTTCCAGTGGATATCGTAGTTGACCAGGTAGTCGCAGTCTTGCAGGTTCTGGCCTTCGCTGATGCAATCGGTGGCAATCAACAGGTCGAGCTCGCCCTCGCCGGCCAGGTCGGGCGGACGTTCTTTGGAACGTGGCGCGAAGGCACTGAGGATGCTAGCCAGGTCTTTTCGTAAACCCGCGAGCGTGGTTTGATTGCCGCCGGCCCCGGTGACCAGCGCGCTGTGCAAACCAAGCTGCTCGTTGGCCCAGGGGGCGAGTTGCTGATAGAGATATTTGGCGGTGTCGGCAAAGGCGGTGAAAACGATGACCTTGCGGTTGCCGGGATTGATGGGGTCGCGACACTTGGCCGCGATCACCTCGCGCAGGGCTTCGAGCTTGGCGTCGCGCGACGCCCCGATCTGGCACGCGGCATCGTGCAACGCCCGGAGGCGATTGCGGTCTTCGATCAGGTCTTGTTTCCAGCGGATGAGATCGACGTCCTGCAAGAGCACCTTGACCTTGCGGCCCACCAGCAGGCTTTCCGTGGCCGGGTCGTCGAGGTCGACGTCGGCGATGTCGAGCTCCTCGATCGCCTCGTCGCGCGACTCGATGCGCGCCAACGTCGCTTCGACATCGGCAAGTTGCCGCGCCAGCGTGAGCGTGAACGAAGAGACGGCGCTTTCCATCCGTTTGAGAGCGTTGACGCGTAGCAGGTGGACCAGACTCTCTTCGCGGTCGATCTGCCGAAAAAATCCCTCGCCGCCGCGAATCTCGGTGCTGTACTTGGCATCGTAGGCGGCCTGCTTGTGCGGCAGCACGTAGCGCAGCGGGGCGTAGGCGGCGAGATTCAGACGGCGGATCTCGTTGTTGATCTCGCGGATCGAATGGAACTGGCCGGCGCGATCGACGTCGGGCTTGATGTTCACCGGTTTCAGGCGATCGGGAAACCGGCCCATTTCGCTGGTGCCGTAGTACTTTTCGATGTGTTTGCGCGACCGCGCGATGGTCAGCAAGTCGAGCATCGTAAAATAGTCGAAGCCGAGCATGTCCATCAACCGGGTCGGCGTGCGCTCGTTGTCTTCCAGCGCCAGCCAACGGTTGAATTGCTTTTGAGCGAGCCGCGTGGTGGCGTCGATGCTTGGGATACCGTGCTCGGCCAAGGCGTCGTCGCTGCCTTCGGTGGCGAAGGCAATCTGGTTGCGCAGGTCGGCCAGCCGATTATTGACCGGAGTGGCCGAGAGCATCAGCACGCGGGTTTTGACGCCTTGCTGGACGATTCGCCGCATCAGGCGATCGTAGCGCGTTTCGCCGCCGGCGCGGGGGGTTTTCTTGTTGCGAAAATTGTGCGATTCATCGATGACCACCAGGTCGTAATTGCCCCAATTGACGTGGGCCAGGTCGATGTCGCCCGACAGACCGCCATCGCGCGACAGATCGGTATGGTTGAGCACGTCGTAGTTGAAGCGGTCGGCGGCCAGGACGTTGCGGCGGTCGTTTGCCTTGTAAAGCGTCCAATTGTCGCGGAGCCGCTTCGGCGCCAGCACCAGAACCCGGTCGTTCCGCAGCTCGTGGTACTTGATGACCGCCAGCGCCTCGAAAGTTTTGCCCAGGCCGACGCTATCGGCGATGATGCAACCGCCGAAGCGCTCGAGCTTGTCGATCGCGCCGATCACGCCGTCGCGCTGAAATTTGAAGAGCTTTCGCCAGACAGCCGTTCCTCGGATGCCCGTGGCCGATTTGACGATTCGTTCTTCGTCGATTTCCTGGCCCCGTTCTTTAAATAGATGAAAAAGAATCAGGTAGTACACCAGCGCGGGGCTTTTCGCGGCCGCCAGGGCTTGCAAACGATCGAGCAATCGCTGTTTGGCGTCGCCGACGTTGGGGCAACTTTCCCAGACTCCGGCAAACCATTTGCGGAACATCTCGCATTCGTCATCGCGCTCGCAGACCTGCACCAGGCCAAACTGGTTGCTGGCCGCCAGCCCCAGCCCCTCGGTCGAGAAGGGGCAGTTTCCCACCAGCACCGTTTGTCGGCCCGACGCCCCCTCCTTGGCTGCGATGAAACACTGCGGCAACCATGTGGGAGCTTCTCGCACGTCAGACTTAAGGGACAACCACTGGCAACACTCTTTTGCCAGCCAGGGCGCCAGCAAACGGTTTCGGGCGGCGCGGTCCGCTTCGCCGCCCAACACTGCCAAGTCGCTTCCAGCGGGTTGCGGCAATACAAGCCGGCAGGCACCGACCCGTTCGAGAGAATCCCGCAGTTCCGCAAACGCGAACAGCGAGAATGCCGACGTGGCAAGGTCGAGCCCCCCACCTTCATCGAGAGCAGCCCTTAGCTCGTCGACGGCGCGCTGGCTACCACTGTTTGGTATCAGTTTCATTGCGCGGCTACGATGCGAATGGTATATTCCCACGCCCAGTAGACTTGCGCGCGTGCCGAATCTGGCCGCCGCGGCGCCGCAAACAGACTACCACCACGGACGGTTTGCGAGAAAGAGGCGGATTCGGGATTCGGCATCCCGGTTTCAGGGGCCGTGGCGCTCGTTTTGGAAACGGAACCATTCGGCCACGGCCTGCGTCTAACTTGAATCGGGGCGAATTTCTTGCACTCGCGGCCAAACTGCGTGTCGGTGCCTTGGGCGCCGCGCTTTCTATCGTCCGCAATTGTTCAGGCCCCCGCGAAAGATGGCCAAAAACCCGCGGAAAACCGACCAAGCCACTTTTGTGGTATAAAACGGGAAGAGGGCGGCGCTGCGCGATGATGCGTATGGGTACTTGTCCCATTACGCATATTTCCAGGCCGAAAACCCACCAAGCCAGTTTTCTGGGACGATGCGGAGAGAGGTGGATGGGCGGGATTCGGGATTCAGCATTCGGCATTCAGGGAACGTGGCTCTCGCCATTGCCGCGATTCGCCCTGAGCTTCGCCCGAGTGGGAGGAAGCGCTTGCGTAAACGGCCGTTGATGCGTTGGGCAAGCGATCTAACCGCTTGAGCGCCGGTAGCTTAGGCGAGGCAAGTCAGACGGGGGCGGCTTGTTTTCCGCAAGCGCGTGGCGCGGATCAGGGGTGTAGCGTTTCCAAACTGAGACTAGTCCGAGTTTTCGAGCCCCATGTGGGGGGGCATCGGCAGCGCGCTGCCGATGCCGGCCACAAGGGCCGGGACGACAGGTGTTTTTGCGGGCGGCTGCGATGCGCCGCGCGTTTAGGCCAGGAAGAACTCGGCGCTGCCGGCCAGGGCAATATCCATCGCCTGCAGGCTGCCGCCGTTGTGCAAGTAGATCGTCCAGTAGTTGAGCGCGACCGGATCGACGGCGCGGTGCAGATACTGGTTGTAGGCGTTCTCGACCGTCAGCGAATCGTATTCGGCGCTGGCCAGGAACGTGGCCACGATCTGCGAGCGCGGCACGCCGTTGAGCAGTTGCGTCTTCCAATAGCCGTTTTCATCGCCGCTGGGCGTGCGGCCCAAAAGGTCGCCGTAGAGGTTCCAGACAAAGGCCTGGTCCGATCCGGCCAATTGATAGAACTCGTCGGAAGCGACTAACTGATCGATGACCGACGTGGTGCTCGCGCCGGCCTGCAACGCGCTGACAAAAAAGCTGATCGCCGCGGGATCGGCGGCCCGCCCCAGATAGGTCTCGAAGTAGCCGTTCACCAGGTTCGAGTAATATTCCGTGGAGATCACGAACGCGGTGGCCACCTGTGTGCGCGTCGTACCGGCCGCCAGCTTGTTCACCCAATACATGATCTCGGCGTCGGACTCGCCGCCCGCCGTCCGGCCCAGCACCGTGGTGTAGAGGTTGCTCACATACTGGTATTCCTGGCTGACCAGCGTGACGGTGGCCGGGTGAAGGCTGTCGTTCGTGCCGTCGAAGGCGTTGTAGGTAAAACTGTCTTTACCGTGAAAGCCGGCATTCGGCGTATAGGTGAACGAGCCGTCGGAGTTCAACGTCAGCGTGCCATTGCTCGGGCCGCTCACCAGCACGGCAGTGATGGTGTCGCCGTCGGGGTCGCTGTCCTGGGCCAGCACGCCCGGCGAGGCCACGGTCAGCGGTGTGCCGGCGGTGTAGACGTAGCTGCTGTTTTGCACCAGTGGCCGGGCGTTGGGCAGCGGGGCCGACCACAGTTCGGTGCCGTGCGTGCCGTCGTTGGCCGCCAAAAAAAGCGTCTGTCCGGCAATCGTCAGGTTGCCGGGGTTCGAGCTGGCTGCGCCGGGATTGATGTCGGTAACCAGCACCGTGCCGGCCGCCGTGCCGTCGCTTTGCCACAGCTCATAGCCGTGCGTGCCGTCATTCGCCGTGAAAAACAAGTAGCCGTTGCCCGTCACCAGGTTGTCGGGCGTGGAACCCACCGAACCGGAGTTGATCGTGGCGAGCATTGTGGTTCCGGCCGCGGTTCCGTCGCTCTGCCACAGTTGCGTGCCATGCACGCCGTCGTCGGCTCGGAAAAAGAGCGTGCCTTGCAGATTGGTTAACTGCGCGGGGTAGGCGCTGGCGCCGGCCGACGAGGTATTGATGTCTTTCACCATCACGGTGCCGGCCGTGGTGCCATCGCTTTTCCAGAGCTGAACGCCATTGGTCCCATCGCTGGCCGCGAAGAACACCGTGTTGCCGACGGCGGTCAGGCTGGCCGGGGCCGAATTGTTGAGGCCGGGGTCGATGTCGGCCACCATGGATGTGCCGGTGTTGGTGCCGTCGCTCCGCCATAGCTCGTTGCCGTGTGTGCCGTCGTAACCGGCGAAGTAGAGCGTGCCGCCGACGTTGGTCAGGTCGCTGGGGGCCAAGCCAATGCTGCCGTTGGAGATGCTCGAAACCTGCGCGGTGCCGGTGCTCGTGCCGTCGGTCTTGTAAAGTTGGTTGCCGCCTGTGCCGGTGTTGGCCGTGAAAAACAGCGAACTGCCGACGGCGGTGAGATTGGCCGGGCTGGCCGTGCCCGACGACGGGTGAAGACTGGTGACCATGACGGTTCCGGCGGAGGTGCCGTCGCTCATCCAGACCTGTACGCCGTCGGCGCCGTCATTGGCGGTGAAGAAGAGCGTTCCGTTGACAACCGTCAAGTCGGCGGGTCCGAGTCCGCCGCCTCCGGCGTTGAGGCTGGTGAGCATCACGGTGCCGGTGGCCGTGCCGTCGGACTTCCAAAGTTGCACGCCGTCGGCGCCGTCGTTGGCGGCAAAGAAGACGTTGCCGCCGAGCGTGACCAGGTCGTTCGGGTCGGAGCTATTCGGGGTGCTGACGCCGCCCACTACGCTCGAGCCGGTATAGATATCTTTGACGAGCACGGTGCCCGACAAGGTGCCGTCGCTTTTCCAGAGTTCGACGCCGTGCGTTCCGTCGTCGGCGGCGAAGAGCATGTTGCCGCCCAGGGCGGCCATGCTGGCAGGATTCGAATTCGCCGCCCCCGGATTGATGTCCATCACCAACGAGGCGGTCGTGACCGACATCAGGTGTCGGCTTTCGAGTTCTTCCACAGCGATTCGTCTGCGGCCACCGCGGACTGGCAGTGCTTGCCGACGGGCGGGCGATCGCTTGGAGCGACGTGTGAATCGACGAAAAATCGAGTCGAGCGGCATGTTCAGCGTTTCCTCGTCCAAAGCGGGTCGCTCGGAACGGACGGTGCGATCGATCCGCCCAAACTTCCGGCGGTGGCTGGGGCAGAGCGTTGGCGATGCCCTGGCTTTGCCCAAAATGAGCCGTTTAGTGAGCTATCGTCGCCAGAATCGACGGCACATTACTAAATTTCGGCAAAGTCGCCGTAGGCCGTAAAATCGTCGTTAAGTCCAAAGAATGGGCGGCATGCCGTCGAGCCGCATGGACGCAAGACGGGCCAGCCTCACCGCGATATGATTTGAGGCATGAAACCGCAATGCGATCCGAAGGGTTCAGGAAAACGGTCGAGGAGTTGGCAACGCCGCTGGATCGCTGGCTGTATTTCTTGCGGCACGCTCAGGAGATCGATTCGGATGCCTTGCCCGATTGTCTTGACGTGCCGGAGGTTCGCCGTGCACTGGGAGATCTCGTTATGATTACGCAAAGTGAATTGGACCGTGAGCGATATGAGTCGCGGCTCAAGGCGCAGCTTGACGCCAATTCAATACTTGCTGAGGCTCGCAAGGCTCGCGAAAAAGGGCTTGCCGAAGGCCGCGCCGAAGGCCGCGCCGAGGGACAGATTTCTCGGATCCAGTCGTTCCAGCGGCTGCTGCGCCAACCAGTCACCGACTCGGGGCGATTGCAGACGCTTTCCTTCACTGAGTTGGAAAGCCTCGCGACACGCCTCGAAGCCGAATTGAGCCAGAAGTTCGGGAACGGTTCCTAACCGGCAAGCACTCCTTATACGATCGCCGTCTTCACCGCCGGCCGATGCACGTAAAAGACATTCGGGTCGCACTTTGCCGCCGGCTCGGGCAACCGCATCTCATACCGAACAGGTTGCGCATGGTCGGCAATTTGCCGCCGCGGGTTGTAGACCGAGTTGAACTTCCACAGCATCCGCACAAAGTTGGTCTGACCACGAGCCAACAGCTTGGCCGAGTGCAAAAACGTGCCGCGCAACGCCGCGAGGCCGAGATGCTTGCGGTTCAATACTTGCTGCGTCCGCACCAACTCCTCGTAAAACTGCTCTAAGGGCAGCCGCGTGGGCAGCACGGCGTGCTGGACGTCGAACAAGCGGTAATCGCGGGTCGTCAGTTGCCCGCTGGCGCTATGCCAGGTCTCCGTGCCCGGATACGGGGTATTGACCGTCACGTGTACGATCTCGGGCACCGATAACGCCCACTGGCGAATGACCTCAAAGCGGCGCTCGTCCCAGGCGGGGTCGGCGATCAGGTTGACCGCCACCACCAGGCCCAGCGAACGCGCGTATTCCAGCGCCTCAAAGTTTTTGCCCAGCGCCACTCGCTTGCGGAATTTTTTGAGGCCCTCTTCGTCCACCGCCTCGAGGCCCAAGAACATGTATTGCAGGCCCAGCCGCCGCCATCGGGCGAACACGTCCTTGTTGCGCAGCAATACGTCGCCGCGCGTCTCCAAATAATACTGTTTGCGGATGCCGCGGCGCTCGATGGCTTCGGCCAGGGCGTGGCCGTGCTCGGGATGAATGAACGCGACGTCGTCGACGATAAACACGCCCGGCTCGCGCACTCGACGCAGCTCGTCGGCCGCACGCTCAGGATCAACCTTGCGGTAGCTGCGGCCATAAAACGTCCAGGCGCTGCAAAACGTGCAATCCCAAGGGCAGCCGCGTGAAAACTCGATGGAAGCGCACGGATCGAGACTACCGATGAAGTATTTCTTGCGGCGGCGAAGCAGCTCGCGGGCGGGCTCGACCTCGTCCAGGCTCGTGATCAATTGCGGCGGCGGCCCGCTGCCGGCGGTAGTAACGATACCGGGCAACTGGCCGATTGACTCGCGATCGTGCCAAGCCGCCTCGAGCAGCCGCGGGGTAATCGCCTCACCCTCGCCGCGCACCACGCAATCGATACTGCCCCGCGCGTGCTCTAGAATTTCGCCGGCCGTGAAGCTGGCGCTATGGCCGCCAGCGAAGATGAAGCAGTCGGCCAGCCGCTGCCGCGTGGCCGCGGCCAGGTCGATGGCTTCGGGGATGTTCGCCAGGTAATTGAGCGAAAAACCAACCGCCTGCGGCCGCCACTGGTCGAGCACGCGAAAGTAATCTTGGTGGTGGCAGCTTTGCAGGTCGAGCAGCCGCACCTCGTGGCCGGCCGCGCGCGTGGCTGCGGCCACCAGCTCCAGACCCAGCGGCTCGAGCCGAAGATAGACCTCCGAGTACATCAGGGCGCTCGGATGCACGAAGAGCACCTTCATGGCGTCTTCCACGGGTCTTCGCGGCGCAAATGAAACAGAGATTCCTTCATCGGCCGCTTGGTGAACTGGGAATTGAATCGCCGTTATCCTACCGGGCAAGCGGCCGGTTTGCGAGACGGCTTTCAACGCCTGCATTCAAGTAAAGAGATCCGGAATCGCCGCGCCTTGATCCAAAATCGCCATGCGCCGGCCATCGGGCAGAACGAGCTGTTTTTGCGGATCGATGCCCAGGGCGTCATACACGGTGAAGGCCACATCGGCAGGCGACACGGGTCGGTCGATCACGTATCCGCCGTAACGATCCGTCTTGCCAATGACCTGGCCGCCCCGCACGCCGGCCCCCACGAACACCAGCGACGCCGCCGCGGCCCAATGGTCGCGCCCGGCGTCGGTATTGATCGCCGGCGTTCTGCCGAATTCGCCGCAGACCAGCACCAATGTTTCGGCCAGCAGGCCGCGGGCGTGCAGGTCTTCGATCAACGCCGAGAATCCAAGATCGAACCGCGGCAAAATCCACTCCAGACCGCCCCAAATGTCGACGTGATGGTCCCAGCCGCCGAAGCTGATCGTGACGAACCGTACGCCGCGTTCGACCAGCCGCCGGGCCAGCAGGCAGCTTTTTCCAAACGACGTCCGGCCATACCGATCGCGTGTCCCGACGGACTCTTGATCTACGGCAAGCGCTCGGACCAGCTCGTCGCATCGCGTGGTCGCCGCCTGCCGCCTCGGCCGATCAAACGTGCCAACCCGCCGGTTGGTGATCGTCAGATTGTCCGCCGGGAACGAGTCGAAAGGGTCGCCCAAATACGCGCTGGTGCCAAGCTCCCACGTGAACGACGGATTGCGCGGCAGGGCCACATAGGGCGGCAGCCGACCGCTCGGACCGAGCTCCTGGGCCGCCACCGCCCCCATGGCCGGATGATCGCCAAAGGGAGAACCAAAGCGGCCTGATAGCATCCAGTTGCTCGCCGCCTCGTGATGATCGCAATCGTGCGACGCCGAACGAACCAGCGCCAGCTTGTCGATGCACCGCGATACGCACGGCAACAGCTCGCCGATCACCAGACCAGGCACGCGAGTGGAAATAGGCCGGTATTTGCCGCGAATCTCGGTCGGGGGGTCGGGCTTCGGGTCGAACGAGTCGATGTGCGACAGTCCGCCGCCCAGGTAGATCAAGATCACCGACCGCGCCTTCGGCGCACCGATACGAGTGGCTGAGTTCATTCCAGGCGTCTGCGGCAGCGCGAGGGCAAGAGATGCCGTCGCGCCCGCGCGCAAGAAATCACGGCGATTCAGGCAATGTCCGGTCTTATGATCGCTTCTTGGAATATCAAACATAAGTGGCACTCGGTGCGTCGCCCTCTGTTGCCAGGTCTTCATCACCTAAAGCCGTTATTTCCTTAGAGCCGCGTCGTCGCTGCCGGGCAGCGATTCAGAACGTGCCGCTGGCGCCGGCGGTACCGTCGGCGACGGTTGCGGCGCCGCAACTGGTCCCGGCGCGGCGGGCGCCGGCAGGAGAAAGCCG
>DATFDL010000592.1:0-17831 GCA_035252155.1 Pirellulales bacterium | reverse complement strand
GGCCGCGGCGGAGCATCAGGCAGGTTCGCACGGCGATCGCGTGTACCCAGGTGCTGTATTTGGAGCGGCCGTCGAACTTCTGGCGGTGGACGAAGAGCCGCACGAAGACCTCTTGGGCGGCGTCATGAGCGTCTTCGACGTGCCCCAAAAGCCGATAGCAAATCCGCCACACGCGATCGCGATAACGATCGACCAAGGCGACAAACGCCGGGCCGTCGGAGCCTTCGCGGGTCGCCTCGGCAGCCAATGCTTCGTCGGTGAGCACAAGAAGGTTCACGATTCAGGGTGATGCGAGGGTTCAGGGTTCAGGGTTCAGGGTTCAGCACTTTTGTGCAAGTCATTCGAGTCGGCGCGACCTGGGCCACTATGGAATCGCACACCGCTGACTCGACTCGAGGATATCTGAACCCTGAAACCTGAACCCTGAACCCTCTCAAGTGTTGGTTGCCGCGGCCGCCTCGGGCGTCACATTGCCCACCCAGCGAAGTTCGTCGGACGTTGCCGGCAAAATCGGCATGCACGGCAAAATCGGGCTGAAATCGGCGGCATTACGCCGAAAGCCAAAAGTTAACCTACGATTCTGCTAGGATTCCCCGAACAAAAAAGGCAAAAGGACTCAGCGATGAACAATGCCATGGCGCGCAAGTTGAATTTGCTGATTGTGGACGACGACCCAAGCATCGTGAGGCTGATCGAGCACATGGTGCAGCGGAATTTAGCCGACAAGATGGTCGTGCACGGATTATCTGATTCGAACGAGGCCCTGCGCTGGCTCGATCATCACTGCTGCGACATTTTGATCTCCGACATCAATATGCCCGACACCGACGGCTTGGAGATGCTCCGCTTCGCCAAGGCCCGCAACGCCTGGACGCAAGTGATCTTCGTCACGGGCCACTCGACGTGGGACCGCATTGCCGAGGCGGTCGAATACGGCGCGAGCGATTATTTGCTCAAGCCGGTCGACCAGAACGACCTGATCACGCTGCTCAGCCAGCTCTATGTGCGCTGCGCCCGCTGGCAGCACGCGGTGCTGGGCACCCTGCAAACAGCCGCCGCACGCTAACACGCACGGAGGGTGGCCTTTCAGGCCGTCTCTCGGGGCGGACGGCCCGGAAGGCCATCCTCCGAAGGCGTGAGCCAGTGAACGAAGGGTGCCACTAGCGTATCACGAAGTTGATCATCCGACCGGGGAGGATGATCTTCTTCACGAGGGTCTTGCCGGTGAGCTGCGCGGCGATCTTGGGGTCGGCCAAAGCGGCGGCTTCGTGGGCGGCCTGATCGGCGCCGGCATCCACCAGCACGCGGCCCCGCACCTTGCCATTGACCTGGACAGGCACCTCGACGGTGTCTTCTTTGATCAGCGATTCGTCGTAGCCCGGCCACGGTTCGTAGGCCAGCGTCTGGCCGTGGCCCAGCAATTGCCAAAGCTCCTCGCACAGGTGCGGAGCGAAGGGCGACAACAAAAGCACAAACGTTTCCATTGCCTGGCGCGGACGCCGATCGGCCTTCAAGAAGAAGTTCGTAAACTCCATCATCTTGGCGATGGCCGTGTTGAAGCTCAGCCGTTCGACATCGTTTGTCACCTCGCGGATGGTACGGTGCAAGACGCGGTTTTGCTCGGCGGTCGGCCCGACGGGCTGCACGGCAGAGTTCAGCGCCAAGGCCTCGCTGCGTTCGTCGACGATCATCCGCCAGACGCGATCCAAAAAGCCACGCACGCCATTTACGCCCTCCATGCTCCAAGGCTTGGTCGCTTCGAGCGGCCCCATGAACATTTCGAACAGCCGCAGCGCGTCGGCGCCGTACTCTTGGACCACGGTGTCGGGGTTGATCACGTTGCCGCGGCTTTTCGACATCTTGTACGCACGGCCGCTGCTTTCGACCTCGCCCAAGATCATGCCTTGGTTGACCAGCCGCTGAAACGGTTCGGGCGTGCTGACCAGGCCGCGGTCGTAGAGCACCTTGTGCCAAAACCGGGAGTAGAGCAGATGCAGCACCGCGTGCTCGGCGCCGCCGATGTAAAGATCGACCGGCATCCAGGCGCGTTCGACTTCGCGATCAACAAACGCGCGGTCGTTGCGCGGATCGAGGAACCGCAGATAATACCAGCAGCTTCCCGCCCACTGCGGCATGGTGTTCGTCTCGCGCTTGTACCGCCGGCCGTCGATCACCGGGTAGAGCCACTCGGCCGGCGCTTCTTCCAACGGCGGCTCGGGCCGGCCGTGAGGCTTGAAGTGCGGCATGTCCGGGAGGTTGACCGGCAACTCGTCTGGCGAAATCGCTCGCAGCAGCCCGGTGGGATTTCCCTGGTCGTCGAGCTCGTGGAGGATCGGAAACGGCTCGCCCCAAAAGTGCTGCCGGCTGAAGAGCCAGTCGCGCAGCTTGTAATTGACCGCGGCGCGGGCCAATCCTTGGCCGGCCAAGTCGGCGGTGATTTTGGTTTTGAACTCGGCCGTTGGCAGGCCGTCGTAAGCGCCGGAGTGGATGGCCCGACCCTCGTCGACAAACGCAGCCCGACCCGCCAGTACATCGGGGCGCGCAACGTCGGCACGCTCGGCGGGTGGATCGACGACCGCCACAATTGGCAGTTGATAAGCAACGGCGAACTCGAAGTCGCGCGTGTCGTGAGCGGGCACCGCCATGATGGCGCCGGTCCCGTAGCCCATCAGCACGTAGTCGGCCGCCCAGATCGGCACCGGCCGTCCGCTCGCGGGATTGATGGCGTAGGCACCCGTGAAAACACCGGTCTTTTGTTTGGCCAGATCGGTGCGGTCGAGATCGCTCTTGCGCGCGGCCTGCTCGCAATAGGTGCGCACCTCGGCGGCGCGCTCGGGAGTCGTCAGTCGCTCGACCAGCGGGTGCTCGGGCGCAACCACCATGTACGTGGCGCCGAACAGCGTGTCGGGCCGCGTGGTGTAGATCCGCAGCACGTCGCCATCAGGCTTGCGCGGGTAGCCCTGCCGTGCGCGCGACGGTTTCCAGCGCTCAAACGACGCGGCATCGCCGAGATAAAAATCGACCTCGGCCCCCGTGCTGCGGCCGATCCAGTTGCGCTGCAGCGCCTTGATGCCCTCGGACCAGTCGACCGAGGCCAGGTCGTTTTCGAGCCGGTCGGCGTAGGCGGTGATGCGCAGCATCCACTGCCGCAGCGGGATGCGGACCACCGGATGCCCGCCGCGTTCGCTTAGGCCGTCCTTGACCTCTTCATTGGCGAGCACCGTGCCGAGGGCCGGGCACCAGTTGACCGGTGCTTCAAGCTGATAGGCCAGCCGATGCTCGTCTTGAAACCGGCGAACGGCCTCGTCGCCCGCCGCACGTACCTCAGCCGGTATGGCCAACTCGGCGATCGGCCGCCCGCGCCCCGCGGCCTCGTCGTACCAGGTGTCGAACAGCAGCAAAAAGATCCATTGGGTCCAGCGCAGATATTCGACGTCGGTGGTGCTCAGCTCGCGCTCCCAGTCGAAACTGAGGCCGAGCATTTTTTCTTGCCGCCGGAAGGTGGCGATGTTCTTCTCGGTGGTGACGCGCGGGTGGGTGCCGGTGCGGATGGCGTGTTGCTCGGCGGGCAGGCCGAAGGCGTCCCAACCCATCGGGTGCAGCACGCACTTACCGCGCATCCGTTGATAGCGGCAGAAAATGTCGGTGGCGGTTTGCCCCTCGGGATGCCCCACGTGCAGGCCATCGCCGCTGGGATAGGGGAACATGTCGAGCACGTAAAGTTTTTCGGACGTCGGCAATCGTGGCGTCCGAAACGTGTGGTGCTCTTCCCAGTATTGCTGCCACTTCGGCTCGATCGTAGCGGGATTATAGCGCGGCATCGGGCTAATTTACGGCAATTTGCCCCGCGATGCGAGAGTCATCGTCCCGATCCGATGCCGCGCATGCCGCCGCCCGTGCCGCCGATGCCTGCGCCGCCGATCGCGCCGCCGCCGACGCCCGTGTTGGCGTCGCCCGAACGACCGCCGACGGTGACGCCAGCGTTGATGCCCACGCCGCTCGCTCCTCCGAGCGACCCGCGCGTGCCGCTGAGGCCAGGTACCGCGGCCATCCCACCGCTACTGTTCAACAGCGAGCTACCGAGACCTTCGCCCGTGACGCCGCCTCCCGCGCCGCCGCCGAGACTTCCGCCCGCGCCGGTCGGGCTAAGGCCGCCCGCAGCTTGTGAAGCTCCGCCGCGGAAGCCAGGAAGCGCCGAGCGACCGGGCACCGTACCCTGGCCGGGCAGCCGCCCACCGCCCATCGCTCCGGCATTCGTGCCGAGTCCGCCAACCGCGCCCAGTCCGCGATTGACTCCGCCGCCTCCCAAAGCCCCACTCATGCCGCCTGAGCCATATCCGCCGCCTAGACCATAGGATCCGCCGCCGCCCAGTCCCATCTCACCGCGGCCGACCGCGCCGCCGCGGGCCCACTGGTTGGCTAACTCAGAATCGTAGTCGATCCAGCGCCGGCCGCTGAAGAACGCCCAACGATTGTTGGGAGTCCAATACCACCAATATCCGTTGTAATACTGATACCGCCAGCGGTTCTCCGGCCGGCCGCCCCGAGGTCCGGCCGAAGCGCGTTTAAACCCGCGGACCGCCTTGCGCGAAAGCGCGGGCCTGCTACCCAGTGCGGCCTCGGGACCTTCATCGCCGCCGCGGCGAGAAGGGGCAATGAAGTCATCTGTGTCGTCGTCGCTTGCCCCGTCGGAACGCATAACTGCGGCGTCGTCCGACTCGGCTCCCTCTGCGATTGGTTCGGCATCCGGTAGCTTTTGGTCTGCGGAATCGAGGTCGCCGAGTTCCGCTCCGTCGCCGCCTGGCGCTTCGGTGATTTGACGTCCGGGCGGAATGTCGTTGCGGTCGCGAACTGACGAAATGCCTCCGCCATCGTCGGTCGAAACTTGAGCCACGGCCGCCGTCGCAAGAGAGAGGAAACTTAGGGCAGTTACAGTAAAAATCAGGCGC
Organism: Pirellulales bacterium; assembly: GCA_035252155.1. Classification (GTDB taxonomy): domain Bacteria; phylum Planctomycetota; class Planctomycetia; order Pirellulales; family JAICIG01; genus JAICLL01. The sequence continues at coordinate 12,882 of DATFDL010000592.1, read as the reverse complement.
ATGGCTAGCTCCATTTCTGTTCGATGAGTGACCGGCCAGTAGATTCGACCGGCGAATCTTTCATCAACGCAGACCACATACCAATGCGGGCTGGCCGTTGTCATTGCTCATCTTTTATTATAGGCCCAGCGAACGACCACAAGGCGCAAAACAACGCCCCGCGGCGGATGCAACCGCCGCGAGGCGCCTTCTGGGACTCTGCGTGCGATGCGACCGATCTGGCCTATCGGTCGAGGGCGTTGCCGATCGCGCCGCCCACCTGGGCACCCCGCGCGCCGCCGATCGCCCCGCCCACATTTGCGCCCGCTGCGCCGCCGGCGTTATAGCCGCCGTAGCCACCATATTGATTGCCGTAGCCGCCGTATTGGTTGCCATAGCCGTAGCCAGGACCATATCCGCCGCCATATCCGTAACCATTGTAGCCGTAACCACGGTAGCCCGTGTTATAGCGCGAACCGTACCCATAGCCGCCGTTGCCGTAGCCCCCATAGTAATTGCCGGTGCCATAGTTGCTATACATGTTGGGGAACTGGCCGCGATGCCATTGCTGGTACGCTTGCGGCTGATAGCCCGACCAGGCGTTGCCGTTCCAATACGACCATTGGTTGTTCGGATGGTAGTACCACCAGTGGCCATTGTGATGCTTGAACCGCCAACGGTTCCCGGCGTTCGTTTGGGCGCCTGCGGCGGCATTGGCCCCGGCGGCCGGCACTGCGGCATTCGTGCCCACGGCCGCGCCGGGCAGAGCCTCGCCCTTGGCGCCTGCGACGCCCTCGCGACCCACCACTTTGTCGGCCGCATTTTCATTGAATGTTTCTTGTCCAAAACCCAAATTGCCCATCAGCGCCATGGCGCTTAGCAACGCCGAACAGAGTGTGATCCGCATGCTGTTCCATCCTTCCAAAAAGTACTCGGTGTACACCGCCCCTGGGTCACCGGAAGATTGCATTTGGTATGCCAATTCACTCGTAGATCGGAGTTTATTCCGTTCCCGCGGGTTGACCGCGTACCACGGCGCACGTATGTTTGGGAAAACTGTTTGCGATTGTAAATCCTGCACCGCAGGCCGCTGCCATGATTCCTCTTCGCCTTTTGCCGCCAGCCCGGTTTGCCCCGGTTGCCGAAAGCATTGCTGCGATTCGCTGGCAGATCGCCCTCCTGATTATTCACCAGGAGCGGCCGTAGGGCTTACTCGACACTCGGAGACGACACAGCCCTGAGGCCGCTTGCCGGCCGCAGGGTTTTTTTATGGACCAAGATCATGCGTCGAATTCAAATCTACGACACCACGCTGCGTGATGGCAGCCAGGGCGAAGGCGTCAGCTTTTCGCTGCAAGACAAGCTGCTGATCGCTCGGCGACTGTTGGAGCTGGGCTTCGACTTTGTCGAAGGAGGCTATCCGCTCTCAAACGACAAGGACGCCCAGTTTTTTGAACGGGCAGCTCAATTCGGAGATGGCCGGGGACGGATCTGCGCGTTTGGCATGACCCGCCGCAAAGGTGTGCGGCCCGAAGACGATCCCGGCATGAAGGCACTGATCGCGTCGGGCGCCGGCGTGATCACCGTGGTCGGCAAGACTTCAGATTTTCATGTTAGCGAGGTGCTGCGCGTCTCGCTCGAAGAAAACCTGGAGATGATTGCCGACAGCGTGCGCTATCTGCGGTCGCAAGGTCGCCAAGTGATTTATGACGCCGAGCATTTCTTCGACGGCTGGAAAGCAAATCGTGCCTACGCATTGCTGACGTTGCGGGCCGCGGCCGAGGCCGGCGCCTCGCAGGTGGTGCTCTGCGACACCAACGGCGGCAGCATGCCCGAGGAGATCGCCGAGCTCACCCGCGCTGTCATCGGCGAACTGCCGGCGCCGGTGGGCATTCATTGCCATAACGACTGCGATCTGGCGGTGGCCAACTCGTTGGCGGCCGTCGATGCCGGCGCGGTGCAGGTGCAGGGCACTATCAACGGCCTGGGCGAACGCTGCGGCAATGTCGATTTGATTTCGGTCGTCGCCAATCTGGCGTTGAAGAAGCGGGGCTACGAGGTGTTGACTCCCGGCAGCCTGCCGCGGCTCACCGAGCTTTCGCGTTACGTCTATGAGTTGGCGAACATGAATTTTCGACAAAACCAGGCGTTCGTGGGGCAGAGCGCATTTGCGCACAAGGGCGGCATGCACGTGCACGCCGTGGCCCGGGCCGCCAGTAGCTACGAACACATGGCGCCCGAGGCGGTGGGCAACGAGCGACGATTTTTGGTGAGCGAGTTGTCGGGCCGTTCGAACATCATGGCCCTGACGGCCAAACACCATTTGGAAAACGACCGCGAATTGACGGACAAAATCCTGGCCCGCGTGGTGACGCTCGAAAACCAGGGCTACCAATTCGAGGCCGCCGAAGGCTCGTTCGATCTGCTCGTGAAACGTTGTGCGGGCACCTATCGGCCGCATTTCGAGCGGCTGAATTTTCATGTCAGCGTCGAGGCCGACCGCGATGGGGCCGCCACCACCGAGGCCACCGTCAAGCTGAATGTGGCGGGCGAAGTCCGTCACGAGGTGGCCGAGGGCGACGGCCCGGTCAACGCGCTCGACGCCGCCTTGCGCAAGGCGCTGTTGGGCGTCTACCCCAGCCTGGCTGGCATGCACTTGGTCGATTATAAGGTGCGCGTCATCAACTCCGAGGCGGCCACGGCCGCCGGCGTGCGTGTGGTCATCGAAAGCCGCGACGAACACGATGTCTGGGGCACCGTCGGCGTGAGCGAGAACATCATCGAGGCCAGTTGGATCGCGCTGGTCGATAGCATCGAGTATAAGCTGTATAAAGACGAGCATGCCGATGCAATTGTCGCCGCCCGATGAGCACAATCAGTTGCTCGTCGCGCATGCGCATCCGCCGGAGTGGGCAAACCCCCAGCCAGCCGGGCGGTACAACCTGGTGGCCGTCGGCGGCGGCACGGCGGGCATCATCGCGGCCCTGGGCGCGGCTGGGCTGGGCGGCCGCGCGGCGCTGGTCGAACGCCATCTGCTGGGCGGCGACTGCCTGAACGTGGGCTGCGTGCCCAGCAAAGCGCTGCTCAGCGCAGCGCGGGCCGCGTATCTACTCACGCAAAGTGAGCAGTTCGGGTTTCGTCTGGCCGGACCGCCGCAGATCGATTTCGCCGCCATCATGCAGCGGATGCGCCGGATGCGAGCCGAAATCAGCCGGCATGACTCGGCCCAGCGGTTTCGCGGACTGAACGTCGACGTCTATTTCGGACAGGCGGCATTCACGGGGCGCGACACGATCGAAGTCGCCGGGCAGGAGCTACGGTTTCATCGCGCGGTGATCGCCACCGGCTCTCGGCCCACTATCCCGCCGATCGCCGGGCTTGACGCCACCGATTGCCTGACGAGTGAAACGATCTTTTCGCTCACCGAGTTGCCGCGCCGCTTGATTGTTATCGGTGGCGGCCCGGTGGGTTGTGAGCTTGGCCAGGCGTTCCGGCGATTCGGCAGCGAGGTACACATTGTGCAGCGAAGCAAAGCGCTGTTGCCAAAAGAGCCGCTTGAAGCCTCGCTCCTTGTGCAGGCTCAGTTCGAGCGAGAAGGCGTTCATCTGCATCTGGGCTGGGCCACGCAGGCGATCGAAAAAGTCGGCGACTCCAAGAGCCTGGTCATCGAGAGGCAAGGCGAAAAACGCAAGCTCATCGCCGACGCGATCTTGGTCGCCGCCGGGCGGACGCCGAACCTCGACGGCCTGGGGCTGGAAGCCGCGGGCGTGAGAACCACGCGCGACGGCATCGAAGTGAACGATAGACTCCAGACTGCGAACCCGCGCGTCTTCGCCGCGGGTGACGTTTGCTCATCGTACAAATTCACGCACGCCGCCGACGCCACGGCCCGGCTCTGCCTTCGCAACGCGCTCTTCTTCGGCCGCAAAAAACTCAGCTCCTTGGTTATTCCGCGTTGCACGTACACCGATCCCGCGGTGGCGCACGTCGGGCTGACGGCCGCCGAAGCGAGTGAACGCGGCATCGAGGTCGATAGCTACCGCGTCGATCTGGCGGAGGTTGACCGCGCCTTGGTCGACGGCGACGAGACCGGTTTTGCCGTGGTTCATGTGCGACGTGGCACGGGCAAGATCGTCGGCGCCACGGTCGTGGCGCGAGAGGCCGGCGAATTGATTGCCGAGATGGTGTTGCTCATGACCAATCGCCGCTCGCTGGCCGACCTCGCCCGAACGATTCATTGCTATCCCACGCAGTCCGAGATATGGAAACGCATCGCCGACAACTATACTCGAGCCAGGTTCACACCGACGATCGCTCGGGCCGTGGGCCGGTGGTTGGCCTGGTGGAGACGATGATGGCGTCGGGAGAATGGTCGCATCTGGAACTGCTGGCTGAAGTCGATACGCTGTTGGCCGAGTTGACGGAATGGGCCGAGCGGGCCGCCGATTGGCCACCAGCCCGGCAAGCACGAGCGTTGGTGCGGCGGCTGGTCGAACGCTCGGACACGCTGCGCGTGCGGCTCGAAGCGCCTTTGGTCGTCGCCACGCTCGGAGGCACCGGCACCGGCAAAAGCTCGTTGGTCAATGCCTTGGTCGGCGCCGAGGTGGCCGAAGCCGGTCGCCAGCGGCCCACCACGTTGCAGCCCACCTTGGTCTGCCGACCTGATCTGACGCCCGAACGACTCGGCATCCGCCCCGACAGCGTCCACCTGGTGCAGCGCGAAGGGCCACTCTTGCGTGACGTCGTACTGCTCGATTGCCCCGATCCCGACACCACCGAAGAGAACGACGCACCGGGCACCAATCTGCAGCGGCTGCGCGAGCTGTTGCCCCATTGCGACGTGCTGCTGGTGACCACGACACAGCAAAAATATCGCAGCGCCCGCGTGAGCGACGAGTTGGCCGCGGCCGCGCCCGGCGCGCGGCTGGTGTTCGTGCAAACCCACGCCGATCTGGAAGATGACATTCGCGACGATTGGCGACGGATCTTATCGGAAGAGTATGCCACCGGCGAAATGTTCTTGGTCGATTCGCTCGCCGCCCTGACCGACGCCCGTGCGGGTCTCGAGCCGCGCGGCGAGATCGCCCGCCTGATCGACTTTCTTGCGCGGGAGCTTTCGGGCACGGCGGCCAAACGCATTCGCCGGGCGAATTTTCTCGATCTGATTTTGCAGACGCTGTCGGCCTGCCGCGCGCCGCTGGCGGCAGCCATGCCGGCCGTCGAGCAGCTTGAAATGGGATTGACCGAGCAGCGCGGCCGACTGGCCGCGCGGCTGGCGGCCCAGATGCGCAGCCAGTTGCTGGCCGGCCGCCGGCCCTGGGAGCAACGCGTGCTGGGCGAAGTGGCGGCCTGCTGGGGCTTCAGCCCGTTTTCGTGCGTGTTGCGACTTTATCAAGGCCTGGGTGGGTTGCTGTCGAGCGCGGCGCTGCTGCGTGCTCGCACGCCCGCGCAACTCGCCTTATGGGGCGCGCTGGAAGGCGGCCGGCGGCTGCGCAAGCGCCGGCGACGCGCGACGGCCGATGAGGCCTCGTCTCGCGCCATCGCGGCCAGTTGGGACGAGGGCGAGCTGCGAACCGCGGCGATCATCGTCGATGGTTACGCCGCCGAGGCGGGGCTCCCGCGCGGCGAAGCCCAGTTGGCCAGCGTCGAACGGGAAGCCGCCGAGTCGGGCAAGCTCTGGGTGGCCACCGCTGCCGCCGAACTGCAACAGCTTGTCGCGCGGCTCGCCAGGCGACACACCGGTTGGTGGGTGCGCTGGCCTTACGAGCTGAGCGTCATCGCCATGCTGGCCGTGTTGCTATACCGATTTGGACGAAACTTTTTCTACGATTCATGGCTGGCGGTCGAGCTAGGGCGGGCAGAGCAGACGCAGCCCGTGCTGGGAACTGAGTTTTTCCTTGGGGCGGGATTCACCTTGCTCTTGTGGTGCGGCTTGCTGCTGTGGCTATTCACATCGCGGCTGCGGCGCGGTGTGCGGGCCGAGGTCGAACAGCTTGCGTCACATTGGACCAGCGCCAAAGTGATGCAGCCGGTTTTTGCGCGCCTGGAAGAGCAATGCCGGTCGATCCACGAATTTCAAAGCGAGCTAGACCGATTGGAGCAGCGTGTCTTGCAGCTCCAGCAGCGTCTGGCCTCACCAGGAAGGCTAGGCCACAGTAGGTCAGGCTTTCCCGCCTGACAGCAGTCTAAAAACCACGAATCACACGAATGACACGAATGAAATCAGAATTCGTGTCATTCGTGTGATTCATGGTTCGCCGTTGCGTTTCAAAACCGCGTAGGACGAAAGGCGGGAGTCTTTTCGCTAAGTTTTCCGAGTTCCGCTGGCCGATAATCTGCCCTGCTTTTCCTCTCTTCATTCCATCGCGGAGGAACTTGGCATGGCGGCCACCACCAGCGTCAAACCGGCAACAGCGATCGGCGACTCGCATCTCGTTGATATGAATGCGTTTCTTCCCGGCCGAATGCTCAATGACGAGACCTGCCTCGCCGCGTGCCGGCTCTTAGAAGAAGGCAAGATTCTCTATTTCGCCCAGTCGCCGTTTCCGCTGCCGCCCGAGGACATTGATGTGCTCTTGCGACAACGGCAATCGGACCGCCGCTGGCACAAGAATATCGCCTACCGTCCGCTGCAAGACCGCCTGACCGGGTTTGATCCCAAGCATAGCGATGCCGCCCGAATGCACGAAATCATGCGCTCATTCAGCCGCCGCTTGCTCGACTACGCGGGGAAGCTATTGCCGGCCTATGCCCGGGTGTGGCGGCTCGATTACGCAAGCTTTCGCCCGCTCGAGGAACAAGGCCGACAACTGCGGCTGCAAGCCCGTAACGACCTGGTCCACGTCGATTCGTTCCCCAAGCGTCCGACGCACGGCGACCGCATTCTGCGGATGTTCACCAACATCAATCCGCACGCCGAACGGCACTGGATCACCAGCGATCCGCTCGACGAGCTCGCCCGGCAGATGGGAAAACAGTTTGCCGAGCAATTCGTGCCGGCGACCGGTCCTGCGCTATGGCGGCGCTGGGCGGTGCGGGCCGGCCTTTCTTTGCGTCCGTATTCCGCCTATGACGAGGCGATGCGCGGCATCCACCGGCGGATGAAGGAAAGCACGGTGTTCCAACAGTATTGCCGCAAGCACCACAGTCATTTTCCGCCCGGCTCGGCCTGGCTGGTCTTCACCGACGCGGTGCCGCACGCGGTGGTTTCCGGGCAGTACGCCTTGGAGCAAACAGTGATCGTGCCGCGCAGCGCGATGCTTTTGCCCGAACGCTCGCCCGCCGCCGTGCTCGAGCGGCTAGCCACTCCCGAGCGCAAGCAGGCGGCGTGAACTTGGAGGATGGGCTTCCAGCCGGTCGCCCTCGGTCTTACCTGGCCGCGCATGGAGGATGGGCTTCCAGCCCGTCGCCCTCGGTCCTACCTTGTCGCGCACGGAGGATGGGCTTCCAGCCGTCAACGTTCCCAAGAGCCCCAATTATCCAGCCGAACATTCATCGAAGTTCTCGACGGCCTGGAAGGCCATCCTCCGATTCGTGACGGCCTGGAAGGCCATCCTCTGAGCTGAACGCAATCTCCAAGCTATTTAATCAAATCCTTCACCGTCATGCCCGACGGGATCATCGGCAGCACGTGCTCTTGATAGGGCACCTGCACGTCGAGCACATAAGTGCCGTCGTAGTCGATCATTTCGCGCAGGGCGTCGGTCAGGTCGCCCTTGGCACTCACTTGTCCGCCGCCGCAGCCAAATCCCTTGGCGATGGTGACAAAGTCGGGATAGCGCTGGTCGGGCCCCAGCCCGTCGCCTTGGCCGATCGCCTCGGGATGGTCGACAGGCCCCAAGTAGGTGTGCGCCCGGTTGCCGGCGTGAAAGCGGTCTTCCCACTGCACCACCATGCCCAAGTGCTGGTTATTCAAAAGCAGCACTTTCACCGGGATCTTTTCGCAGTAGCAAGTGGCGAGTTCTTGAATGTTCATCAAAAAACTGCCGTCACCGTCGATGTCGATGACCAGCGCGTCGGGATGCGCCACCTTGGCCCCGATGGCCGCCGGCAATCCAAAACCCATCGTGCCCAATCCGGAGCTCGACATCCAGCTTCGGGGCCGCTTGAACTTGAAGTACTGCGCGGCCCACATCTGGTGCTGGCCCACGCCCACCGAAACCACCGTCTCGCGATCGGCCACCAGCCGCGAGAGCTCGCTGATGGCGTGCTGCGGCAAAATGCCCGGAAAGTCGCGGTCGTACTTGAACGGCTCGTCCCGCTTCCAGGCGTCGAGGCGTTCGTACCAGTCGCTACGGTCGGCCGGCGGTTCGACAATCTTGTTCAGCTCGGCCAAGGCGAATTTGACATCGCTGATGATCGGAATGTGGGCCTCCTTGTTCTTGTTGATCTCCGATGGATCGACGTCGATATGGACAATCTTGGCGTGCTTGGCGAACTCCGACAGCTTGCCGGTCACGCGGTCGTCGAACCGCACGCCCAGCGCCAGCAGCAGGTCGCACTGATCGACCGCGTAGTTGGCGTACACGCTGCCGTGCATTCCGAGCATGTCGAGCGAGAGCCGCTCGCCGCTGGGATAGGCGCCCAGCCCCATCAGCGTCATCGTCACCGGAATGCCGGTCTTGCGCACGAGCTCGTGCAGCTCGCGGCTGGCGTCGCCGCCGACGATGCCGCCGCCGGCATAGATGACCGGCCGCTTGGCGCGCTTGATCGCCGCCGCCACCTGCGCGATCTGCTCGGGGTGCGCCCGCCGCTGCTCCACTCGGTAGCCCGGCAGGTTCAGCGGGGCATCGAAGTCGGGCACGGTCTGGTCTTGCTGTACGTCCTTGGGCACGTCGATCAACACCGGCCCGGGCCGGCCAGTCGTGGCGATGTGAAACGCCTCGCGCATCACCCGCGTCAGGTCTTTGACATCGGTCACCAGGTAATGGTGCTTGGTGATGCCCCGGCAGACTTCGACAATGGGTGTCTCTTGAAAGGCGTCGCTGCCGATCACGCTGGTCTTCACCTGCCCGGTGATGGCGATCAGCGGGATGCTGTCGAGCTTGGCGTCGGCGATCGAGGTAACCAGGTTGGTGGCGCCGGGTCCGCTGGTGGCCATGCAGACGCCGGGCCGGCCGGTGCTTCGGGCGTAGCCTTGGGCCGCGAAGGCGCCGCCCTGTTCATGCCGCGGAAGCACCGTACGGATGCGGTCTTTGAACTTGGTGAGCGACTGGTGCAGCGGCATGCTGGCCCCGCCCGGATAGGCGAAAATCACCTCCACACCGTGGTGAATCAGCGATTGAACGAGAATATCAGCGCCGCAGGCCAGTTGGCCGGCGGTCGATTGAGCGGTCGCGGTCATAGTCGATCCGATGGGAGAAAACGTCGTAACGGCTTGCAATATCATACCATACGAACCGGCACATTCGTTGGCAACCGCGTGCTTGACCGTTGGCGACCTACGACTATAATCAAGGACCGTCTGCGCGCCATATTTGGTATTGCTCTATGTCGAGTCGGATGCATCGCCGGGCCGGCTGGTCGCTCGCGATCGGCTATCTGATCGCCAGCACCTGTTTCGGGAGCTGGCATTCGCACCGCGCCCCGCACGACTGTCAGCACGCCGATTGTAAGCTCAGTGCTGCCCATGCTTCGGCCTGCGATCACGACGTCCTGGACCCTCGGCTCGACAACGCGGACGACGCGCAGCGCCCCGGCTCGATGCCCGAAGACGACTGCGCGGTCTGCCGTTTCTTGGCCCAGAGCGCTTTGCCCGCGATCGCCGTTGCATTGCCGACTCTTGGTGAAGTCGTGGTCGAAGCACGGGTCGTCGCGCCGGTTTGCCCGCGGGTGTGGGTCGCCACCGGCGGACCCGCACGGGCTCCTCCCTCGGTCGCCTGACCGCCCTTCGGTCGCCGCCGCCGCGCCATAACGGTAGCTCAGCGTTTCCGCGTTGAGCGCGTCAGGCTGGAAAGCCTGACCTACGGCATCGTCAGGCTGGCAAGCCTAAATTACGGCGCGGCGCGAGCCTACGTGCGGATCTTCTCGGCATACTTCACTGCGTGTTCGCCGTGCACCCTGCGTGGCCGCGCATTCCAACCACGAGGAGCCATTGTCCTGTGTCATACCAATCATCGCTGCGACACCAGCGCCGAGCATTCACGCTGATCGAGTTGCTGGTTGTCATTGCCATCATCGGCCTGCTGATCGCCCTGCTGCTGCCCGCGGTGCAAGCGGCCCGAGAATCGGCGCGCCGCACCCAATGCGATAACAACCTGAAACAGATCGGGATCGCCCTGCAAGGGTATCACGACGCGCTGGGGCAATTCCCGCCTAGCTTCGTCGTTTCGCCCACCAGTAATACGCTGATGGGGCTGCCCGACTCCACCACCGGCGACACCGGCCCCGGCTGGGGCTTCTTGACGCTCTTGCTCCCCTACCAGGAGCAGATGCCGCTCTACCAAACGCTCAACATCAATCTGCCCTGCTGGTCGCCTGCCAACGCTGCGCCGGTGAAGACCGTGCTGCCGGCGTATATTTGTCCGACCGCCGTCAATATGACGCCGCCCATCTACGACGTAGTTAACGCCAGCGGCAACACGCTGGCGACCTTCGCCAGAGCCAACTATGTAGGGATGGCGGGGCGCCGCTCGCCGTGGGATACCTACTACGATCCTTCGACCGACTTGGCAAAAGTCACTCCTCCGGCCGACGGAGTGTTGTTTCGCAACAGCACGACGCGCATCGCCGACATCCTCGACGGCACGACCCAGACTATGATCGTCGCCGAAAAAACGCCCTATCGCAGCGACTCAACCTGGGTTGGCGTCGTGCCGGGCGCGCAGACCAATCCCAGGCCGCAGTTTGCGATCGTCGGTCCCGATCCGGGGGCTTCTCAGGTGAACGCTCACGCCGGGCCCACGCCGCAAGAAAATCCGCCGATCATCAAGCCTCCCAATCAGCCGTTGGCCAATACCGACGAAGTCTGGGCCAACCATCCCAAGGGTGCGAATATTTTGTTTTGCGACGGCAGCGTGCATTTTATCTCGGAGGATGTGAACGCGCTGATGTGGTCATGGATGGCGACGCGCGCTGGACACGAAGTCGCCGATGCCGATCCGACCATCTTTGAATAGCCAGCGCTGGCGAAAGGAGCAAAATCCGATGTCCAAATTGCGGATACTTGGCGCGCTGGCATTGACGCTGGCCGTCGGCTGCGGACGTCCGCCACAGATTTCGCGGCCGAACCAGACGCTTATCGACGCTTTGCGGACGGCGACCTCATCGCGCATGCTGCCCTGGGTCGAGGAGTGCGCAAAATCGCTCGAAGCGCGCAAGCAGCAAGGCGGCATTTCGGCCGAAGAGAGCAAAGCATTCGAAGAGATCATTGCGCTAGCGCGGGCCGAAAAATGGACGGAAGCCCGTGACGCGGCCAAGCGGCTTGGCAAAGGGCAGCGCTTATCGGTCGCCAAGGACCAAGTGAAGCCGTAAAGCTCACGCAAAAACTTCGTCGACGGCATGGCCGCCATCGACAATCTTGATCGGCCGGCCGATGGGGCTCATGTTCTCGCGGTCAGCGTCAATTTCCAGTGCCTTGTAGATGGTGCGGAACAGATCTTGAGCCGACACGCGGCGGTCAGTCACCTCGACGCCGCCGGCATCGGTGCCGCCGATCACACGGCCGCCGCGCACGCCGCCTCCCGCTAAGGCCGCGGAAAAGGCCCGCGGATAGTGGTCGCGTCCGCCGCGCGGGTTGATCCGCGGGGTCCGCCCGAATTCGCCCATCCAGACAATCAGCGTCTGGTCGAGCATGCCGCGACTCTTCAGATCTTCGATCAGGGCGGCGAACGGACGGTCGAGTTCTTCGCAGAGACCATGCGCGCGGGCGAAATTGTCGTTGTGAGTGTCCCAGTTGCCCAGTCCGACTTCGACGAACGTTACGCCGGCCTCAATCAGCCGTCGCGCCAGCAGGCAACCCGCCCCGAAATCGGACTTGCCGTAGGCCTCGCGTGTTTGCGAAGACTCACGCTCGAGATCGAACGCTTCCATCCGCGGGCTGAGCACCATCCGCGAGGCTTTTTTATAAAGTCCCCGGTGCTCGGCCAATTCGGGCGAGGCGGTCGGCAAGCCCGATGCGTCTTCCAAGCGACCGATCAACCCCAGGCGCCGCTCATAGCGGCCTTGTTCGCTGGCCGGCTGAGCGTTGTCGGGCAGCTTGCCGGCGGCCTGCACTAGGAAGGCGTTGTAATCGGCGCCGAGCAGTCCGCCATCGCTCGCGTTGGGAAAGCGGCGGCCGATGCGGACGAACGAGGGTAGATCATTCTCCAGCGAGCCCAATCGCTCGGCGACGACCGAGCCGAGCGTGGGATAATGCACGCTGGCGGTCGGCACATAAGACGTATGCAGCAAGAACGACGCACGTTGGTGATTGCCTTCCTTCGTCGACATCGAGCGGACGATCGCCAGGTCGCCGGACATCTTGGCCAGATGCGGCAAGTTGTCGGCCAATTGAATGCCCGGCACGGCGGTCGAGATCGCTTTGGTTTCGCCACCGTTTTCATGGCCGGGCTTGGGATCGAAGGTTTCGAATTGGGTCGGACCGCCCTGCATCCAGAGCAAGATGCAGGCCTTGCCGCGGCGGCGCAGCTCGTCGGCCCGCAGGCTAAGTACGTCGGTCCAGTGCAACGCGCCGGCCGCCAGGCCAGCCAGTGAAACGCCGCGCAAAAAATCGCGGCGGGCGAGCACAGCGTTGCGATTGACCGAAAGGTGGAGATGGCGAGTGAGCATGGGGGAGAAGGGGTCGGAGGTCAGGGGTCGGAGGTCAGGGGTCGGAGGTCGGGGGCAGCCAAACAGGCGATCGACGTGCATCAGGACCGTGGGCCTGTTTGGAGCACGAGACTTAAAACTTCACACTTCAAACTG
>DATFDL010000591.1:0-2256 GCA_035252155.1 Pirellulales bacterium | reverse complement strand
GTGTCGGTAGTCCCGGCCCTCGTGGCCGGCCTATCGCCTGTCTCGGTCTTCACCGCCGGTATTTTTGGATTGACGTCGGAACCGCCCGGCACAAGGCCGGGAGCTACCTTTGCGCGAGCATCGTGGAGCGCCGCTTGTGCCTTGACAACCTGCGCTTCGGCCGCTGCCAACGTCTCTTGCTGTACAAACGGGGCCAAGCCGGGATAGTAAACCACGGGTGGCAAAGCCACCGCCTCGGGCTTGAATTCGATCGGCCCCAACAGCGAAGGCACGCCGGGCGCCAGCGGATGCTCCTTGTCGGGCTTGCGGTCATCGCCCCTCTCGAAGAGATACGTCGCCACGGCCACGTCGGCGTCGTAAGCTCGCGCAAGGCCGTCTTGCGTAGTGTCGGGCTGGCCAGGCAGCCGATCGAGCCGCACCTGGTGAGGCTCAAAGATGGCGCGGAACCGATAGTATTCGTCCTGTCCAATCGGATCGTACATGTGATCGTGACAGCGAGCGCAACCCAGCGTCAGCCCCAGAAACGCCTGGGCGGTGTGCATCACGGTGTCTTGCATCCACGTTTCGCGGCTCAGCATTTTGTAGTTGCGCACCAGATAGCCCGTCGCCCGCAGCTTCGCCGAATCGCCCGGATAAAGTTCATCGGCGGCGAGCATCTCGCGGAGCATCTGGTCGTAGCCGGTGTCGGCGTTGAGCGACTCGACAATCCAATCGCGCCACCGCCAGATATGCGGCTGGCTGTCGCGGATTTGCTTGCCGTCGGTCCAGCCGGCCCAATCGCTATACCGCCAGACATCCATCCAATGCCGCCCCCACCGCTCGCCGTATTGCGGGCTGGCGAGTAGTTGCTCGACGACGTTTTCGTAAGCCACGGGCGACCGATCGTTCAAAAACGCGTGCAGTTGCTCGCGCGTGGGAGGCAAGCCAATCAAGTCCAGATAGACGCGACGCAGCAGCACGTGCCGGGAAGCTTCGGGCCGAGGCGTTAGCGCATGCTGTTGATGTTCAGCGGCGATGAAGGCATCGATCGGATTGCGCACCCAGTCGGGCCGCGCGGCCGAGGGTACTTTCGGACGCTCAATCGGCCGAAACGGTGTCCAACGATAGCGCGACTGTTGAGCCGCAAATTGCTGGGCGATCGGCGTGGCGGCGGCCAGTTCTTCGGGCGTCGGCTTATCGGCGGCGATGCCCGGTGCGTGGCCAGCGAGAATCTCAAGCTCGTTCGTCACACCGTCACCATCGGCGTCCTCGGCGGCGACGGCTCGCAGGCGAGTGGGAATATCGTAGGGCTGGCTGTCGGCTTCGAGTTGCTCGCCTAGTTCGCTCAGCCGCACGCCGAACGAGTTGTGCGGCGGATACAGTTCATCGAAACTGGCCGGATCGTCGGCCTGTTCGCGGGTGAGGTGGCACGTGGAGCAGGCGAAGAGCTTGGCCGGCAACAGCTCCCCATAGTGCCGCTTGAGGCTTTGTTTATGCGGCGGCCGCGCCCAGGCGGAGGCGGGCGACAGTAGCAGGATGACGAACCAACTCAGCCAGCGGCCAGGCATGGTGTGGGCCTCGGTGGGTGGGGCCTGGGGTGGGGCTACCCTCACTTCTAGGATAGCGGGTCGCGACGCAAATGGCGAGAGGGGCAAGACGCGGCGAAGGCGAGCGCGGGAGCAGGGGAGCAGATAGGACTGGGCGCCGGCTCTTCGTCTTTGTCTCTCCCCCGCTCCCCTGCTCCCATGCTTTTTGCTAGCCGGCCATCGGTCGGATATGTTCAGGGGCATGAGCGATGTCACCCGCATCTTGTCGGCCATCGAGCAAGGCGATCCCCACGCCGCCGAGCAACTCTTGCCGTTGGTGTACGACGAATTGCGCCGACTGGCGGCGCAAAAGCTGGCGCAAGAAAAGCCGGGGCAAACCTTGCAGGCCACCGCCCTGGTCCACGAGGCATATCTGCGGTTGGTCGAGGCCGAAAAGCTCCACGATTGGAACGGCCGGGGCCATTTCTTCGCCGCCGCCGCCGAGGCCATGCGAAGGATCCTGATAGAGAATGCGCGGCGGAGAAGTGCCGAGAAGCATGGCGGCGATCGGCGCCGAATCGATCTCTCCGACGCTGCAATCTGCAAAGGCTCGAAGGACGAAGAACTCCTGATGCTCGATGATGCCTTGTCGGTGCTCGCCCAAGACGATCCTGCCGCGGCCGACGTGGCCAAGCTTCGGCTGTTTACCGGCTTGTCGGTCGAAGAGGCCGGCGACGCGCTCGGCATCTCG
>DATFDL010000590.1:0-4502 GCA_035252155.1 Pirellulales bacterium | reverse complement strand
TCCGTTGACTTATCGCTGGTGCGTTTCGTCTTGCTCGATTTGCGGCTGGTCGATTTGCGCGTGCGACTGAGATTGTTGATGGCCCGATCTGGATCCTTGCCGTTCTCCAAATCGCGCAAGTACTTTTTGGCGGGGCCTTTTTCCTTGCCGTCGATGATGCCGTTTTTATTGGTGTCAAAACGCTTCATGAAGGCCTCGTTGTCGGCCTTCACCTGGGCCTGCATCTCTGCGACCTGCTTTTGCATGTACTGCATCTGCTGCTTGAAAACTTGCTGATACGCGCGCGTGGCTCCCCAGCCGCCGCGTCCCCGCGCCCAGGCGCGCGACTGAGCGACCGCGACGACGCTCACCGAGAGAACCAATAATCCAAGGGTTTTCAGCGGCGGACGGGTGAGTGTAATGGTCATGGCGTGATTCCGTGGGTCAAAAGGGATGTAGCCAGTTCGCCTTTTAAGAGATTGAACCCCTGATGGCGTCAGAAGTTCCGCTCTGCACCTGCAAGAGTTCCAAATAGCTGCGCCGCTCACCCGGCCCCAATTCCAGCTTGGCGGCCAGCTTGCTTAGCGTCCGCCGGGCCTGGCTGAGGCCCGCTTCGTCAGCCTGCAATTCTAACTCTATGAACTGGCCGAGTCGATCCACTTGGTCGATGACCACTTCGACCTGCCGGCCTTGCCAAGCGAGGGTGGTTTTGCGTCGCTCTTTGGTGACGACCGCCGAGGCCCGAAAACCGAGCAATTCGAGCAATTCAGCGAACTTTTGGACTTCGTCAACCCCGCCGGCCAGCGGCAGTTCGATTTCCCGGCGGGTTTTGGAGGTCTGGTCGAGCTTGGGACCTTTGTAGGTAATGAAGCACTCGTCGCCAGCCCGGCGAATGCGCAGCGCCTCGTCGGTCTGGGCGAAATCGCGCTGCGGGTGCGCGTAATAAGTATCTACCTGCTGTTGCGGCTCGCCCGGTTCTCCACCCAGGGCGGCCAATCGGCCCAGTAGCTCCCCCAGATCGGCGATGCGATGTTTTTGCTCGACTTCGAACATCGTGCGGACTCGGCACCCTGGAGAACGAAAGGTCCGAAACCTAGGATAGGGCAAGGTTCGATTATGACAAGTGCGGATCGCGTGGTGGTAGTCGGCGGCGGGGTCATCGGCGCGGCGTGCGCGTACTACCTCCGTCAGACAGGTCGGCCGGTTACGCTGATTGATCAAGGCCGGTTCGGGAGCGGTTGCTCGCACGGCAACTGCGGCTTTGTCTGCCCGAGCCATGTCTTGCCCCTGGCGGCCCCCGGCGCATTGCGCGAGGCGCTCAAGACCCTCTTCGCGCGGAACTCCCCCCTGAAGGTCCATTGGCGGCCCGATCCGGCACTGTGGGGTTGGTTCTGGCAGTTTGCCCGTAAGTGCAACCAGCGCGACATGCTCTCGGCCGGCCACGCCATCCAAGCGCTGCTCGTCTCGTCGCGGACGCTCTACGACGAGCTGTTGCGCCGGGCGCTGAGTGACGTCGAGTGGGAGACCCAGGGTCTGTTGTTCGTCTTCCGCACCCGGGCGGCGATGGATCATTACGTAGAGACCGATCGCTTGCTATGCTCCGAGTTTAATCTGGAAGCGACGCGCTATGACGGCGCCGCATTGTGCGAGTTGGAGCCCGCGCTCAAGCCCGGCTTTGCGGGCGGTTGGCACTACGCCACCGACGGCCATTTGCGTCCCGACAAGCTGATGGTCGCCTGGCGGCGGGCGCTCGAAGCGCACGGCGTCGAAATCCGCGAATCGTGCGAACTGCGCGATCTGAACGTCGAACAACGCCGAGTGCGGCGGGTGATCACCAACCAGGGCGAGATCGCGGCCGATCAAGTCGTCGTCGCTACCGGCGCTTGGACGCCGCGGCTGCGACGCATCTTGCGATGCGGGGTTCCCATTCAGCCTGGCAAGGGTTATTCGTTGACGATGCCACGGCCGGTAAACTGCCCCCGCCTGCCAATGATCTTTGAAGAACATCGCGTAGCGATCACGCCGTTTGCCAGCGGATATCGCATCGGCTCGACGATGGAATTCGCCGGTTACGACACCAGCCTGAATCCCAACCGGTTGCGTCTGCTCCGCGAGGCGGCGGCAATTTACTTGCACGAGCCGAGCGCCGAGCCGATTCTCGAATCTTGGTACGGCTGGCGGCCGATGACGCCCGACAGCCTGCCCTATCTCGGACCGGTTCCCGGCCTCGAAAACCTCTTGATTGCCGCCGGCCACGGCATGCTGGGCGTCTCGATGGCTCCAGCCACGGGTCGGCTGGTGGCCGAGCTCGTTTCGGGCGACCCGCCGCACATCGATCCGCGGCCTTACGCGGTCGGCCGTGCGTGAGACTATTTGCCGCTCGACGGTCATCCGGCAATTTCACGCCATGCCTCTTGGTGGTATCCTTGAGTTACACATCACGCGCGCGTGAATGCGGCCATGTGGGACTGCCGCCCTCGGCTGTCTCGCGGTCGCCTTTGGCGACCACCTCACAGCCGGGGGCGGCTGTGCCACACCGGCCGGATCGCAAAATGGCCAGGGCGAAGCAAGCTAGGGCAGCCCGTGGCTGCGTCTCAGCCCCCACTCGCCGACCAGGCAGACGATGGCGAACAAAAACACGCTCCACTGATGCCAGAGCGGATAGGTCCAGGCCTCGACGATCGGCGCCTTGCGGTTCGGCAAGCTCGCGACAAAACCCTCCAAGTCGTCGGGGGCGATCAGCTCGCCGCCGGTCGCTTCGGCCAGCCGGCCAAGCAGCTCACGGTTGGGGCGCAGCGTGCGCAGCTCGTCGGTTGCCGGCTCGGCCGCCCAGCCGATCTCGCGCCGGCCCACCTCGCTGGCATCCTCGGCCCGCGCTGTGATGTTCGCGCGGTAAGCGCCGGAAACGCGAGGAGCGAACGTAGCTACAAATTCACCGGCCCCCTGGTCGCTCGGCTCGGCCGTCAGTTCGATCTGACGCTGATCGGGAGTCTCGACGCGCACCGTCACCGTTGCGTTGTCGAGTGGCTCGAACAACTCGTCGCGCACGCGGACGGCGATTCGCACCACGCCCGGCTCGGTGGCCGACCGTTCGGCCTCGGCTTCGACGCGCCGCGGCACGTCGGCCACCAGCCAGCGGATCATCTGCCGCCAGGCGGTTTCCAGATCGCTGGCGGCATTGTTTTGCCGGCGGAGGTTCCAACGCCAAAAATCGCCGATGGCCAGTGCCGCCGCCCGGCCGCGCCCAAATTGCTGTGCTACTAGGGCCGGCAGCGGTTCACCCTCGGCCGTTTGCACGCTGGCCAGGACTGACGCCCCCGGCTTGATCGCGCGGAACCGGCTGAGCGTATGAAACTCGGGCATCTCGGCCAGCCGCCGCTCTTCATCGTTTTCGGTCGAACGCAGCCGCACCCACGGCTGCAACCAGCCTTCGCGCGTCAGCCGCATCCGCACGCCTTCGAGCGGCGCCACTTCGCCGCGATCGAGATAGACCGGCAACAGCTCGCCCAGCGGCGTGCGCTGGTAGCCGCCCGCTGCGAACGAATGCTGGCCGCCCAACATCAGGCAGCCGCCGCCCCGCTGACTGACGAACTGCTGGAGAAGCGACATCTGCTCGTGCGTGAAAAAAGCGGCTTCGACATCGTCGAGAATGACGGCGTGATAGGCGAACAGGTCTTCGGCCGACTTGGGAAAGCCGCCCTTGAGCTCTTCCTTGTTTTCCGTGCCCAGCCTTAGCAGCACCGGCTCATCGTATTGCTCGGCCGTGTCGTCGTGCTGATTGCCGAAACCGCGATAGAGTGGGTTGGTGCGCTCGCCGCGCCGGCCGCGAAACGTGAACTTCGGTTCTTTTTTGGCGATCCGCACCAGTCCGACCAAGTTGACTTCATCGTCTTCTTGCAACGCGCGGCGCAAAAACTTGAACTCCCAGTTGGGTCGGCCGGAAACATAGAGCACCCGGTACGGCCCGCCGCCGCGATCGACCGTCGCGACGCGGCGATTGTTCAGCAGGGTGGCCTCGGCCGAACTGGCGGCTTGGGACTTCGCCGTTCGAATCGCGTCTTCACCCTTGAGTCGGGCTTCGACGGTGTAAAAGCTGACGCCCGGCTTTTCTGGACGAAGCTCGAAGCGTTCGACCAACGGCTTGCCGTCGGGGGGCGCGGCCACGGCGCGGGTCTCGACTACTTTTTCCGGCGCAGCATCGGAAAGTAGCCCCGGCACTCCGTGACGGGGTTGACGGTCGCCTTTGGCGACCGACGTTCTCCGCCACGGAGTGTCGGAGCTACTGTCTCCGCCACGGAGTGTCGGAGCTACGTTGCGTTGGTCGTCGTCGGACTCTTCGAGCACGCGCAGCACCACGGGCCGCCCCGCCAGGCCGCGGCTTTGCAGCTCAGCGGCAATCGTCACTGGGGCGGCCTCGAAATTGGTCTGACCGACCGCGATGCGAGCAATGCTGAGATCGGTCAGGTCTCTTTCTTCACCAATCACCACGGGATAGACGGGCGGAAGCTCGATCGTCGTCTTTC
>DATFDL010000589.1:0-2640 GCA_035252155.1 Pirellulales bacterium | reverse complement strand
CTTCACGGTGAGCGGCAGTCATGTCTACGCTGACGAAGGCAGCCACACCGCCCGGATCGTGATGAGCGACGACTCGCCCGGCGCGGCCACGGCGACGGCGAGCATCCCGGTGACGATCGCCGACGCCACGATCACGGCGAGCGGCGTCACCTTTCATCCGACCGAAGTCGCCACGTTCAGCGGAGTGGTTGCCACGTTCACCGATGCGAACGCCGCGGCCTCCGCCTCCGACTTCTCGGCCCAGATCGACTGGGGCGACGGCACGACCACCGCCGGCAGCGTGGTGGCCGCGGGCGGCGGAGCCTTCAATGTGATCGGCTCGCATCCGTTCGGAGAAGAAGGAACGTCGGCTCAAGTGAGCGTCGCCATTCACGACGTCGGCGGCAGCAACGCCACCGCCGCCAGCACCGCCGTGGTAAACGATGCGCCGTTGAACGTCGCCGCGGTCAATCTGAGCGG
Source organism: Pirellulales bacterium (assembly GCA_035252155.1). Classification (GTDB taxonomy): domain Bacteria; phylum Planctomycetota; class Planctomycetia; order Pirellulales; family JAICIG01; genus JAICLL01. Next base: position 2,181 of record DATFDL010000589.1, on the reverse strand, counting down.
CATGGAACAAGCGGCGCCGACCGCGATGACCGTGGCCATGTTTACCGATTCAGGACCGATCGATCCGCTGGGCGACTACAGCGCGGTGATCGACTGGGGTGACGGCACCACGTCGACTGGCACGATCAGCCTCAACGGTGCGACGTTTACTATTTCCGGTGCGCACACATACAGTGACGAAGGGCACTTCACCGTGAGCGTTACCGCGAGCGAAGCCGGCGGCGGCACCGGCTTGGGCCAAGCGACGGCCACCATCTTGGAGCAGCTTCTCTCGAATGGGACGCGCGGCACGCCCGACGAACGGTGGGTAAACGAGGTCTTTCACGATTTGCTGGCGCGGCAGGCCGATCCGGGCGCCCTGGCGTTCTTTGGCAACCTGGCCGCGGCGGGCGGCCGTCAGCAAATTATCGGCACGCTCCAAAACAGCACCGAGTATCGAATCGATCAGGTCGATTCACTCTACGAGCATTATCTGCACCGCGCCGCCGACCCGGCCGGTGAAGCGTTCTTTGTTTCATTCTTGCAGAGCGGGCACACCGTCGAGCAGATCGCCACGATTTTGGCCGCCTCGCCCGAATATTTTGCCGCGCGCGGCGGAAACACCAACGATGGTTTTCTCGACGCCTTGTTCCACGACGCTTTGGGCCGGCCGGTAGATCCTGGGGCGCGGCAATTCTTCGATCAGGCGCTGGCGGTCGGCGAGACGCGCGGCCAGATCGCGGCGGCGATTTTTTCCAGCGACGAGTATCTCTCGCAGGTGGTCAGCGGCATCTATGAGCAATTGCTTGAGCGGCCCGTCGATCAGGGCGGGCTCGCCTTCTGGGTGGCCCAACTGCGGCAAGGCGCCCACGACGAACAAATCGCTTCCGGCGTCGCCGCCTCGAGCGAGTATTTCGCCAAGACCATGCCATAGCGCCGCAGCGTGTCACTCTGGCGCCCAGAACTCCTCCGGCAGACGCCAGACCGTAATCAGCTCCAAATCGGCCTCGCCGAGAACCGCTAACTCAAATCCGCCCGCGGGAAACTCAATGACTTGACCCGCTTGAAACGCGATTGGCGTTGGGGAGAATAACTCGTCTCGGCCTGCCAGCACAAACCATACGCCAGCTCTATGTGTCCCACCGAAGCTCTCACCCGCCGGGTATTTGCCTCGACTTATTCGGTATGAGCGGGCTGGCTGGTACGTAAGCGAGGAAGAATCGTCACATTTCCTCGCTTACGCTTCGGGTTAGTATGGGCTGGCACAACACTATTAGGACACCACTTGCTAGCGTTGCAGGCCCAGCTCGGCGGCGACAGTCTGCATCGCGTCGATCACAAACTGGATATGCTCATCGAGCGGCACGCCCAGATCTTCCGCCCCACGGACAATGTCATCGCGGTTGACCGCCGCGGCAAAGCTCTTTTGCTTGAGCTTTTTCTTGACGCTGCTGGTCTGCATGCCCGCGATGCCCTCGGGCCGGACCATCGCCACCGCCGTGATGAAGCCGGCCAGCTCGTCGCAGGCATAGAGCGCCTTATCGAGCCGCGAGACGCGCGGGCAGTCGGGCAAGTAATCGGCGTGCGATTTGATGGCGTAGATCACGTCGACCGGATAGCCGCGCTGGGCCAGAATCTCGGCGCCCTTGAGCGGATGATGCGGCGGCTCGGGCCAGCGCTCGTAGTCGAAGTCGTGCAGCAGCCCGACGATGCCCCATTTGTCTTCGTCTTCGCCGAAGCGACGAGCATAAGCCCGCATCGCCGCTTCGACTGCCAGCATGTGTTTGCGCAGGCTGTCGCCGGCGGTGTATTCGCAAACCAAAGCGTAGGCGTCGGCACGGTTCATGCGACTTGGCTTCTCGCGACACGGCAGCTCGCAGCCAACCGCCACCGCAGGGTGCCACGGCATCCACCGCGGCGCGATGGAAATCGGCCCGCCGCTCGACACAAATCGCCGCGGTGGACGCCGTGCCGATCCGGCTCTAACGACCTAGTCGCAAAGCCGATCCGCACGGCGTCCGTCGCAGCATCCGCTCTTGTTCCTAGAGCAAACGTAATCTGGCTGCGACGGATGCCGTGGCACCCAACGCCGAATTATGTAGGGTGTTCGCCCATTTTTAAGTCGGTTCAGGTCTTCGGGTTTAGCGTGCGGACTGGGTGAGGCAAACGAGTGAGATGCTAGCATTTAGTTTTATTTCTTGC
>DATFDL010000588.1:0-18036 GCA_035252155.1 Pirellulales bacterium | reverse complement strand
CGAGGGCGGCTGTCCCACATTGCCGCGAGATCAGTCTGCCCGGGGCATCGTTACGCGCTGCCCCGGCCACCGCCGCAAATCGAAAATCCAAAATTGAAAATCCAATATCCGTCTATTCGTCTTCCCAGTCTTCATCTTCGTCTTCGTCGCCGTCTTCATCTTCGTCTTCGTCCCAGTCGTCTTCGTCTTCGTCCCAGTCTTCATCGTCGTCGTCGACTTCTTCCCACTCATCGTCGTCCAGATCCTCATCGTCCAGGTCTTCGTCGTCGTCGAGATCGTCATCGTCGTCGTCATCGTCGAGATCTTCTTCATCGTCGACGTCGTCATCGTCTTCATCACGCGCGTGGGCGAACAACACGGCGGGCGCGGCGGCGGCGCCGAGCTTCCAAAGATCCTCGCGGTCTGACTCCTGGGTGGCTACCTGCTTCACGTGAGACTCCTCTTTCAGATCAATCGTAGGGGTTAGTTCTTCATCTCGCCGGATGGCGAGTTTGGCTTCTGTCGATGGTGATCCGACGGCCGTTCGCCGCAACGATTCGGCCCGGGGCAAATCGTCGAGGCCGCGCAGCCCAAACATTTGCAAGAACCGCCGCGCGGTACCGTACAAGTACGGCCGCCCCAGTTCTTCCGACCGGCCCACGATGCGAACCAGGTCGCGTTCCATCAGTTGTCTCAGGATTTCGCCGCACTGCACGCCGCGGATCGATTCGATCTCGGCCCGCACGACCGGCTGACGATACGCCACGACCGCCAAAGTTTCAAGCGCCGGCGCCGATAAGCGAGTTTCGACCGGGGCCTGGTGCAGCCGCCGCAGCCACGCGCCGAACTTGGGGCGCGTGAGCAATTGAAACCCGCCCGCGACTTCTTCCACCCGGAAGGCGCTGGCTTGGGCGTCGTATAATTCGTTGAGTCGGCGGATTAGTGTACGTGCTTCCGTGCCGTCCGCCAAGCTGGCCAAGTCGGCAGTTTTTCGGCTATTCAGCGGCTCGCCGGCCACGAACAAGACGGCCTCGACTCGGGCCAACCGCGGATCGCGCCGCGTGGTGCAGATGGCGCCCGTCGGCGCCCTCTCACCCGTAATGCGCGGGAGCCCCGGCCAAGTTCGCCGGCAAGCGCCGCAAGCCACCAGCGCGTGGCGGTAGCGCAGGGCCACGCTGGCGAGCGATCCGACAGGTCGATTCGAGGGACGCATAGACCCGTAAAGTTAAGCGCGCCACCGCTTTCTGGCAATACCTTGCGCGGCTTAGAATGGCGAAATGTGAAGCATAAACGCCGACCAGCTTTGACAGCCTGGACCGACATTCACAACGACTGCGGCTGGCATTGATTTGCCATGTGCGGCCCGACAAGCGAAGGGCAACTATTGGGAGGCGTCAACTCGCGAAGAACGGGTGGCACGCCGCCATCGACGGCCAGGGGCAGCGTAAAGAAGAACGTCGAGCCGCAGCCGGGCTGCGACTGCAGCCAGATGGTACCACCGAGGTTCTCGACCGCCCGCCGCACGATCGAGAGTCCCGCCCCCGTCCCCTCGTATTTCTGCCGCCCGTGCAAACGGCGGAACATCGTGAATACTGCGGCGTGGTGCCGCGGATCGATGCCGATGCCGTTGTCACGCACCGCGATCGTCGCGAATCGTTCGCCGTCGACAAAATCGATCTCGACGGTCGGCGTCCGACTGTCGTTGAATTTCAGCCCATTGGCGATCAGGTTTTGCAGCACCAGCCCGACGAGCGTGTGATCGGCGCGCACGACCGGCAAGGCCCGTGGCCGCCGCACCTTGCCGCGTCGCGCGTCGATCGCCGGAGCAAGCGTCTCTAAAACCCCGTCGAGCACATGGTCCAATTTAATGTCAACATATTCCGGCTGGCGCGCCGCGCGCGAAAAGTTCAAAAGGTCGTCGATCAGTTGGCCCAGACGCTGGCACAGCTCAACCAGCACGCCCGTCATGCGACGGCCGTTCTCATCGAGCCGGTCATGATATTCATCTCGCAGTAGGCCGCAGTACGCGCTTATGCCGTGCAGCGGCTCTTTCAAGTCGTGCGAGGCGACGTACGCGAAGTCGTCGAGCTCTTGATTGGCCGAGGTGAGCTGCTCGGCTTTGGCTTCGAGCGCCGCGACGGCCGCCCGTAGCTGCGTTTCGCTCTCTTCGAGCCGCCGCAAAAGCGGCTGGCTGACCCTGAGCAACAGCGCCGCCCCGCCGAAAATCACGACTGCCGTGTTGCCCAGAATCAGCCACAATGTCCGCTCGAGTGGTTGCCGCGACATCGCGGCGGGCGGAACCAGGTGCAGCAGAGTGATCGCCACGGCGCAGAGCGATACGGCGGTCAACACCAACACCGAGAGCGTCAGCAGCCGTCTGCGATCGTTCATAGGCACTTCGCGTTTCACCAGTGAATATCGGCCTAAACGGCCGCAAACGTTACCCGAAGCACGCAAGTTCACCAGACCGCTAGCCTGGCAAGGCTCACTGTGGTAAGAATGGCTGAAAAGGGATCAGGGTTCAGGGTTCAGGGGTCAGCTTACGGCCGTCGGCCGTATGTCATTACTCCGCGCTCCGTGCTGGCTGAACCCTAAAAGTTGAATCCTGAATCTTCTGTCGATGCTCAAGCGTATCTCCCCGCACTCGTCGTTTTTTGCATTGTTATTGGCCGCCGCCTGCGTTGCGCTAACGGGCTGCTCGGATAGCAGCACCATCGCGTCTCCGGCGGTTCCAGACGACGAAACGACCACTCCGGCTGAATCGAATTTGCCTGATGACGGAGAATTGCGTGACAAGCTCGACCGCGTGATCGACCTGACCCGTCGCCGGCAGATGAGTCCGCAGGTGAATAATGCGTGGCAGATCGTGCATGGCATGCTGGCCTACGGCTACGACCTGCAAATCAATGACAACGGCAAGCTCGTGCCGGCGCTTGATTGGCTGCTGGAAGGTGGAGAGCTCCGGGGATGGGCCTTCGCGCCTGGCGAAAAGGGACTCAAAGACGTCGAAGAACCGGGCAGCAAAAGCGGCGAAGGACACGACGACCAATGGCTGGGCTATCTGGCCCAGTGCGGCGTGCTGCCTGATACGCCCATCACGGTCCGCGGGCAAACGTTCAAGGTGCAGGACATCATCCATCAAGCCCAATGGGACGTGCGCGACGGAATGGAGGCCACTTGGACCTTGATGGCCTTCAGCGCCTATATGCCGAGCGACGCGCGTTGGAAGGCTCGCGACGGAAGCGAGTGGAGCATCGAGCGCCTCGTGGAAATGGAGTGCCGGCAAGACTTGAACACGAGCACGTGCGGGGGCACGCATCGAATGTATGGCATCGCGGCGGCGGTCAACCGCCATTTGGACGAAGGTGGCGAGCTGACCGGTGTCTGGAAGACCGCGGATGATAAGATCCGGCAAGCGATCAAAGCGGCCCGCGAGTTCCAGCAGCCCGACGGCGGATTTTCGATCAATTATTTCCAGCGGTCGAGCACCTCGCCCGATCTCGGCCTGCGAATCAACACCACCGGGCACGTGCTGGAGTTTTTGACACTAGCGCTGACCGAGGACGAACTGCGCCAGCCGTGGGTGGAGCGGGCCGTGGTCTATTTGTGTGACTTGCTCGAACAGACCACCGAGTTGCCCATCGAATGCGGCGGACTGTATCATGCGGCGCACGGGCTGATTCTCTACCGTTTGCGGCGGTTCGCCAGGTAGGGCGGAATCTATTCCGTTTCATCGACGATGCGAGCGATTGCCGGATCGATTTTGGTACTGGCGGCGGTGCAATTCCACCAGTCGCCGGCGTCGCGCGGGCCGTTGGGCGCTTGTCTGCTCTTCGCCATCGTTCTCACTGGCGCCTGTTGCTTGATTTCCGACTTGGGGAAGCCGTACCTCTCCCGGTTGACCAAGCCAGTGATGCGATTTTTGTTGAGTGGCGGCAGTTTTTTGATCAAGGGAACGATTGTCGGCGCGCTGGCCGGTCTATTGATGAATTGGGTCGCCTTGGGTGGCACGCGCACCGGGAACCTGGCGGCAATGCCGGGCGCGTTTTTGGGCCTGATGATTGGTGTGGTGCTCGATGCGGTGGCGCATCGCTGGAAGCACCGCGCGCCGCTGGTTGCAGCCGGCACTCCGATGGCTGCCGAGGAGCCGGTTGTGTCCGACGAGCCGCAGCGGCCGCTCGTCGAAGCGCGCAGTTGGGATCTATTGCCAGACGCCCCGCAACTCGGACGCGAATGGCCGGAGGCGTCGAATCCGGTCGAGCGGTAGTGAGCCAGAAGGAACCGTCGAAAATCGACATTTACAGACCCGCGCGTTACAATGTGGGACGATCGGCGAACGTCACACACGGGATGAAATAAGCCACATGGGAATCGCCTCGACGCCCGGCCGCATTCGACGAATCGTCTTCACGTTCGTCGTCGGGTTGCTGTGCGCCAACCAGGCGCAGGCCGATGAGCGCCAAGCCTTCCGGCATGGCAGTTGGCCGTTTCGTCCGCCGCTACGACCGGCGACGCCGACTACCGGCAAGGCCGACTGGGTCGTCAACCCGATCGACGCCTTTGTGGTCGAAAAGCTGACGGCCGCCGGACTGCGGCCCAGTCCCGCTGCCGATAAGCTCACGTTGCTGAGGCGCGTATCGTTCGATCTCATTGGTCTGCCGCCTACGCCGGCGGAGCAGGCCGACTTTCTGGCCGACGAGCGGGCCGACGCTTACGAGCGGCTGGTCGAGCGGTTGTTGGCTTCGCCCGCTTTCGGCGAACGTTGGGCGCAGCATTGGCTCGACCTGGTGCGCTACGCCGAGAGCGACGGCTTCAAAGCCGATGAGCACCGACCGAACGCCTATAAGTATCGCGACTTCGTGATCCGGGCGCTCAACGAAGACATGCCCTACGATCGGTTCATCGCGTGGCAGTTGGCGGGCGACGAGTTGGAGCCAGAGAACCCGCTCGCCTTGATCGCCACGGGATACAATCGGCTCTATCCCGACGAGTACAACGCGGGCAATCTCGAACAGCGCCGCCAAGAGATACTGGACGACATGACCGGCACGACCGGCCTGGCGCTGTTGGGCATGACGATGGGTTGCGCCCAGTGCCACGACCACAAGTTCGACGAGATTTTGCAGACCGATTACTTTCGGCTGCAAGCTTTTTTTACGCCGGTGGTGCCGCGAGATGATCTGGTCGACGCGTCGCCGGCCGACATCGCGCGACATCAGCAGCAGATGGCCGCCTGGGAAGAGGCTACCCGCAAGTTACGGGCCGAGATCGACTCGCTGCTCGATCCGAACCGAGCTGAGTTGCGCGAGTATGCGCTAGGCAAATTTCGCTCCGAGATACGCGAGGTGGTGGCTTTGCCGCCGGAGCGGCGCACGCCGCACCAAGAGCAGATTGCGCGAATGGCTCTGCGGCAGGCGCAAGTGAAAGACGCCGACGCCGCCAAGAAGCTTCCGCCCGAAGCTAAGCAACGCTACGACGATTTACAAAAGCGGTTGGCCGAAATCGACCATCTGCGTCCGCCTCCGTTGCCGGTCATCATGGGCGTGGGCGATGTCGGCCGCGTAGCGCCGGTCACCTTCCTGCTCGAAGGCGGCAACTGGGCCAAGCCAAGCGACGAGATTACACCGGGTTTTCCTGAATTCCTGGGCGAAGGCTCGGCCGAGATTCAATCGCCGATCAGCGGTGCGAATAGCACGGGGCGCCGCACCGCGCTGGCCCGTTGGATCACGCGGCCCGACCATCCATTGACCGCCCGTGTGATAGTCAATCGGCTGTGGCAGCATCACTTCGGCGTGGGCATCGTGCCGACCCCGAACGACTTCGGCATCCAAGGCGAGCCGCCCACGCATCGGGAATTGCTCGACTGGCTGGCCGTTGAGTTGGTCGAGCATGGCGGGAGTTTAAAGCACCTGCATCGGTTAATGGTCACGTCAGCGTCGTATCGGCAGTCGTCGCGAAGCGATCCGGCCAACCCCCATGTGGCGCGGGCCCGCGAGGTCGATCCGCAAAACCGCTTGCTTTGGCACGCCCGGCGGCGGCGCTTGGAGGGAGAATCGGCCCGCGACGCCATGCTGCACATCTCCGGACAGTTGAATCTGCGGGCCTACGGTCCCAGCGCGCGTCCGGAGTTGCCCGAGGGAATCAGCAAGAACTACGCTTGGCGGCCCGACGAACGGGTCGAAGACCGTTGCCGCCGCTCGATCTACGTGCTTGCCAAGCGGAACTTGCGGTATCCGCTGTTCGAGGCGTTCGACCTGCCCGATATGCACCATAGTTGTCCGCGCCGCTCGGTGACGACCACGGCGCCGCAGTCGTTGTTGCTGCTCAACGGCGAATTGACCGTGCAGGCGGCGCGTGACTGGGCCGACAAGCTGCGGCAGTCGGCGGTCGGTGACGAGGGGGCAATGATCGCACTGGCATATCGCGAGGCTTTTGGACGTTCACCGGGAGCTGACGAAATCGAAACTGCACGCGAGTTTTTGCGGATCCAAGCTGCCGGGCTGCAAGCGAAGTCGTCCGAAAACGATGCGTTGGTCGATTTTTGTCACGCACTGTTGAACGCCAACGAATTTTTGTACGTCGATTGAGGTGAATGACGACTGACCGGTGGCTGGGGCAGAGCTTTAGCAATGCCCCGGCTTTCAAATGCGGAGGGCGGAAATTGAAAATTACGGCCAACACATTAATCACTCGCGCCGGGGCATCGCCAAGGCTCTGCCCCAGCCACCAGATATGAGCAAACCTCCAAGCCGTCTTCGTTTGCCGCATCGCGAACCACCGCGTTCGCGGCGTGACTTTTTGCTCCGCGCCGGCGGCGGTTTAGGAGCGTTGGCGCTCGCCTCGCTGCTGCGCAACGATGCACAGGCGACGCAGGCTACGGCCAATCCACTAGCGCCCCGGCCACCGCACTTCGCCGCCCGGGCCAAGAGTGTCATCTGGTGCTTTTTGGACGGCGGCCCGAGCCATATCGACCTGTTCGACCCTAAACCGGCCCTTACTCGGCTCGACGGCCAGCCACTGCCTGACAGCTTCCATCGTCCGGTCACGGCGATGGGCCGCACGGCCTACACGCCGCTGTTGGCCTCGAAGCGTTCGTTCGCCCAGCACGGCTCGTCGGGCGCTTGGGTCAGCGATTGGTATCCCGAAATCGCCCGGCACGTCGACGATCTGGCGATCATTCGCAGTTGCTACGCCGACGGACTGAACCATGTGGGCAGTGTGTGCCAGATGAATACCGGCAGCATTTTGGGCGGCCGGCCTTGCCTGGGTTCGTGGACCACCTATGGCTTGGGGAGCGAATGCTCCGATCTGCCGGGCTTTGTAGTGTTGTTCGACTACCCCGAAGAGCCCCCCGGCGGCAACCGCAATTGGGGCACGGGCTTTATGCCCGCCACGTATCAAGGCACGAAGTTCCGCGATGGCGCCGCTCCGATTTTGTATCTCGACCCGCCGCACGCGGTCGGCCAGGCGCGGCAGCGCTCGAAGCTCGATTTCATTCAGCGGCTCAACCGGCGGCATCAGCAAGAGCGGCCCGACGATGATCAGCTCGAAGCGCGTATCGCGGCTTATGAGCTGGCCTATCGCATGCAGTCGGCCGCGCCGGAAGCGGTCGACCTGACTCAGGAATCGGCCGAAACGCTGCGGCTCTACGGCGCCGACCAGAAAGAAACCGAGCGGATGGGCCGCAACTGCCTGTTGGCCCGGCGGCTGGTCGAACGCGGCGTGCGGTTCGTGCAGCTTTACTCCGGTTCGGGCAGCAAGTGGGACGCTCACGCCAACGTCGAGGGCAACCATGCCCGATATTGCCGCGAAAGCGACCGGCCGATCGCCGGGCTGCTGGCCGATCTGAAGCGGCGGGGCCTGTTGAATTCGACGCTGGTGATCTGGGGCGGCGAATTCGGCCGCACGCCGATGAGCGAGAGCGGCAACGGCCGCGATCACAATCCCTATGGCTTCACCATGTGGCTGGCCGGCGGCGGCGTGCAGGGCGGCGTGACGCACGGCACGACCGACGACATCGGCCTCTACGCTGTCGAGAACAAGGTACACGTTCACGACTTGCACGCCACCATTCTGCACCTGCTGGGCCTGGACCACGAGCAGCTCACCTTCACGCACAACGGCCAAGAAGAACGGCTGACGATGGTCGCCGGGCGTGTGGTAAGAGAAGTGTTGGCATAACGGCTTCTGTAGGGAACGGACTCCGTGGCGTTCCGCGAGGGGCGGCGCGCATCCGCACCGCAGTTTGCGGAATGGCACGGAGTCCGTTCCCTACAGACCCGAACGGTATTTCCGGCGTTGTCCCTGCTGCGCACAAAAATGACCGTCGAACTTCAACATAATGTCCCGTCGATCTGTACGATCGAGTCGCTGGGCAAGTGCGTCTATGAGCAGAAGGCGAGCACCGCCAATCTAATCGCCGGAATCATCCTGGGAATACTCATGGTGGTCGGCGGAATTACCCTGGCGACAGTAGCCGTGCGCGAAGTCGTCAGCGTCCGGGGCAATCTTCCGCTCTACGCCGAGCATGGCATGAGTTGGGCCGCGGCGGGTTTGATGTTGCTTTTGGGCGGCGGGCTTGCCATCGGCGGCGTTATGCTTGTTTTGTGGGCCAAGTCGATGTTCTCATTTCGGCTAGTGGTTTGCTCCGATGGCTTCTATTACCAAAACAAGGGCGAAACCGACGTTTTCGCCTGGCAGGAAATTGTCTCGGTCCAAGAAACCATTGCCCACGAGCGGTTGCCGATCGTCAAAGGAGCCGCGCGGCACTTGATGCCGACGAAAACGAGCCGCGGTTATCGCGTCCGGCGCTGCGATGCCAAGGAGTTCTTCTTCGACGCCAATGTGCTCTCGCGGCCTTCGCTCCTGGCCGGCCCGCTAGCCACCGCCGCCCAGGCCCGCGGCATTCCCTGGCAAACACGGGAAGTGACGCGTTAGAATTTGGGCGCGCCGGAATAGATGCCTCGTTTTCCGGTATACCGACCGCTTCGACCACCTTTATGTCTGCGTTGCCCGAACCAGCTCAAAAAACTGCCTCGGCTCAGGAGCCCGCGGCCCAGCCCGTGGGCGTGGGCCAGGTGCTCGAGCACGTGCGTGGACCGGCCGACGTGGCGCGTCCGGCAGTCGTCGAGTTTCGCCGCGTTACTAAGACGTACAACGCCGGCACGAGCGCCGCTTTCACCGCCATCCGTGACCTGACGTTCATCGTCGAAGATCTGCCGGGCAAAGGTGAGTTCATCTGCGTGCTCGGGCCCAGCGGCTGCGGCAAAAGCACCATTCTGCGATTGATTGCCGCCCTCGAACCGCAACATCCGCCCACCAGCGGCGACGTTCTCGTCCTTGGAAAACCCGTCACGCGGCCCGGTCCCGATCGCGGCATGGTGTTTCAAGATTACACCAGCTTCGACCATCGCAGCGTGCTCGATAACGTGGCTTTTGGGCTGGAATGCCTGGGTGTGCGGCGGCGCGAGCGCTACGAACTGGCGAGGCAGTGGATAGTCCACGTCGGCCTGAACGCGGCCACCGACGAAGGCAAATATCCGCATGAGCTGTCGGGCGGAATGCGGCAACGTGTGGCTATCGCCCGCACGCTGGCCTTACGACCGCGAATTATCTTGATGGACGAACCGTTTGGCGCGCTCGACCCGCACACGCGGATGAATATGCAAGACCTGCTGGTCAGCCTGTGGCGCGAGGTCGAGGCGACGGTGTTTTTTGTGACGCATTCGATCGAAGAGGCGGTTTTTCTGGGCGACCGCGTGTATATACTTAGCAACTCGCCCGGCACGATCCTGCAAGAGCTGAAGGTAGAGCCGGCCGACCGCCCCAGCCAGCAGATGCAGCGCGAGCCACGGTTTCAGGAGACGGTCGGGTATATTCGCGACTTGATCTCGAAACTCGAAGAAAGCCGCCGGGCGTGACGTTCACCAAGTATCTTAAAGCCGCGTTTGCCAATCGCTGGAACCTGCTGGCCTTTCTCGGCTCGATGGGGTTTGCCGCGCTGAGCGGCCTGCCCGACGTCGTCGTGCCCTTAGTGCTGGCGGGCGAGTTGGCGTATCTGGGCCTCTTGGGTACGCATCCCAAGTTTCAGAGCTATGTGGATGCCCAGATTGCCAAGGCGCTACGGCAAGAGACGACCGCATCGGCCGAGCAGACGCTCAGCGAAATCCTCCGTTCGTTGCCGCGAGCCTCGGTGGCGCGGTTCAAGGAACTGCGCGATCGCTGCTTGGAACTGCGGCAGATTGCCACGCAGCTTCAGGCCGCCGACAAAGAGGGCGGCGGGCATCTGGAGCAATTTCAAGCGGCGGGGCTCGACCGATTGCTGTGGATTTATCTGCGGCTGCTGTTCACCGAGTACGCGCTGGGGCAGTTTTTAGAGCGCACGGAGCGGCGCGGCATCGAATCGGAAATCGCGCTGCTCGAAGAGCGGCTGAAGCCCTTGGCCTCGGCGCCGCCCGGCTCGCAACAAGAAAAAATGCGCAAGACGCTGGAAGACAACATCCAAACCTGCCGCGACCGGCTGGCGAACCATCAAAAGGCCCGCGACAATTTTGAATTAGTTCGGCTGGAGATCGACCGGCTGGAGAACAAAATCAAGTCGCTTTCGGAGCTGGCGATCAACCGCCAGGAGCCTGACTTTATTTCCGGGCAAGTCGATCAGGTCGCCACCAGCATGGTCGACGCCGAGCGGACGATGAACGAGTTGCAATTTGCCACGGGCCTTCGACCGGCTGACGAAGCGGTGCCCGAACTGCTGGAACGAGCGACGGTGAAAACGCAGCGGTGAAGGAGATACGCGGGACAGAACAAGATAGGGAGTTGGGCGAAGTAAAAAAAAATGAAGCGCGCTGGAGAATTGTGGCTATGGCTGGCGACTGGACCGAATCGCAATCGCCGGGATGGAACGCGATCAATGAAGCATTGTATCCCGTTTACGGCGGTACCGAACCGATGCATTGGGGCACATTGGTCTCGTGGCGGCTGGGCGGCCCCGATCCAATTCACGGGATCAGCGCGTATCGCAATAATCGTTTACGGAATCACCTGCACTTTATCACTTATGGGTTCAGCGAGCTTTGGGAAAAAGAGGGCGACGATCCGAAGATTAGCGGTTTCGGGTTTGAGCTGACGTTTCGGCTTGCCTGTGGTCCTGACGAAAAGCCGCCTGTGTGGCCGCTGAATTTTCTTCAAAACCTCGGCCGATATGTGTTTTCCACGGGTCGATCTTTCGGCGCCGGTCATTCGATGTCGTTGAACGGGCCGATTGCGCTCGATCAGGCAACGAGAATTGGGGCAATCACTTTCGCAATCGATCCAGAATTGCCAGCCATCGACACACCCAACGGGCATGTTACCTTTTTGCAGATTGTCGGCCTCACCGAAGACGAACTGTCGGCGATCGAGGCCTGGGACGGGTCTCGCTTTCTCGATCTGGTCATTGAACAAAATGAATTGCTGATCACCGATCTGGGTCGCGATTCGTATTTGGCGGATCCAAACTTTGCCGCCCGTGTACGCGCGCTGACGGAGACGGAAGGGGCGTCCGCGGAGGCGGTCTGGTGCAATCGCGCAAGCTTTGAATGTTCTGGCGGTACTTCGTGCCATCTTACGTTTGGCGCGACAGTCGCCATTGACCTGGCGCATCGCCTTCCCGGCAGAATTCCTCATGGCCGTCCCTTCGCGGTGCTGACGGACGACCTCGCGATTGTCCTAGAGCCCGGAGCTCGCTTCTCTTGGGAAGAAGCGACGGACGGATTGCGGGTTGCGTTGACGGCGGAACAATGCAAGATTTTTATTGCAGAGCTTCTCAAACCACGCGCCGGCACGTATAGCAGCCATTCGCTGCCAGGCCTTACTGTAAGAATCGAAAAGACAGTGATAAAAGACGACGAGGGCAATGTCGTGCGCGTTGTCGGCTGACATCGGCACGCTGTCGGTTGACATCACTGGACGACGCTATGCGTACTTCCTCGTGCGTCAACCATGCGGCATATTCGAGCGCCTGCTGAATATCGCCAGATTCGAGGTCAGGGTAGCCTTGTAAAACCTCGTCCCAGCTTGCCCCATGGGCGATTTGCCCCACGATGACCGAAACGGGAATACGCATGCCCCGGATGCAGGCGCGTCCGCCGAGAATCTTCGAATCAAATGTTATGCGATCAAACATCTGCCTTCCTCAATCTATTTGCGGACCACAACACAACATCATTGCATCGCCAAGCCGGCGTTTGCATGCCGGGACCATACGCAGGCATCAGCCATTCGTAGATGGCGGCACGACCTTCAATCGGCCGGCCAGCGCGGCCAGTTGTCCCCAATTGCCTTCGTCGAGCGGGATGCCGCTGGCCTGCCGCGCGGCCAGCGTGCGGCGTTCGGGATCGCCGGGCAAAACGATCTCTTCGATCCCGTCGATGCGCGGGCAGTCGCGTACAAAAGCGGCGAGCTGCTTTACCTCGGCGGCAAAGTGCCCGGCCCCGCCGACGTGACCAGGCGAAATCACCAGCATGAACACGCAATTGCCGTTTTGCGTGATCGGCTTGGCACGCATCGTCACGCCGCCGGAAAGGGCGCCCGTGAGAATCTCGACCATCAGCGATAGTCCAAAACCCTTGTACGACTGCGGACCGCCCATCGGCAAAATAGCGCCGGGCGGATCGGCGTAAAGCGCGTTGGGGTCGTTCGTGGGTCGGCCTTCGGAGTCTTGCAGCCAGCCGTCGGGGCAGAGTTGCCCGGCCAGTTTTTTGACGCGCACTTTGCCTTCGGCGGTGGTGCTGGTGCCAAAATCGAGGATGAGTGGCGTATCGCCGTGCGGCACACCAAACGCGATAGGGTTGGTTCCCAACCGCGGGGCGCGGCCGCCGGGCGGGGCCACGCGCGGCGCGCAGCCATGCGTGTTAACCATCATCATCGACACCAGTCCGGCCGCGGCGGCTTGCTCGCAGTATTCACCCAGGCGGCCTATGTGCCCGCAGCGGATCAGCGTGCCCACCACCAGGCCCGCATCGCCGGCTTTGGCAATCAACCGCTCGGTCAAGCGCCGCGCTTGCGTCTGACCAAAGCCCCAACCGCCCTCGGCAACCAAAATGCCGGGCGTCTCTTTTTGGACGCGAAACTCCGCGCCCGGCTTGACTTCACCTTTCGCTACGCCGTCGAGATAATACGGGATGCGCATCACGCCGTGCGAGTCATGCCCTCGCAAGTTGGCGCCCACCAGGCTTTCGGCCACCAGTCTCGCTTCGGTTTGGCCAACGCCGCCCCTGACGAACAGCGCCGTGGCGAAATCGGTGAGTTGAGCAGCGGGGATGAATCGCATCTGGAACCTCATTGGTTGTACCAATTCTGTAGGGAACGGACTTCGTGCCGTTCCGTGCGGGGCAAATCGACGTCGCGCCGCTCCTCGGCGGAACGGCACGGAGTCCGTTCCCTACAGACGTCAAACGCCGCATTGCGATCCGCGTGAAGTGTAAGCTTCGGATATTTCGCCGAGGATCGCTAGTCCCGTCGCGATTTGTTCGCCCGTGACGCAGAGCGCGGGGCAGAAGCGAATGCCGGATTTGCCGCAGCCCAACAATAGCAATCCACAGTGAAACGCAGCCTCGACCAGCGTATTGCGCCCCTGGGGATCGGGCGAGCCTTGAACGTCGACCACGTCGATGGCCTGCATCAGGCCAAGGCCGCGCGGATGCGCCAAGCGGAGACAGGAACGGAATGAATTCCGTTCTACGGAGCAATTCTCCGCGAGACGTTCGAGACCTGCGCGCAGTTCGGCGCCGCGGGAGATGGCGTTGGCCAGATACTCGCGTTCGATTAAGTCGAAGGTGGCCAACGCCGCTCGACAGCTCACGGGATTGCCGCCGAAGGTCGAAGCATGGCTACCGGGCGGCCAGTCCATGATGCTGGCCCGCGTAATCAAAGCGCCCAACGGCAGGCCGCTGGCGATGCCTTTGGCCAGACAGACCATATCGGGCACGACGCCGAAATGCTCGATGGCGAACATCTTGCCGGTTCGCCCCATGCCCGACTGCACCTCGTCGGCCACCAACAGAATGCCGTGCTGGTCGCATATCTGCCGCAACATCGGCAGGAATTCGGCCGAGGGAACTCGGTAGCCGCCTTCGCCCTGGACCGGCTCGACAAAGATCGCGGCCACTTCATCAGGCGGGCAGACGCTGGCAAACAACTCGTCCAGCTCCGACCGCGTGCAATCGAAATGGATACGGTGCACGCCCGACAGCAACGGCCCAAAGCCCTGCTGGTGCAGCGCCTTCGATCCGCCCAGCGACATCGCGCCGTAGGTGCGGCCGTGGAACGCCCCATAGCACGAGATCACGCGTTGCCGGCCGGTGTGATGCCTGGCCAGTTTCAAGGCCGCTTCGATCGTCTCGGCGCCGCTATTGGCAAAAAAGACCCGCTTTGGCTCCGGCCCAGGCGCCAATCGGGCCAGCAGCTCGGCCAACTCTATTTCGGGCGCATAATAAAAATCGGTGCCCGACATGTGAATCAGCTTCGCCGCTTGGTCGGCGATCGCCGCCACGACTTCGGGATGCGCGTGGCCCGTGGCGTTGACGGCGATGCCGGCCGTGAAATCGAGGAACCGATTGCCATCGACGTCTTCCAGCACGCAGCCCCAGCCTCGGGCGGCTACGAGCGGATAACCGCGTGTGTACGAGGGCGACATGACCGCCGCGTCGCGCGCGATCCAGGCCGCGGCCTTGGGGCCGGGCAGCGAGGTGACCAAGCGCGGCGCGTCACCAAGTGCGGAATGCGGAATGTGGAGTGCGGAATTGATCGGAGTCATTGCAGCATTCGTCCGGTTCAACTGGTAACCGTTATCAGTTGACGCCGCTTGCAGTAATCAACTGCGAACCGTTCGCAGTTGACATAATGGGCGGTTTGAGTTGTCTGGGCTTCATTGTGTTTCGGGCACCATGGCGCTCATGCCTTGGGCCATGGTGATGCCGCGTTGATGGTTTACGGTGAACGCCACGCGGTGCGTCACCGCGTCGACCAGGGCGGCGGCCGAGGGCTGCCCGTTGCCGCTGCGCTTAACGCCACCGAACGGTAAATGAACCTCGGCGCCGATGCAAGGCAGGTTGACATAGCCCATGCCGTAGTCGCACTCGTCGCGGTACAGCCGCCAGCGGCGATAATCCTCGGTGATGACCGCCATCGACAGGCCATAGGGCGTATCGTTGTAGATGGCAATCGCCTCGTCGTCATCGGCGAACGGCACGATGGCCAAATGCGGGCCGAACACTTCTTCGCGCACGGTGCGTTTTCCGGGGGCGTGCCGCTGCCGGTAGACAAAGGGCGACATAAAGTAGCCGCCAGCCAGCTCGCCGTCGAGCCGTCCGCCATCGAGCAGCACCTCGGCGCCTTCTTGCTTGGCAAGTTCGTTGTAGTAAGAGACCTTTTCGACGGCCCGGTGATTGATGAGCGGTCCGGCAAATGCGCCGGTGGCGAAGGGATCGGCGAAGCGCAGTTGCTTGGCCCGCGCCACGAATTGTTCCGAGAACCGATCGAGCAGCCGCCGGTGAACCAGCACCCGGCCGGCTGAGACACAGCGCTGACCCGTGGTCTTGAAGGCGCTGAGCAGAGCCGCGTTCACGGCCAGGTCGAGGGCGGCGCCTTCGCAAACAATGACGGCGCTTTTCGAGCCCATCTCCAAGGCGCAGGTTTTGTGCTCGTGTTCCGCGGCCAACCGGCGAATGTGCGAACCAACCTCATAGCTGCCCGTGAAGCAAACCACGTCGACATCGGGGTGACGGGCCAGTGCGTCGCCCGCCTCTTCGCCCACGCCGTGGATCAGGTTGATCGCGCCCGGCGGAAAACCGGCTTCGGCAAAGAGCATCACCAGTCGCTGGCCGATTTCGGGCGTTTCTTCCGACGGCTTGAAGACGGTGGTATTGCCTTCGACCAGGCTCGGGGCAAGCATCCAGAGCGGCACGGCAAACGGAAAATTCCAAGGCGTAATGACCGCCACCACGCCCCGCGGCTTACGCCGCACATAGAGATCTTTGGCCTCGATCTCTGAATCGATTACCTGGCCGCTCGGCTGCCGTGCGGTGCCAAAGACATATTGCACCATGTGCAGCCCTTCGACGACCTCGGCCCGCGCTTCGTCGATGATTTTGCCGCTTTCGCGTGCCAGCACACGGGCCAGTTCCTCGACGTCGCGCTCAATCAGCCCGGCAAGTTTTAGGAGCAGCTCGCCTCGTTTCACGCGGCTGGTGCGTCGCCAGGCGCCGAAAGCGTGCCGCGCGGCTGCTACGGCGCCGTCGACCTCACTGGCGTCACCTCGGGGATATATGCCGGTGACCTCTTCGGACCGGGCCGGATTGATGCTCTCGAACCGTTCGCCATCGCCCTCGCGCCACTCGCCGGCGATATAGTGCCTCCCTGTCCAGACTTGATTGGCCGTTGCCTGCGCCATAGGGTTCCTCCTCTTGTAGGTCAGGCTTTCCAGCCTGACGTGACCCGCCGAAAAACGCCGCCTTGCATCTGCGTCCCAATTCAAGGATATGCCACCGGCGCATTCGGGCAAGGATAGAACCGCGGGCATGAAAGCGCTATAATACTGCCGATCTCTGTAGGGAGCGCCCTCCGTGGCGTTCCGTAAAGGGCGGGTGGACGTCGCGCCGCCCCGCACGGAACGCCACGGAGGGCGTTCCCTACAGAGGTTCGTGAATAGAACTTGCCGATGTACAAGCTTTGGAGTGAATCTTGCCAGAAAACATCGCCATCATCGGCAGCGGGCCGGCCGCCTGGGCGGCAGCCATCTATACCGCCCGTGCCGCGCTTAAGCCGCTGGTTTTCGAGGGCGCCATCAACGAAGAAAATCGCGTTGCCGGAACGCTGCCGTTAGGACAATTGGCACTGACCACTGAAGTCGAAAACTACCCTGGCTTTCCGCATGGCGATCTGGAGTCGTATCTGGACCATGCCATCGAGAAATCGCAACGGCAGATGATGGCGCCGCATACCAAAGAGGGCGTCAGCGGTCCCGAGCTCATGGAACTGATGCGCCAGCAAGCCAAGAACTTCGGCACGCGAATCGTCACCGACGACATTGTGGAGGTCGATTTCTCCCACCGGCCGTTCAAGCTGCGTTCGTCCGAAGGGCAGACGACCGAAGCCCGGGCGGTGATTGTCGCCACCGGGGCAAGGGCCAATTATCTGGGGCTGCCCTCGGAAGACAACTACAAAAACCGCGGTGTCAGCGCTTGCGCCGTCTGCGACGGCGCCTTGCCACGGTTTCGCAACAAGCCGCTAGTGGTGGTGGGCGGCGGTGACTCGGCCTGCGAAGAGGCCAGCTACCTCTCGAAATTTGCCAGCAAGGTTCACATGGTCCATCGTCGCGATCAATTGCGGGCCTCGAAGATTATGGCTCAGCGCGTGTTGGAAGATCCCAAGATCGAGATGGCCTGGAATAGCATGGTCGATGAAGTGCTTGGCGACGATCGCCACGGCGTGACTGCCGTGCGATTGAAAAGCAGCGTCGATGATAGCCGCCACGAGTTGCCGGCATCGGGCATGTTTCTGGCCATCGGCCACACGCCCAACACCCGGTTTGTCGAGGGCAAGCTGGAGCTGACGCCGAAAAAATACATCAAGTGGACGGTGCCGTTTCGGACCAATACCAGCGTCGAGGGAGTGTTTGCCGCCGGCGACGTGGCCGACGACTATTATCGCCAGGCGATCACGGCCGCCGGCAGCGGCTGCATGGCCGCGCTCGACGCCGAGCGCTGGCTCGCCCACCAGGGACATTAGCAACTCAAATTACGCTTTTGAACAGAAGGCAACGAAGCGAACGAAGATGATAGATCGGCGATTGGCCGCGTTTCCGAATTTCCGTCACTCTTCGTTGTCTCCGTTACCTTCTGTTCCAAACTTTCTCGCCATGTACCAGCAGAATACGGCAGAGTTTCTCAGCCGGATTGACCGCGAGTTGTGGCTGGTCACGGCCGCCGACGGTGAGCGGCGGGGCGGCTTGATCGCCACGTTTGTCTGCCACGCCTCGTTGGTCGAGACGTTGCCGCGGATGCTGGTTGCCCTGGC
>DATFDL010000587.1:0-27234 GCA_035252155.1 Pirellulales bacterium | reverse complement strand
AGGAACTCCTGGCCCATCTTGCGAAATTGAAAGAAGGCTCCGCCGCGAACACCTGATGGAACACACGCCGGCTTCCGTTGCCGCGATTCGTGGACCTTGACGCTGCGCACTGGACGACGTGCAGCGGCCACCAGACGGCGCAACGAACCTCCACAGATCTCAAAACAAACTATCATCTCGCCGTACCCTATCCCCTAAGGAACGGATAAAATGTCGTGCCGAACGGGATTGACTCCGTGCCGTTCCGCTGAGGGGCGGCGCGACGCCCACCCGCCCTTCGCGGAACGCCACGGAGTGCGTTCCCTACAGACGTCGAACGTATGAATACCGAATTTGAATGTTAAAACTGACCAGAGGCCATCGGGTATCAAAGCGCGTCACGAGTTCGACAGCTTCTTCAAGGCGAGCTGGGCTGCTGCCCGCGACCAACTGTCCTTGTCGGATTGAAGCATTTTTTTCAGGGCGGCGATCGACCGCTTGCCGCCGATCTCGGCTAGCACCTGGCAAGCCTCGGCCCGGACCTTTTTGTCTTTGTGCTTCAAAAGCCCAATCACTTCGCTCTCGGCCACCTGACCCATGGCCTTTAGCGCACTAGACGCGTCGCGGCGATCAGCCTCGTTGGGCAGCAGCTTGGCCACCGCTTCGGCCCCGCGCTTGTCGGGAATTTTTCCTAACGCCTCCATCGTGCTCCGCCGAATGCTCGAATCGAGCTGATCGAGCATTTTGAGCAAGGCCGGCACGTTGTCCTTCGTGCCCCAAACGCCCATGGCGCGAATCGCGCCGTCGCGCAGCATGGCATTGGTGTCGCGCATCAGCGGCTCAACCGCCTGAGTGACCTGCGAGCGCCGCTGGTCGAGCGGCTGCATCCGCACCAGGGTGTTGACGGCCACGCTCTTCTGAGCGGCATTACCCGCGGTCTTCAGTTCGCGCAGCAGGCGATCGACCTCTTGGGTGGTCGACGCCACGGCGGGTTTGGCCACCACGCCGGCTGGCACGGCAGGCGCCGCATTGCCCGCCGCCGCTCGTGAGCGGGCATCGTTGAGCACCGATTGATCCACGCGATTCCAAGCGAAGGTGATCGGCACGGTCACCGAGACCGCGCCGGCACTGCGAACCATCGTCGCCCGAAACTCCATGCTCTCGGGAAAGCCCTCCTGAGAGTTGAACATGACGGTCCCTTCGCCGGTCATCTGCGCCAGCGGCGGTGTGCCTTCTTTTTGCAGCGTGGTGAAGACATATTTCTTCTTGAGCTGCACGTGGCCGGGCGACGTTTGATGTAGCTCGTACGCGCTGACTTCGAGCGCAGGCACGACGACCACTTGGGCGCGCTGGGCGAAGGGGTTGCCACCGCCGCGCCGCCGGCGAAAGCGCGAGGGCATTTGATCGTTGGCGGATTCCTGGCCGATGATCTGCGTCAGCGCGGTGACACGTGTCGTCTGCCAGGTTTGTTCGCCGTCGGAAGGCAGAGGCTCGATGGGCACCGACCCCAGCGGGCCGAGCAAGTGCGGCAATTGAACACTGCCGGTCGAGTCGATCAACTCGCCCAACTCCGACACCAGCAGCTTGCCTTGTTCGCTTTGCGGGGGGCTCGCGGCAGCTTGGCCGCGCCGCGGACCCGACGCCGCCGCGGGTTTTGTCGCCAGATTTCCCGAATACTTGAGCACTTGCCGCTTGGCGATGCCAAACCCGCCCGGTCCGATCGTCACTTTAAATAGCGCCACAGACGGCGTAACGCGGCGGGCCAACTCGGGCCCCTCGAGCCGCGTGCCGCCTTCGGCGAGTTGGAATGGCACGCCCTTGGACCGCAGCAGTGTCTGCACCGCGTTCGAAGGCACGGCGAAGCCGACGCCGTCGATGTCTTCGGAAGCCAGCTTCGAGCTGGCCACGCCCACCAATTGCCCCATTTCGTTCACCACGGGCCCGCCGCTGTTGCCGGGGTTGATGCTGCCGTCGATTTGAAACACCTTGCGCCCTTCCACCCGGCCGGCGATGGCGCCCCGTGTCACTTTCACGCTGTCGCCTAACACGGTCGAAAGCGGAAAGCCCACCGTGCGTACTTCCTGGGCCACTTCGACCTTATCGGAATCGGCCAGCGGCAGCACGGGCAGGTTGGCCGCCACCAGACGGACCACCGCCAGATCGAGCGCCTTGTCAAAGACCACCACCTGACCCGGATAGCTCTGACCTGAGATGACCACCTCGATCTTCGTCGCGCCCTCGACCACATGAGCGCACGTCATCACGTAGCCGTCGCTGCTCAGTACAAAGCCGCTGCCGGTGGCGTGGCCGCTGCGGTTCTGCCCGGCGAATTCGGCCGGGGTGGGTTCGTTGCTCAGCGTGAGCACGGTCATGCCGTTGCTCTCTTCCGAGATGCCATTGGCTTCGACCTTGATGGAAAAGGCATATCCATATTCCTCGCCTGTCTTCCAGCGATAGGCCAAGGCCGGCCCGGCGGCGGCGACCGGCGCGGCGCCGCTGCCCGGTACGTTGACCGTGGTGGCACTCCCCGGAGGATTAGGCATAGGCGGCGAGGCCGCAATGCCGGCGGACGGAGCACTAGCGGCGGACGGAGCACTAGCGGCGGGCGTACTGGCGATGGGCACACTGGGCGGCGACGCCGCGGAAGCAAACGGGGCTGGCGCTGCGGTCGACGGCGCCGCAGAAACCGGCGCCGCATTGGCCGGCAATGCGCTAGCTTGGCTCGTCGTAGTATCTGCCACCGCTGGCGCGGCCCCGACTAGGTCGGCCGGCTGCGGGGATGCGGAGCCAACCGAACTGTCGACCGGTACATTCGCCGCCACCTCCGGCCCGGACGACGACTGGCTCATCATCATGACGATTGCCAGCAGAGTAATCGCGGCAATGGCCAGGCCGCCGCCGACGGCGATGCCCAGCCACATCGAGTTGCTTTCTCCGCCGCCGGCCTTCGCGGAGGGCCTGGCAGGCTGCAAGGTGCGCCGCGGCTGCGCCGGATGCGCGGCAGGCCCAAATGCGGCGGGTGGATACCCCAGCGCTGCGCCGGGCAAGCCCAGCCCGAGCGGATCGTCGAATGCCGATGAGGATTCCTGCGATGTCGCCGGGCTCGCCGGCGCGGCCCCGCGCACGCCGAATTCGCGCCGGCATTGTGGGCAGCGCAGCACCATGCCCGGCGCGATCGCGGTCTTCAACGTCAACACGCTCTTGCACGACGGACAGGTGATGCGTGCTTGCGACATCGTCTTGCTCCCTGGAACCGGGCCGACCCACCGAAAAGCCGGGCACCTATAAGGATACGCATTCCTTGGCCGCCTGCAAAGCAATTGGCCGCCGAGATAATGAGATCATTGGACGAATGGGCCGGAAAGGATGATGTCTGCGGTATTCCCGGCCAAAAACTGGCTCGCCGATGAGCGAAGAACGAATAGAATGGCGGATGATGCTGATCGGCCGCTTTGAGATCGTTGGCAAAGGCTCCGCTCGACCCGGCGAGGGACCGATCATTTTCTGCGACGGCACCGGTGGCGGCATGTTTCGTCAAGACAGCGATCTGGAACTGAGCCACTGGCGGCCGAACACGACGCCTCGCCAATATCGGGCCGGAACTTCCACGGAGATTTGCTTCCGGTTCCTCGACAACCCGCTCCCCGGCCGCTGGACGGTGGCCGTGAACAACCACGTCGACGTCGATGGCATCTTGTCGGTCTACGTGCTCGTGCATTGCGAACATGCGCTGGCGCATCGGCGAGCGATCATTGAGGCGGCCGAGATGGGCGACTTCTGGGGCTGGGGTGAGCCACCGGCACAGCGCGTCTTTCAGGGCATTACTCGCCTCATGAATTCGAGCGAGGGCGGCCGAGAGGTTTACGAGCAGGCGTTCCGGCGAATTCCAGCGCTCATCGACGGCACCGATGCCGAAGCTACCGACCTCGACCAATCGCTTCTGCCGCTGCGACGTGGCGTTGAGCTTGTTGAGCAAGGGAAAATCGTTCGCAGGCTCATCGGCGACCGATTGGCCCATTACGTCGTTCCGTTGGACATTGCGGGAGACGACGATCATCGGGCGGCGTATTGCCCGGAGTTCAACGAAGCCATTTCAGCTAGCGCCGTTCTTTGGCCGCAGGTCCGAGCGAAGCTCGACCGTGAAAGAATGTGCCTGGTTTCGATCGAGCGGCGGCATGGCTGGTTCCATGACCTTTGGTTTCCCGGCTATTTGTGGGCCGACACCGAGGGCTTATGGCAGGTGCCCGGCCTGACGTATCACGACGGCATGGCGAGTTATGATCTCAACGATCGCCGCTTGCTTGCCGCCTTCAACGAACTACAGCGGCGGGAATCGGTGCCTGGCTGCTGGGCGCTCGGCGGGACAAGTCTGCCCTTCGGTAGCGAAATGCAAGATCGCTTTCCGCTCGCCGGCCGGTTCGTCGATGGACAAGGTAAAACGACCGTCAGCCGACTATCACCCGATGAAGTCGCTGTGACGTTCAGCCAAGTCATCGGGTAGTGGCCTAAAACCGTGGTGCGGTGCCAAACGGCACCAACCCGAACCGCAAGCGAGGCCGATCGCGCCGTTCCTCGCTGGCGCTTCGGGTTGGTGTCGCTTGGCACTACTTATTTGGATCCATCGGGATCGCGGGTTATAATTTCTTCGTGAGTCGGAGAGCGCACCTCCGCGTAATCCGCAAGCCGAGAGGTTCGACAATGGAACTCAATGCAATCGCTGATCTAGTTCATCAGGTGCAAGCCTGGCGGACACCGATGCGAATCTCGCTGGCGCGACAGATTCTCGAAAGCGTTGAACGAGAACCCGAACAAGCGGCCGCGTTGCCAACGCCGCGTGGCCCTATCGCTGCGGAAGTCGCGGCCAGATTCCGGACCCAAAAGCCGGCGCCGGATGACCAAACCGTCAAGCAATGGATCGATGAGCACCGCGCCACAAGATACGGCTCATGACGCCTTTGCTCGATATTAATGTCGTCTTAGACGTTCTCTTGTTGCGTCAGCCTTGGTATTCCAATTCCGCGCAGGTCTGGGACGCGCATCGCGACGGTCGGATTTCGGCGGCAATCGCTGCGTTCACCATTCCAACCGTCTTTTATATCATGCGCCGCTAAAATGGCCTCGCTGATGCGCATGACGCCGTGGGTATTTGCCTCGCCACGTTCCCGATTGTCGGCGTCCAAAAATCGACGCTTGAGCTTGCACGAACCTTTCAGGGCACCGATTTTGAAGACAACCTTCAATTGGCATGTGCCGTCCAGGCAAACCGCGATTCGATCATCACTAGAAATCCAGATGACTTCCCGGGTGCACCGCTGCCGATCATCACGCCTGCTGAGCTGATCGAAAAGGCTTGGTGGCAAAGCGAAACAATCCATTGACCCGGCGGCGACAAAGAGCCAAGTCGAGCGATGCCTACCCTACAATTCTCAAGTAGGGCGGTGCGTTCTGTCAATCTACCCCGCGAGGCCCCCATGCCACCCACCCGACATGTCGAGCAACATTTCACGGCTTCCGACACGGTGCGCGACATCGTGCTCGGCATGTCCGACGGCCTGACCGTGCCTTTCGCCCTGGCGGCCGGTTTGTCGGGGGCGGTGAGCAATCCCCACATCGTTATCACGGCGGGCATGGCCGAGATCGTGGCCGGCGCGATCGCCATGGGCCTGGGCGGCTACCTGGCGGCCAAGGTCGATGTCGAGCATTATGCCTCCGAGCGCCAGCGCGAAGAGCGCGAAACGGTCGAGATGCCCAAAGCAGAGGAGGCCGAGATCGCGCAGATTTTTCGCTCCTACGGACTCGACGAGGCGAGCGTAGCGACGATCGTCCGTTCGCTTTCGGCCGACCGGCGAAAGTGGGTCGATTTTATGATGCGTTTTGAGCTCGGTCTGGAAGAGCCCGATCCGCGGCGGGCACGGACCAGCGCCTGGACGATCGCGCTTTCATACATGGTCGGCGGGTTGGTTCCGCTCGCGCCTTACATGGTTTTTGGCTCGGTCGGAGACGGGCTGAAGGGTTCGATCGGCCTGACGCTCATCGCTCTCATCGTCTTTGGCTACATCAAAGGCCGCTTCACGACCGCCCGGCCCTGGCGCAGCGCCGTGCAAACGATGCTGGTCGGCGCTCTGGCCGCCGGCGCGGCGTTTCTGCTGGCCAAGTGGGTCGGGTGAGAAAGGAGCCTGGACGCCATCGCCTGCTGGCTCCAGGGAGTAAGCTGGCGCATCGCGTCAGCTCGCACCGGTGCGACCGAACATGGCGTTCACTTCTTCTTGAGTATGGGTCGCGCCGCTTGCCATGCGCTGACGAATCTCACGGCAATCATCGATCAGGCGCGGATTGCGCTCGAGAAGGAAATCGATAAGTTCGTCGCTGAGCGGAATCAGCGCAAAAGGCAATTGACCTTGCGGCTTAAGCAATACACCCTCGCTACCGGCAAGTTTCAATACCTGGCCGATGGGCATCTGCAAATCACTTACAGACTGAACGGTCATGAAGAGCCCTTCAAATACGAGACGGAATCCGCTTTGCTTAAGATCTGAATCACAAAGATTGACTCGACGGCTCGTCAATATCCCGCATCCATTTGATCGAGCGGAGTAGGCCAGTGAAGGCACTCCCGGAAACGGTGTTCCTTTGCCCGGGTGCCTACTCACCGCTCAAAGCCAAACGGCCGGCGACACATTGAAGAAAGCAGACAACCTACGAACATTTTCTTTGCTAAGTTCGCGCCGGCCCGCCCGGACGCTTGAAAGCAGGCTGGCCGAAACGCCGGTTGCCTTGGCCACATCGGCCTGCGTGACTCCCTTCGCCTCAAGGAGATGCTCCAGCATCTGGCCTTGCGCAACATCGGCGGGCGGATACTTTGCAGCTTCGTACCTCTCGACGAGCATGCTGAGCAATTCGAGATAGTCGCGCTGGTCGGCTGAGAGTTTTTTCAGCCGCATCAGCCGGTCTATTTCTTGGTACGCGGCGCGACATTGCCGCTGCGTACGGATGGGACGTGGGGCAAAGACCTGAACGAGCGAAATGAAATCTTGTTGGCCAACTGCTGAGCTCATCATTCGCAATCCCGCTTCCAGTGCCCCCTATTATAATCGGCGTGCGTCAGCACGTGCTTGATGAACACCGTCCCGTCATTCTGCTGGTACGCAAAGACGATCTTGACGATCAGGCGATATCGATTCCGCCGAACATCAAAAACGAAGCATTCGCCAACTCGGTCCACAGAATTGTACGCCGCTTTTACATTTTCGGGGCCTTCCCATCGAGCGCGAGACACGTTTTTCCACCAGGCATCCAACCACCCGCCGGCATCGGGATGCATTTGGCAAAAACTTCTCAGGATCGGCCGTGCGATGATGTGCATGACAAGCGGCTTGCGTGCTCTAATGAATTATGTTTACATTTTGTAATGTTGGCAAGGGCGACGTGCGACGCATTCGAGAATGACGGTCACCTGCGGGACGGTCGGCCACGCAAGGTTGTCTCGCCGGACTTTGCGCGGGCGACGGCGCGAAGTACACTACATAAACAAGCTCACGAAGATTTTTCACCGAGCCGCCCAATGCCGACGGTGCTGCGAGTCGGTCGCTTTCGGTTTTTCTTTTTCAGCAACGAAGGCCAAGAGCCGGCGCATATCCACGTCAGGGCTGGCTCGGATGAAGCCAAGTATTGGCTGGAGCCGATTGAGCTAGCGCCCGATTACGGTTTCAACTGACGAGAACTGACTAAAATTGAACAGCTTATCGAACAACACCATCACGAGCTCATCGAGGCTTGGAATGAGTACTTCAGCTAAATCGCACAAAAACGCTGCCGGAGCCTATCTGCCCACCAGCGCACTGGCTAAATCGGTCGACTTTGACGACCACGCGATGCGAGTTTCTTTTATGGACGGGCGAGTGCTGAGTGTTCCTCTGGCATGGTTCCCAACTTTACGGCGTGCGTCGCCGGAGCAGCGGGCCCGCTACGAAATCGGTGGTGGCGGAGTCAGCTTGCATTGGCCCGATCTTGACGAAGATCTTTCTATTGCGGGCTTGATGGCGGGCGTAGACCCGCGCTCGGCATGAGTCCTCGTCAATATTCCGCCTCCATCAGGTCGAGCCGGGCAAGCGAGTGTAGGCATTCCCAGAACTCGGGGCACTCGATGTGGCCACTTGCCCGTTGGGCCGCTTCGCTGCAGGCGCAAAGCCAGCGAATCAAAGGAGCCGTCGGGTTGCGAGACGGAGTACCGGTGCCTCCTCTCTGTACCGCATGACCGCGCCGCCAACGTTCCCATCAGGAACAGAAGAGGAGAGGCACCGGTACTTCGGCGCCGAGAGAGGGCCTTAAAGCCCGAAGTTTTAGGGTTTTGAACGGGGGCGATCTCGGCGCACGCACTCTGCTGCCGGGGCGCAAGGGCTGGATAGGTTCCCGTTGCGATCGCGCCTTTGCATCCAGCGGCTGGGGCGCGTTTAATCTCGGGACCGTTAGCTGCCAGCTTCACCCGCCTGGTTCGAAGCTTCACGCTCTAATTCCAACTCGATCTCCCTAACGAACCGCTCGTCGACTTCGAGTACGCTTTCCTTGCCGATGGTGCCCACGACACGTTCCTTACCTGACGGCGTGTGAACCACTCGGACGAACGTCGAAGTTTTGTTCGGTCTATCGATGTCTCTTGCACGGCCGATTTGAGTCAAAAAGTCGTCTCGGTTTACCATGGGCTAAGTTTACCCGTTTTGGCCCCTCCGCAGAATCACCACAGGTTTTGCTGGCCGCAACCGTTATCCCTGTTGCGCGGCGCCAAACTTGGCATCTAAGAGATGGGAGGCGACAATGCGAATAGGGAGACGCGCAGAGTGGAACCATCAGAATGTGCCGAAAAGCCTGACGCCGAGCAGGATTTGCGGATCGCCGAGATTCTCGAGCTCTGGCAAGCCCGCCGCAGCGACGGCGAAACGCCCGATTTGCTGAAACTCGCCGGCGGAGATGCCGCCCTGGCGGAGCAATTGCGCCAACTTGTCGACGTGGTGCGGACAATCGACGACACCGGCTTTGCCTCGGTGGGCGGCGAACCGGTCGTGGCCGAGCTCGCGGAACACGAGGCGCCCAGCGTGCCCGACTTCGTGGTGCTCAAGGAACTGGGACGCGGCGGTATGGGCGTCGTCTACGAGGCCCGTCAGGTTTCGCTCGACCGTGTGGTGGCCCTGAAGCTGCTGCCACTGGGAACGGTCGATCGCGCGGCGGCACAGCGGTTCGCGCGCGAGGCGGCCACCGCGGCCAGCCTGCAGCACCCAAGCATCGTGCCGATCTACGCCACGGGCGAAGCTCCCGGCGCCCTCTGGTACGCCATGAGGCGCATCGACGGCGAATCGCTGGCGCAGTTGATCGTGCGACACCCCGCCGGCATCGCCTGGCAGCGAGTGGTCGAGATCGGCATCGTCGCGGCCGAGGCGCTGATGTACGCCCATCAACAGGGAATCGTCCATCGTGACGTGAAGCCGGCCAACCTGCTGGAAGACTCCGGCGGCCAGATCTGGCTGACCGATTTTGGCGTGGCGCGGCGCGATGTCGATGTCACCGCTACGCTTTCGCAGGCCATCTGTGGCACGCCGCGCTACATGAGCCCCGAGCAGATGGCCGGCCGCGGCGAGCTGGTCGACCACCGCACCGACCTTTATAGCCTGGGCGCCACGCTCTACGCATTGGCGACGGGACGAGCCGTCGTGCAGGGCACGACGCCGCTGGAAGTCTTGGACGAAATCCGGCACGGCGAGCCGGTGACTCCGCGGACCCTCAACCCGCGGCTGCCGCGCGCCTTGGAAGTGGTGTTGCTCAAGTGCCTCGAAAAATCACCGCGCGACCGCTACGCCACGGCGGCCGACTTGTTGAGCGACCTGAAGGCCCTGGCCGACGGGCGGCCCATCGCGGCCCGTGGCCTGCCGGTGTGGACCGTCTGGCGCAGGCGTCTTTCGCGCCACGCCAGCCGTGTGCGCTTGGCCGCCCTGGCCGCGACCATCACCATCGCCGTCGTCGGGGCCGGGGCCGTCTCGCATCAATACTATGTGGCCAGCCGCCAGGCCCAGGTGCAGATTTCGTCGGCGGGCGGGGCGTACGAAGCCGCCATCCGCCCGGCGACGCTCGATGGCGATCGCGACGATCAAGTTACCTCGGTGGCATTGCCCATGCGGCAGCCGTTGAGCTTCGAGGCCGGCGACTACGAAATCGCCTTCGCCGCGCGTGGCCGATTTGGCGAACGGGCAAGGTTGCAATTGGATGCGGGCGACGTAGCGGCGCCGCGCTACATCGATCACCGCCCACCGCCGCCCGCCATCGACGTCGACCAGATGTGGGTCAGCCAGATTCATGCGGCCGACGAGCCGGGTAAGCTCTTTCTCAGCACCTTGAGCGATCGGCACTTGGTGATCTATGCGGAGGGCGGGCACGAGTGCTTCCGCTTGGAACTATCCCAGCCCGCGGAAGACGCTCCACCGGGTGTAGTCGGCGACGGCAAAGTAGCCCCGGTCCCGGCGCGCCGGGATGACGGGGAAACGGTTGCCGAAGGCGACCGCCAACTCCGCCATCCCGGAGCGCCGGGATCGGAGCGACTTGACCAGTTCACCACGACCGCCGAGCTATTCGAGCACATCGACTTTACCTATCAGCCTCATGCCGCATTCACCGGCAGGCGTCTCGCGCGGCGGCCCTACCTGGCTCAACCGCAGCGCGTGATGCCCGAGGCGGTCGATCTGAATCAAGACGGTGAATTGGACTTCGTGATCGCCGCGCGGCTATTGCCGATCGTCGCGGCGCTCGATCCGCGCGGCAATCTGCTCTGGGCCAGCCGGGTCGACGTCACGGTGCCGAGCGATGCTCCGCCGCCCTGGATCGGCGCAGACCGCGTGCAGCCGCCGGCGGTTTTGCAGATGTTGCCGACCCGCGATTGCACCGGCGATGGAACTCGCGACGTGCTCGTGGTATCGATGGCCATTCGATCGCCGCCCGCCGTGAATCCGCAAGCCGTCAATCCGCAGATCACCTTGCTGAGCGGGCGCGATGGCAGCCTGGTTTGGACAACTCCGCTGCCGCCCATCACGGCCGCCAATGGCACGCGCTGGCCCTTGGCCGGTTTACTCGAATACCTGCCCTACGCGCTCGACGAATCTCGGTCGGTGCGAAGCTTGTCGGTGCAGAGCAATCTGGGCGCGATCGGCGTCAAGCGCAACCTGCACATGGAAGATCGCCGCGTACAGTGGAGCGATCGGTACTTTGCCAGGTTGCCCGTCACTCCGCCGATCGAACTCTCGGCCGACGGCGAGCACGCGCTGGTGGTCACGGCGGCCAGTGAAGCCCGGAAGCTGGAGCTGGCGAGCGGACGATTGCGCGAGCCGATCGTGCTGGCACCGTCGGGCTCGGTGTTGGCCACGTCGCCGCGCACCATTCGGCGCGGCGCGGGCCGCGAGCCGGGCATCTTGGTCGATTACCTCGACGACAAGGCTTACGGCATGTTGGTGGGCGAACGGCTGGCGCTTTACGACCCGAAGACGTCGAAGCCGCTGTGGAGCAACTCGCTTTTCGCGCAGACCAACCTGGTCGACCCGGCGTTCGAGCAGACCGATTTCCCTTTCGTCGCCGATCTCGACCACGATGGCCTCGACGAGCTTGTGGTGGCCGCGGCGGACGTGGCCGTCTTCAATAACGAGCGTACGGAAATCCGCTGTCTCGACGCCGAAACGGGCAACGAACGTTGGAACACTCCCGTCCGCGTGCGTTGTGCCGAGCTGGCCCCCGAGCGAATCTGCCTGGTGG
This sequence comes from Pirellulales bacterium, assembly GCA_035252155.1. Lineage (GTDB taxonomy): Bacteria > Planctomycetota > Planctomycetia > Pirellulales > JAICIG01 > JAICLL01. The sequence goes on along the minus strand of DATFDL010000587.1, from coordinate 15,471 downwards.
GCGATCTCGATGCCGACGGCGTCGACGACCTGGCCATCGCTTCACTCTATGGCGAAGCAATACGCGACCATCTCGACGCCATTCGCACGCAGCGCGTGAACGCGAGCATTTACATCGACGTGGTGAGCGGGCGAAGCGGCCAACGGCTGAACCTCGCGCACCAGCAGATCGGCGAAGTCGATCAATTCACCCGCGTGGTGGAAATCGACGACTTGCGATTGGCGTCGCCGGGCGTGGTCGAAGCCTCGCTCGTCTGGGGCGAGGGGCGCGAGCGGTTGTTGGACAGCCTGAGCGTGCGGTTCTCTCTCACGCGCGATGAACTGCCGCTGGTAGCGCCCGGCTTGACGGCCCTCACGCGCCTGTCGCCGTCCGGCGGCGGTTATTACCTCGCGCGGCCGGGGCCCGATGATCTGGGCGGCGAGACCGCCGTCTGGATCGAGGCCGGAGGCAACGGACTGCTCGTCGCCGGGTATCCCTGGGTCTTGGAGAGCTGGCGAAACTCGGCAGGTGAGCCGCGTCTGTTGCTCGAAGACCGGGCCATGAGCCGGATCGCCGCGGTCGATGTTCCGTTGGGCCGCGTGCTCTGGCGGCGAACGACGATCGGCACGACGCCCGCGGCCCGCCACCTGCGGCGTTCGAACCAAGATCCGTCGAACCAAGATTGCCTGTTGGTGCAGACGCTTGATTTCGTCAACAAGACAAGCAGCCTGGCCTGCCTCGACGCCGAGACGGGTCGCGTTCGGGCCACGCTGGCAAATCACGCGCTCGGCGGTATGCACGATGCCGCCCTCGGTGGCGACGGACCCACCGACGTCTGCGTATTGACCGGCCCTACCCATCTCTCGGCTGCCAGCTCGCGCGGCTTCGAGGTGCGCAAGATCGCCTTGGACACGGGCAAAACCGCTTGGGAAAAAAGCCTCTTGAGCGGCCTCTTGCCGGTCAGCAACACCCACCGGCCTGTGAAAACGCTCGCCGCCGATGCCGATGGCGACGGGACGACCGATTGTATTGTGCCCGACGAAAGCCCGGGCAATGCCATCCGGCTGGTGGCAATCTCAGGCCGCGACGGCCAAGAGCTGTGGTCGTGCCGGACCCAATTGTCCATGCACGAGTGGCCGTACACCAGCCCTTGGCCGCTCATGGAGCTGGCGAGCGGCGGTGACGGCCAGTCCTATCTCGTCTTCATCGACAAGCGCGGATCGGGCGAAATCGCGGTGCGTCTTCTGCGGCTTTCCGACGGGCGCGAGCTCGATTCACGCGCCTATGCCAGTGATGCCAGGCGGTTTGGCCATCTGGCCAGGGACGCGGGGCTTTCTTTGTCGGTCGAACGCGGCGGCGGCGCCGAGTCGATCATCTCGGTAGTCATCCCCGAAAACGATGCGGCGGAACAGCTCTCGCTCACACGTTCGCGACTTCAAATTCGCGAGGGCCGGCTGCATCAGGCGGCAGACGGCGCCGCACGCTGCGAGCGAGTCGTTTTCACGCGCGACTCGCTGACCGGTTATGGCCACGACGACGATACGATCGTTTGGCGGCGATCGCAGCCGCTTTCCGTTGATCGCCCAACGCTGATCGCCACATCGGACCCGAACTATCTGATCTTCCGATCGGAAAAATCGGACACCTTGCTCGATCTTTCGACCGGCAATCTGCATTACACCGTTCCGCGGGTCGAGCTTTACGACCACCCGTCCTTCGCCGCTGATGGACCGACACTGCTGATGAAAGGCGCTACGCCACACCTTGTCCACCAGCAGCGCGACGGCGTGCGGATCAGCTCCGGCGTCGAAGCGACGGTCGAGAAGTCTTTGACTGATGCCCGACTGGCGAAGTCGTTTTCCACGCCGCGACAAGATCCGCGCGGCTGGCGGGATCCGGTGGCGTCGCCGCTGAATAGCTCCGACCGGACGCTGACCAGCCTCATCGCCAGCCTGACGCGCGGGGGAGTGCAGAGCCTGTTTGCCTTTGTCCTGCCGCTGGCCGGAATCGTTTGGCTGATTCGCAAGCGGCGTTTCTCGTTGGCCCAGTTGTCGCTGGCGCCCTTGGCCGCGCTGGCTTGCTTGATGACCTGGCATACGATGCTAACCACCGCTGCCCCCGCCGGTCGCAGCGGCCAGGAGCCGTGGTTCATCGTGCTGTTTTCCGGCACGATCGTGGCGGCCGCCGCGGCCTTCGTCGTGCGCAGCATCGTCCAGCGGCGGCTAGGGCCGCTGGTCGGAATGGTCACTCTGGCGGCGGGCATGACTGCGGCGGTGCAATGGATTCCGGCACTGCTGGCGACCGACGACGTCCGCTACCGCCTGAGCTGGCAACATTTTCTGGCCGGCGTGATTGTGGCGCTGATCGTGTTGCTGCCGCCCGGGCTGGTGATTTGGAGTTTCGTGCAATTCATTGCTCGGCATATTGGGCGGCGGGCGCCGCACGGGCTTGGGCAGCGAGGGCCGCATGTCGGATGAAGTCGTGCCCGACGAGGTGCTCAGCGCCGAGCGGCAACTGTCGTCGAGTTGGTCGCTGGGGTCGCTGCGGCCGTGGCTGAAGATGGTCGCCGAGCGTGAACTGCCCTCCGGCCTGCGCGGGCGTGTGGAGGCGTCGGACATCGTTCAGCAAACCCTGCTCGACGCCTGGCGGGGCTTGGGCGCCTTCCGCGGCACGACGCAGGCCGAGCGTCTGGCGTGGCTGCGGATGATTTTGCGGCGCGTCGTCTTGCAGCAGGGGCGTGCGCGGTTTGGCACGCAGAAGCGGGGCGGCGGTATCGAGCGTCTGCAAAGCGAGATCGCCTTGACCGACTCGCGCATCGAGCGGTTAGCCGGCGGCGACCAACCGACGCCCGCCGAGCAAGCGGCCACCAGCGAAGCCTCGCTCTTGCTGGCCGAGGCGCTTGAAGCCCTTCCGCCCGACGATCAGCAACTCATACGCTTGCGACATTTCGAGCAGCTCAGCCACGAGCAGATTGCCGCCCGACTCGGTTGCACTCCGGCCACGGTTCGCATGCGTTGGGTCCGCGCCCTCCGAAAGCTCCGAGAGCAATTCACGCAGCATTCCTCTCCCTCCAGCGTTTGATGCGGGACTGCCTAGCTCCCAGCTAGGCACTCACCACACGGCGGGCTAGAATTGAGATTAGCCTGTGAACAGCGGAGCAACCGCCGTATGGCAATCCCGAAGACACCGCAAGAATTGAACCGTGAATTGGCCGATAAACTGGCCGAAGAAGGTCGCACTAATCCAGCATCGGCGTACGCCGGAAAGTTCGTTGGAATTGCCAATGGACAGGTAGTTGCGGTCGCCGACGACTGGGACGAGCTCGATCGCCGGCTGCGCCAGATCGAACCCGATCCGAGCAAGACCTTTGGTGTCGAAGTAGGCCGCGACTACAACGTTGTCGAGGAAATCTGGACCCTCTGCTGATGCCGCGCGCTCAATGGCCATTGTGGCGAGGCCGACCGATCGTCGAAGTAACGTTGACGGAGTCTCCAGGCGGTCAGAAAGTCGTGCGCCGTCTTATGGCAGATACCGGCGCGGGCAGTCAGCATTCCGGGTTTGAGCTGTTGTTGGATGAGCACGACTGCCTGTTGTGCGGAGCGAGGCCCGTCAAAACCGTCGTGCTCGGCGGCGCCTATGTCGGCTCTTATCCTGCCTACCTGCTTAGGGTTGAAGTTCCAACGCTGGGCTTCAACAAGGCACTCCCGGAGGTGGGCCTACCATCGCCTCCGGCCGCTTTTGACGGCATCGCCTGTTTCCGCTTTTTGAACCGCTTCACGTTCGGCAATTTTGGTTCTCAAGCGCAGTTTGGCCTGGAAACCTGACCTGAGGGGCAATCGTCTTTCGCGCACTGAAAAGCCGGCTTCAAAACCCGCCGAACCCGGAAGCGCCACGTAGCCCTCCGCGAAGAGCGATTCCGCTCCGCCGGCCCTGGTAAATAGCATAAGGCTGGTGCCAGTCGTCTAGGAACACTGATCCGTGCTAATCTTCACTGACCAAAGCAATGCGATGCGGACTCCGATCAGTGTCGAAAGCGTTAATAAGTATTCCGGTCTTCCGCTCGGGATTCAGAATTGAGCGGGCCGCTAGTCCGTCGCCCCCTCCCCTTGTTGCCCCCTCGACTTCCTGACCCCTGATACCCTGTCCCCTGTCCCCTATTGCAGCCTGGAACGATCAAAAAAACGCGCGTCGCTGCGAGCTGGTCGATCGCGACATCGACGCTAGACTGCTTCCCAACGATGCGGCTGACTTTTGAAGCCTGGGCTGCTTGAAGTAGGTTGTCACCCAGTCGACGCAACGGGTCACCAAGAACCCAAGAAAGAATATGCAGGCCCCCGAATACATACTGGGCAGCGCACTGTTCACGACCTCGTTTGGCATCGTACCTCCGCCTGGGAGTGGTCAACTAGTTGTTCGCCTAATCGTCCCCGCTATTGGGGCGCCAGGCAATACCGGCCGCCGTGCTGCCGCCACCCCGCGGCTCGGCATTGGACGGGAAAGCAGGTCACAATGATTTTAGCGTCGCCTTGCCTGGTTACTTGTGCGGTTCTCACTTGCCCAACTGATGGAGCACGGTTGCAAGCTGCCGAAAACACGCCAGCCGATTCAGGATTCTGCTTCGGCAAGTTGCCCAGCCGCTCCGCGGCCTGTGCGAGCCGCGCCAACGTGTCGGGAACGGCTGATCCTCGGGGCGGAGGGCTTAAAGGCGCAGTCCGTTGATGGGACTCCGCCGTCAGGCATGTCCGTGACGCCCGAGCTTGGTGTAAACTCGTAGATAGGCAACTTGCAACTCTCCCAGTGGTCGCTGCCCAACGCGGGGCACTCGTGTTATCTTGAACGCTTGGAAATCCGCCGCCTACTGATAAACTCCGTTGCCAGAGGACTAACATGGCTGACGCGGTTGTTTATCCGCACATCTTTAAACAGGACGGACAGCCGGCACGGCTTGAAAGGCATCCGCGCGTTCGTATCGCGCAGATCGTGATGGATTATCTTGCCTACGGCTGGTCGGCCGATGAGATTCACCGCCAGCACCCTCGCTTGGCCCTCGCCGAGGTGCATGCGGCCATGGGCTATTACTACGATAACCAGGCGGAGGATCGATGCCGAAATCACGGCGGAACTTGAAGAAGTGGATCGGATGCTCACGGCCGACGAACGCTCGCCGGTGTGGCTGAGGTTGAATGCCATGGCAACCGACCCACCGGAGTGGCAAAATGTGATCGAGCGTTTGCCGCTGTAAGTTGCCCTGCCTGGTCATTGCCCGGTTCTCACTTGCCCAACTGGCGAAGCACTGTTGCAAGCTGCCGATACACATCGGCCGTCTCGGGATTCTGCTCGGGCATTCTGCCGAGACGCGCCGCCGCCTGAGCGAGCCGCGCCAACGTGTCGGGAACGGCCGCTTCGGGAATTCCACGGACCCGCGCCCCACGGTAATTCGTCAGCAAGCACTGAATTGCCTTGGCATTCGCCTTTCATCGACGCTGCCGTCGGCGTGCAAGTACGGCAGCTTCCAGGTCACCGGCCTGCTCGCGTCGCCGGCATACGCAAAGCAGGAAGCCGATAGCCTATACTTCGGGTGAAGCAGACGGCCGCCGGTCTGAGCGGCGCCGCCGACTTGCCGGTCTTGCGGCTCACGCTCGATTTCGGGCATCGTCACGCTGACCTGATCTGGCGGGCGATAGATGCCGTCGCGGCTAAACCACCAAAGATGCAGCGGAAATGCCGCAGCGGCCAGCGAAACATAAAGCCGGTCGCGCAACCCGCCGTTCTGGAGGTCGGCGGCATAGAGCATCAGGCCATCGCTGATGGCGACCGTGCTGATTCGCTGCTCGGACGCGTAGCGGCAGGCCTGGTCGAGTGCCTCGGCGACCGCACGGCGATTCCATGTCAGGGAGCCGGGCCGCTTGGTCTCGATGACCAGCCGCTTGACGCCAAACTGCGTGATGACGATGTCGGCGTGCTCGAGTTGGTTATTCAACTCGCTAAGCGACCAGTCGAGGACTTCGGTCAGCAAGTCCTCCAGAATGTTTTCGGCGACTTTTTCCGCGACCCGTTGATGGCGCTCCCATTGGACGAGGCGTTCGCGCCGTTTCGCGGTGAACGCCGGCCATCGGCCGTGCGCATGCTCGATGAGCTTGCGATAGGCGGCCATCGACTGGAAATGGTCCGTTGACATTTCAGGCCCCACGGGCTGCGAGCCTTTCGCGTTCGCCACGCGCGTCGGCGAACGCGCCTCATCATAGCTCGACGCGAGTCGCAGGTGAACCCTTGGCGTGGCCGTCCGGCCACGGGCTTACATCACGCGGAGCGTGACGGCTACTGTACGCCCGGCGGCGACGTCGCGCGGCATTCTGTGCGAGGACCGAAGCCGAGCGTATAGTAGGCTTCACGTTCCGCCGTGAGGGAACATCAGCAACACAACTTTAGGACACCGCCACCTCGTTCTCCGGCTTGACAGGCGTTCACCCAGTCCGTCCAATCATTGGGTCACTGTGAAGAAGGTAATCAACCGTGCCTAGAAAATCGCATCTTCAAACCACCATCAACGGGCAGCCGGTCGAGTTTCTGTGCGAGAACCGGCAGAGCCTGCTGGAAGTGCTCCGCGACGAACTGCGGCTGACCGGCACTAAAGAGGGCTGCAACAACGGCAACTGCGGCGCCTGCACAGTGCTGATGAACGGCGTGCCGGTGAATAGCTGCCTGGTGCTGGGAGTCGAGGCCGAAGGCGCCGAGATCACCACCATCGAAGGCATCGCCGACGAGGCCCACCTGCACCCGATTCAGCAGTGCTTTTTGGAAGACGCCGCCTTGCAGTGCGGCATCTGCACGCCCGGCTTTATTGTGACCGCCAAGGCGCTGCTCGACCGAAACCCCAGTCCGACCGAACAACAAATCCGCTTCGAGCTGGCCAACAACCTCTGCCGCTGCACCGGCTACGACAAGATCGTGCGGGCAGTGCAGCATGCCGCCGAGAGATTGCAAGAGGCTGCGAACTAATGGCTGAAAGATTCAAGGTGATCGGCACGCGGCCGGTGCGGCATGACGGCGCCGATAAAGTCACGGGCCGGGCGATCTATGGCGGCGATTTGCAGCTTGCCGGCATGGTTCACGGCAAAATCGTGCGCAGCCCGCATGCGCATGCCAGGATCAAACGCATCGACATTTCGGCCGCCGAGAAACTGTCGGGCGTGCTGGCCGTGGTCACAGCGGCTGACCTGCCCGACCTGCGCGACAAAGTGGCCGATCTGGGGGAAGGGAGCGTCAATTTGGCGCACTTGGGGGCCAACGTACTGGCTCATCAGAAAGTGCTTTATAAGGGGCACGCGGTGGCGGCGGTGGCGGCGGTCAATTCGCACGTCGCCGAGGAGGCCGCCAAGCTGATTCGCGTCGAGTACGAGCCGCTGCCGGCCGTCACTTGGGTGCTCGATGCCATGAAGCCCGACGCCCCGCTGCTGCACGACGATGTTTACACCGAAGACATGGCGGGCGGGCGGGCCGGCGAAGGGACCAGCAACGTCTCGAAGTATTTGCTGTTTGAAGAGGGCGACATCGAAAAGGCGTTCGCCTCGGCCGATGTGGTCGTTGAGCGCGAGTTTAAGACGGCCAGCGTGCATCAGGGTTACATCGAGCCGCACGTTTCGACGGCGCTTTGGAACCACGATGGGCATCTGACGATCTGGACCGCCACGCAAGGGGCCTTCACCGCCCGGCAGCAGACCGCCGAATTGCTGCAGATTCCGGTTTCGCAGGTCACAGTGGTGCCGTGCGAGATCGGCGGCGGGTTTGGCGGAAAAATTCCGGTGTATCTCGAGCCGGTTGCCGCGCTGCTGAGTCGCAAGTGTCGCCGTCCCGTGAAAATGGTGATGACGCGGGCCGAAGTGTTTGAAGGCACGGGGCCAACGCCCGGCTCGTTCGTCCGCGTAAGGCTGGGCGCGAAGAAAGACGGGCGAATGGTGGCCGGGCAGGCCTGGCTGGCCTACGACGCCGGGGCGTATCCCGGTGGCATGATCGGGCCGGGCTGCATGTGCGTCTTTAGCTGCTACGACCTGCCCAATTACAAGGTCGAGGGCTACGACGTGGTGCTCAACAAGCCCAAGACCGCCGCCTATCGCGCCCCCGGCGCCACGCAAGCCGCCTTCGCCGCCGAGCAGGTGGTCGATGAACTGGCCGAGCGACTAGGCATCGACCCCATCGATCTGCGATTGAAAAACGCCGCCCGCGAAGGCACGAAGCGGGTTGGCTGGCCGGCCTACCCCAAGATCGGACTGATCGAGACGCTCGAAGCCGCCCAAAGGCATCCGCACTATCGAGCGCCGATCGCCGGTCCCAACCGCGGCCGCGGCGTGGCGACCGGCTTTTGGTTCAACATCGGCCTGAAGAGCAGCGCCTCGGCGAGCGTCAACCCCGACGGCACCGTAACGCTCATCGAAGGCTCGACCGACATCGGCGGCACTCGCACGAGCGTGGCCATGCAATTAGCCGAGACACTGGGCATCGCCGCCGAAGATGTCCGCCCGCAAGTGGGAGATACCGACAGTGTGGGTTACACCGACGTGACCGGCGGCAGCCGCGTGACTTTTGCCACCGGGTTGGCGGCCTATCAGGTGGGGCTCGATATTCGCAGGCAGATGGCGGAACGAGCGGCGACGCTTTGGGACTGCAAGGCCGACGAGGTGACGTTCGATGGCGGCACTTTCCGCCGCAACGGCGAATCGATCGGCTTCAAGCAACTGGCGGCCAAGGCCAACGAGCTGGGTGGACCGGTCGTCGGCCGGGCCAGCGTCGATCCCGCTGGGCCCACCAACGGCTTTGGACTGAGCATCGCGGACGTCGAGGTCGACCCCGACACGGGCAAGACGACCATCCTGCGCTACACGGTGTTTCAAGACGCCGGCAAGGCTATTCATCCCAGCTATGTGGAAGGCCAGATGCAAGGCGGCACGGTGCAAGGCATTGGCTGGGCCTTGAACGAGGAGTATTTTTACGACGGCGAGGGGCGAATGCGCAACGCCAGCTATCTCGACTATCGCATGCCGACCGCGCTCGATCTGCCGATGATCGACACCGTGATCATCGAGGTGCCCAACCCGGCGCATCCTTTCGGCGTGCGCGGCGTGGGCGAGACGCCGATCGTCGCGCCGCCCGCGGCCGTTGCCAACGCCATCTATCACGCCACCGGCGTAAGGATGTGCGAATTGCCGATGTCGCCGCCGAAGGTGTGGGCGGCGCTTTCGAAGACACAACGATAGCATGGCAGAAAAAGTGGCGGGCAAAAAGGTTTTTCTGTCAGCCATTTTTCTGTCATCCGAACCGGCTCATTACGTTTCGGTAGGCACTCGATGGCAATTGTTCACATCCCGACGCAGCTTCGCTCGCTGACGGGCGGGGCTGAACATGTGGAATCGCCTGGTGGCAACCTGAAGCAGGTGATCGCGGCGTTAGACTCCGCTTATCCGGGCATGGCCGAGCGGCTGTTGAGAGACGGCTCGCTTTCGCCCAGCCTGGCGGTTTCGATCGACGGCGCGTTCACCAACCGAGGCATGTTGGCCAAGGTCGGCCCCCAGAGCGAGATCCATTTTTTGCCCGCGATCGGCGGCGGATGAGTCGGCGAACTGCGAAATTGAAGAGATGGCAGGCGGACTAGACAGCCACAACATCGCTCACATTCCACGGAAGGGTGAAGAACCCACGATCCCCCAGCGCCGGCACGGAAAAGCGCGGCGCTGGGTCGTCGAGCGAACCCACTCTTGGACGAATCGCGCGCGCCGACTGCTGATCCGGTGGGAAAAGAAAGTCAGCAACTATCTTGGCTTCTTGCATCTTCAGTTCGCGATCACTGCATTGCGGGTTGCCGGGGTTGTCGGATTCGTTCCTCACCCAATTCATACGAGCTTCCCTTGAAGTCTAACTGAAACTCGGCACTGAATGCAGGACCCATGATAATCCAGCCGACCGCATCCGACCGCTGCTGGCCATCGGCCGAACACTGCCGCTACTGAGCGTCAGCACTGTTTGACCGCCGCCCCGCTTGCCGCGCCAGCTCGCGCACATGCTCGACCACCACCTCTTGGGCCGAGGGCGCAAAGTATCCGATGCCGCCGTGATATAGGCCGCGGGTTTCGTAGCCGCCCTCCTCCAGCACCCGCGCCGAGGGCAGATAGCCAAACACATCGTTGGCATAAGCCACCACCCAAAGCTGGTTCGGGCCGATCGCCCGCTCGATCAGCTTCAGATAATCGACCACAACCTCGCCCGGCAAACCCACCAACGTCAGGTCGTCGCCCAACTGCCAGACGGTAAAGGGGCATTCATATTCGGTGGGCAGCGTCTCGCCTCTGTCCAGCGCGGCAAGCATCTGTTTGGCGGTGAAGGGCGCAAACCGCGTTTTGCCCGCCGCCCGGAGTTCTAGCTCTTCGCGCGGCGGCGCCGGTTCCAGCGGCAATGCCACCCGCTCGAAGGCGATCGTCAGCGGTCCGCCGATCGGCCGCAATTTGGTTTTCATCACGCGGCAAACTTCCTGACCGAGCGTCTCGCCGTGCTTGCGCGCATGGTCCATGGTGCCGCGCGGATAGGGATTGGCGTCGCCCGCGCAGCCGAGCAGGAACATCGCCGGAACCGCCGGATATTGCTGCTCGACATACGCCTGAGCAAAACCGGCATAGTCGCCGCACACACGGTAGTTGTCGCCGCCGAGCGTCGTGTTGTGGACCGAGGCGCCGAACAGCACCGCCCGAGGCAGATTGTCTTGCCCGTCGATACGCAGGACGGGCACACTGCGATCGACCAGCCCGCGCGGATTCACACCCAGCACCACGCCATCCTTGCGGAACTCGCGGCGGTTCATCGCAAACGGCGCCACGCCCTCGCCCAGCGATAGCCGAGCAGGCTGCATCACGGCCAGCGCTCCGCTGGCCACTTCGGCCACCAAGTCGACCAGCCGCTGCGTATATTCGACCGTTCGCAGCGATTCGGCTTCGTCACTGGCCGGCTGCAGCCCCAGCATGGGTCCGGCATGGGTATGCGACGCGGTGAGCAGAATCTGCTCGCGCTTGAGCCCCGTCCGCGCGACGATCTTTTCACAGATCGGCTCGGTCACCGCGGCTCGAAATCCGATCAGATCGGAGGTCACCAGCACCGCCCGATTTCCCTGGGTATCTTCCAGTGCCAGGGCCTTGGCATACAGGTCGGCCTCAACTTCTTCAAACGGCTTGGTGCGCGCGGCGTAGCCCGCCATCGGCACCGGCCGATCGGGCGTAATCTTGATCTGCTTCAGCCCCACCTTCCACACCGGCTCGTCGGCGGATGCCAAGCTACCGATCGCCAGGAGTGCCAGCCAACAGGCGGCACGGGCGGCGAACGTCCGTCTGAACCGGTCGAAGAGATTCATAAGAGCGGTTCCCTGGTGTGATGGACGCGTTCCATCATGCCGCCCCGAAGGGCTTACGGCAAGCGCGTTGTACCATAGGCAAGCTCGCCGCAGATGGTAAAATGTCGGACGATGTCCGTCGCGGCGGTCTCCGGGTAACCCACGTCGACGTCAAGCGCGCCAAGGCAAATGATGCGGCTGTGCTGGCCCGTAAGCTCCGTTTTCTTGGAAACGACCGCCCCATGCCCGACCAGCCGCACTATCTGATGGCGATCGACCTGGAGCGGTGCACAGGCTGCCATGCCTGCTCGGTGGCGTGCAAGGTTGAGAACCAGGTGCCGCTGGGCAACTTCCGCACCAAGGTCTATTACTACGACGAAGGTGAATTTCCGCGCGTGCGGCGCTCGTTTCTGCCGGTCGTTTGCATGCAATGCGCCGACGCGCCCTGCCTCAAAGCCTGCCCCACCAAGTCGATTCGCCGTGATGCAGACGGAATTGTGCGCATCGACACGCAAACCTGCGTCGGTCACGGTAAATGCGAAGAGGCTTGCCCCTACGGCGCGATCTATGTCGATCCACAACGAAACATTGCCGACAAGTGCGACTTCTGTTCGCACCGCTTGGAAGTCGGCATGGCGCCGGCCTGTGTCGAGACCTGTCCTAGCGGCGCTTTGGTGTTTGGCGACGCCAACGATCCGGACAGCGACATCCGCCGCTTTCAAGCCCGGTATCAAGCGGAGCTGACGGTGCTCAAACCCGACGAAAAGACCGAGCCGCAAGTTTCGTATCGCGGCTTGCGGCCCGCTTTGGAAAAGAAAGTGGCCAAGGGACGCAACCACGATCCGCGCTCCTACGAAATCGACACGTGGGCCGAGCTGCGCTCGGAGTTTGGCGGCGAGGAGAAGGTGCATGAGTGAGCGCGACGCGAAACTTGCGAGCGGGTCGCGCTCGCCCGGAGATCTCGATCGCCGCGGCGTGCTGCGAATGGGCATCGGCGCATTGGCCTCGCTGGCGTTGGGCGAATGTATTGTGTTGCGGCCCGGCGAAACCGCCGCGGCGGCTGACCGCGTCGCGCGCCGCCCAGGGCAGCCGGGTATTCCAAAAACTCCCCACGACTATCGCCACGCCACGCAGGTCACCAGCGTCTGCCTCAATTGCTCGACGGTCTGCGGCATCGTGGGGCACGTGATCGACGGGCAGGTCGTCAAACTCGCCGGCAACCCCAACGACCCCAACAACGGCCGCACGCTCTGCGCCAAAGGGCAGTCGGGCGTGACGATTAACGACTACCCCGAGCGGCTGCTCTATCCTCTGCGCCGCGTCGGCCGGCGCGGCGCAGGCGTCTGGCGGCGCATTTCGTGGGACGAAGCTTTCGAAGAAATGGCCGAGCGGATCGGCGCCTGCCTCGAAGCCGACAAGCCCGAACAAGTGGCCATCCACTACGGCCGCTCGCGCATTTCCGACGTGATCGACCGCTTCATGGGGGCGATCGGTTCGCCGGTGGTGCTCAATCACCGGGCGTTGTGTTCGCTGCACAAGCGGGCCGCCAACTACGCCACCATCGGCGACACCGATTGGGAAACCGTCGACGCCGCGCAAACCAAGTACCTGCTCAACTTCGGCTCGAATTTTTATGAGGCGCACCAAGGGCACATCCATTTTCTGAAGCGCGTGGTGCGGGGCCGCTACGACAACGGCGCCAAGCTGGTGACGTTCGACGTGCGGCTCTCGAATACCGCGGGCCGCAGCGATGAATGGTTTGCGCCATTTCCCGGAACCGAAGGCGCTGTGGCCCTGGCGATGGCGCATACGATGCTCGCCGCCGGCCAATACGACCGAGCGTTTATCGAGCAATGGACCAATGTCTCCGTCGATCAGCTCCGCGAGTTTCTCGCGCCTTATTCGGCGGCCTGGGCGGCAAGTCTCAGCGGCCTGGCTGCCGATGACATCGAGCGCATCGCCTTGGAGTATGCCCGTTGCCGTCCTGCGTGCGCCGCGTTTACCAATCGCGGCAGCCACGCTCACTACAACGGTTTGAACAACGACCGGGCGGTGATCTTGCTGAACGCTCTGGCGGGCGGCATCGGCAGGCCGGGTGGTTATTGTTACGGCGAGGCCGAGCGCGTCGATCCGGCAGTTTACCCGCCGCCGCAGCCGCTGCCGCCTAAACCGCGGCGTCGCACCGATCTGGAAGATCCGCCCGAATACCCGTTGGCCAACTTCTGGCAAAAGATGAAGGTCGGCGAGTTGGTCTATGACTACATCCAGCATCGCCGGGCGGTGGTGCAGGTCTATTTCAGTTACACCCTCGGCTCGCCGACCACCTGGCCCGAGGGCCGCAGCCTGGCCGCCGAGGTGCTCGCCAATGAAGAGCTGATTCCGTTCCACGTTTGCTCCGACGTTGTCTATTCCGAGACGGCGCATCTGGCTGACCTGATCTTGCCCGACGCCACGTATCTCGAGCGCTGGGGCCTCGACACGCGCAACAGCTATGAGTTTCAGCCGTACATCACGCTGCGGCAACCGCTGACGCCGCCGCCGAGCGAGTGCCTGAGCTTTGCCGACGTGTTGATTCGCTTGGGCCGCCGGCTTGGTCCCGCGGTGGCTCAGTATTTTCAGTTTGCCGACCACGAAGCGTATGTGCGGCACCAGTGCCAAAACATTCCGCGGGGCGACTGCGCCGACGGCTTTGCGTATTTGCAAAAGCACGGGGCCTGGGTCGACGGCAGTCGTCCGCAGAACCGCGGAGCGTTTCGTCGCCGGCTCACCGCTGCCGAGCTGGCCAGCACAACGACCGATGGGCAGACCAGCGTCATTTATCGGACGGCGGACGATGGCCGAAAAGAACCGATCGGCGTGATGGTGAACGGTCGGCCGATGCGCGGCTTTAAGACGCCCTCGCGCAAGTTCGAGATTTACAGCTCGATCGTCGCGGCACAGGCCGGCAAGGTGGAAATTGTTGACGACGGTTGGCCGCACTACGCGCCCGTGCCTTCGCATCGTGATCTGCCGGATGATCGGTTCATTCTTACCACGTTCAAATGGAACGTACACACGCAGGCCCGCACCGCCGCCCAAAAGTATCTCAGCGAGATCGTGCACGACAATCCGCTCTGGATCAATGCTGCGACGGCGCGCCAGTTGGGCATTCGCTCGGGCGACCTGGTCGAAGTCACCACTTATCGGCCCAAGGGCGACACCTACCGCGCCACGGGCGAGCCGATCGGCAGCGCGCAGATTCGCGCCTTTGTCACCGAAGGCATTCACCCGCGCGTGCTGGCGGTGAGCAACAGTCTGGGGCACCATTTTGGCGGCCGCGCGGCGACAGCGACCCGCGGCCCCCGGGCCGAGTCGCCAAGCTTCGATTCCGCCGTGCTCGCCGAAGACGCCGACCTGGCCGAATCGCTCTGGTGGGACACGCGCGACGGCGGCCGAGGTCCCGGCGTGAACGTCAACGCGATCTTGCCCATCCAGCCCGCCCCGCTCACCGGTATGCAAGCCTGGTTCGACACGGTCTGCTCGATACGGAGAATCTCGGCGCGAGATCGCGGATAAGGATCGCAGTATTCCTTCAAGTTGGTTGCAATGGTATGCTTTAAAAAGCAGCCGCTTTCATGCGCATTGAACGAAGGACCAACGGGATATGGCCACAGTCGACTCTCAACTTCAGGCCATGCGTCAATTGAAAGAGAACTGGGACGGCTATGGCGCGGCCGTTCCACCACCGCACGTAATCGAATTAGCGCGTGAATTTGTGAAACTGGTCGAGACAGTGCTGGAAAAGCGCCTGCCCGCCGTGGACCCGCTGCACGTGAGCCCGACCAGAACGGGTGGAGTCCTCGTCGAATGGGAAGATGCCGAATTGCAGCACGAGGTTGAGATCAATCCAGATCAATCGTTTGCGTTTCTTCATTACAACAAGACCACCGGTCACACCGAGACACGCAAGCTGACGCCCGGTGCCCAGGCGGTCGTCCATCCTGGGCTTCTCCAGGAGTTATGCCAATTGTTGGCGGCGTAGCCCCTTTTCGGAAGGTCAGCAATGGATGCGATTGCGTACGACGAGATTCTGCTGCGGCACATTCCCGGAGGATGACCATGCTTGTCGAAAACGGCTGGCCATG
>DATFDL010000586.1:0-6788 GCA_035252155.1 Pirellulales bacterium | reverse complement strand
ATCGAGGCCGAAAACCCGGGGCACCGGGTCAGAATCACAAAGCCCTTCTATCTGGGCGTCCACGAGGTGACGAAAGGACAATTCCGCCAGTTCGTCGAAGCCGACGACTACCGGACCGATGCTGAAACGGATGGCAAGGGGGGCATGGGGTGGAGCGAGAACGACCAAAAGTTTGAGCGGAAGCCTGAATACACCTGGCAGAGTTGGGGCGTCGAGCAGCCCGACGACCATCCCGTGGTGAACGTGACTTTCAATGACGCGATGGCGTACTGCGCGTGGCTGAGCAAAAAGGAAGGCAAGACGTATCGGCTGCCGACGGAGGCCCAATGGGAATACGCCTGCCGCGCCGGCAGCGACACGCGGTTCTATCACGGCGACGATCCCGAGGGCCTGGTGAAATTCGGCAACGTGGCGGATGCAACGCTCAAGGAAAAGTTTTCAGGCGCCGACACGATCCAAGCGAAAGACGGATATGTTTTCACGGCGCCGGTGGGCTGGTTTCGGGCCAATAAGTTTGGCCTGTATGACATGGCGGGCAATGCCATGGAGTGGTGCTCCGACTGGTACGACAGGGAGTTTTACGGTGTGTCGCCCGCCGAGGATCCCCAGGGATCCGACGCCGGCTCGGAACGAGTGATTCGCGGTGGTGCTTGGATCGACGTCCCCGTTTTCGTTCGTTCCACCCACCGCCGCGCCGGAGACCCCGCGACGCACCGACTCAGCAACCTCGGGTTTCGGGTGGTTTTGGATTTGGAGCAAGCTGCGGCCCCTGTGGCGGCACGCACGCCTGCCGCCGACGGCGAGCCCGATGATGAACGGCCTGAGGATAAGGTGATCGCCGTCGAGACGATCACCAACACGCTCGGCATGAAGTTGGCCCTGGTCCCGAGCGGCAGGTTCACGATGGGTAGCGATGAATCGCCGGCGGATCTACAGCAGGCATTCGGTAAATTGCCCGACTTCCTCCCGCCGGAATTGATTGCCGGCGAGGGCCCCGCGCACCCGGTCAAGATCACGAAGCCTTTCTATATGGGTGTGTACGAGGTGACAAGGGGAGAGTTTCGCCAGTTCGTCGAGGCGGATGACTACAAGACCGAGGCCGAGAAAGACGGACAAGGTGGCTTTGGATGGAGCGAGGAAGACAAAGAGTTCGGCCAGAAACTCGAATACACTTGGCGAAGCGTGGGCTTCGAGCAAGCCGACGACCATCCGGTGGTGAACGTGAGCTTCAACGACGCCCAGGCGTTTTGCGCGTGGCTGAGCGCGAAAGAGCGAAAGACATACCGGTTGCCGACGGAAGCTGAATGGGAGTACGCCTGCCGCGCCGGATCCAACACGCGGTTTTACAATGGCAACGCACCGGAGCGGACGGTGAGGATTGGCAACGTGGCTGATGCGACGGCGAAAGCCAAGTTTACCTGGTGGAAATCCACGACGAAAGCAAAAGACGGCTTCGCCTTCACGGCGCCCGTGGGTCAGTTTCGTCGGAATCAGTTTGGCCTTTACGACATGACGGGCAATACCTGGGAGTGGTGCTCCGACTGGTTCGACATGGAATACTACGGCAAGTCGCCGCCGGACGATCCAACAGGCCCCACCACAGGCACCTTCCGCGTGATTCGCGGGGGCGCCTGGCTTTACATGCCGGTCGCCTGTCGTTCCGCGATGCGTAACGGCGCTCTGCCGGTGGGTCTCAACAGCAGCACGGGTTTTCGGGTGGTCTTGGACGTCGAGCCTGGCTCGGCTCACGAGCGGGAAGAGACACCACCGCTGGGGCCGAAAGCCAAGTAAGACACCGGCATATTAACCCGCTGGGTCACTAGCGTTAACCGCCGGATTGCTCGGCGTAGGAACGGTGTCTGGAACCTTTTCTCGATGTGGCGGTGCGGCCAGACTACAACACGCCCGCAAGTTATTGCCTGCCAGCACGTTGCAAAAACGCCGAGATTCTGTTGATTATCGAGTCCCCAGACGATATGATTCTGAGTGAGCGGTAAGTCCACGGGACTGTCCAGGATGTTCCCTTCCGTAGGTTGGCCAAGTCCTGGCAACAACTAACCTCGTTGGCACGCTCATTTTTCTTATAGGTAGCGCTCGTCGAGCCGTATTTTCTCGCGGAAGTCGCTATACCATTCGGTGTCGTTGCGTTCGTGACGCCGAAATACGCCCCAACAAAAAAGGTCCGCCGCGCTCAAGCCGCAGTCGCTCTTTGAGTCGTGGTGTCGCCGCTTTCGTCGAGGTAAAGATGCCACATGGAGCAGTCCCCGTTCACACGCTCTGAGCGGCCCGTTACATCATGTCCGGTGGCGGATTCCATCGCCACTGCGGCTGGCATGGCACCGTGCCTGAGTTGACCAGCATTGTGCCTCGCGGTTCAGGAGCCCGCAACCTTCTTCGACCTTGACATTGCCCTACTCCGCAAGCACAGTGCTGGCAGATAATCTTCAACTAGCTTGCAGCCTCATCAGAATAGGTAGGCCCCGGCATGGTCGCGCGGAAAAAGAAACGGCGGCGCAAGCACACTGCCAAGGCGCACGTCGATGTGCAGTCGTTGAGCAAGGCCGGCACTTCCATCGAGATCGAACTGTTCGCGGAAGGCGAGAAACTGGGCAGGCTGGTCATCGGCCGCGGCTCGCTGACCTGGTTCGGCAATCGCTGGAAGCACGGGCGGCGGTTTAGTTGGTCCCAATTTGCAGAAAAAATGGAGCAGTAACCGGATTCATGCCCGATTGGCGGAAGTTATTGGTACTCTCGACGGCGCTCCCGTGGGCGCTGCTTGCGCCCTGCGCCAGCGTGGCGCCAGGCCAGGAGGAAGCTCCGCCGACGCCCGCGGACCAGATCAATCCGGCAGATTATGATTCACTGCGGGTGGGGACGGAGGAGGGCGGGCGGGTCGTCGTGCCGACTAATCAGGTGCTCTCGCCGGCCGGTCGCCAGGTCGCCTTCAGCGGCCGGCCGACGGATGTGGCCCTCAGCCCGGACGGCCGCTGGTTGGCCGTGCTCGATCGAAACCAGGTCGCCATCATCGATCCGGAATCGGCGACGATCGTCTCGCGAGTTGGGCACGCCAGCGGCAGCTATGCGGGAATTCTATTTGCGGCCGACGGCAAACGCGTTTATGCCTCGAACATCCGCGGCTCGATTGGAGTGTTCAACGTGGACGATGAGGGTAAGCTCACGGCTGAACCGCCGATTGCTCTGCCCGTCTTGAAAGCGTCCAGCAGCGAAAACCCGGCGAACGGCGAAACCGGCCCGCAGTCGCCGAACCAAGAAGCGGCGCCGCCGGGCGCAGGCGCCAAGAACGCCTTGCCGACGGGCCTGGCGCTCAGTCGCGACGGCAAGACGCTGTGGGCCGCGCTCAACCTGCGGAATTCGCTGGCCCAGATCGATACGGTCGCAGGGAAAGTGGTCCGCGAGATTCCCGTGGGCAATGCGCCTTATGGCGTGGCGATTGTCGGCGAGCGGGCCTATGTGAGCAACTGGGCGGGCCGCCATCCAAATCAAGGCGATCCGTCTGCCGAATCCGGCTCAGGCTCTCGCGTGCGGGTCGATCCGACGCGGTATATCGCCAACGACGGTTCAGTCTCGGTGGTCGATTTGAAGGTGGGCAAGGAATTGACGCAGATCGTCGTAGGGCTGCACCCGGCGGGTATCGCCGCCACGCCCCAGGGCCGGCACGTCGTCGTCGCTTGCGCCAACAGCGACGTGCTCTCCGTGATCGACGTCGAGAGCAACCAGGTCATCGAGACGATTTCCACCCGCCCCGCGGCGAAGCTGTTGTTCGGCAGCGCTCCCAACGCGGTGGCGATCAGCAGCGACGGGAAATGGATCTATGCGTCCAACGGCACGAACAACGCCATTGCCGTGATTGAGTTTTCGCCCGGAAAGAGCCGCTTGGCGGGCTGCATTCCCACCGGCTGGTATCCGGCGGGGCTGGTGCTCGACGCGCGGCGCAAGAGCGTCTATGTGGCCAACGTCAAAGGCTTCGGTTCTCGCAATCTCGATTGGCAAGGCAGCCGAAAGATCGGCGGCCAGGCGATCTTCGGCTTTAACTCGCACGATCACCTGGGCACGGTCTCGCTGATTCCACTGCCGAGTGCCCAACAACTGGCCCAGCAGACGCAAACCGTGCTAGCCAACAATCGGCAGACCGAAGCGATCAGCGCCCTGGCGCCGCCGCGCCCCGACGCGCCGCCGCGGCCGGTTCCCCAGCGGCACGGCGAGCCATCGGTCTTCAAGCACGTGCTGTACATCATCAAGGAGAACCGCACCTACGACCAGGTGTTCGGCGACATCGAGCGCGGCGAGGGCGACCCCGAATTGTGCATCTACGGCCGCGAAGTCACGCCCAACCACCACAAGCTGGTCGACGAGTTCGTGTTGCTCGACAACTTCTATTGCAGCGGCGTGCTGAGCGCCGACGGGCACCAGTGGACCAACGAAGCCTACGTGACCGACTACCTCGAAAAATCGTTCGGCGCTTTCGTACGCAGCTACCCTTACGACGGCGGCGACGCGATGGCTTACGCCCCGAGCGGCTTCATCTGGGACAGCGTGCTGGCGCACAAGAAGTCGCTGCGCGTTTACGGCGAGTTCGTGAAAGCCAGCATCAAGTGGCACGACCCGGCCAAGAAGGAGCGGCCGACGTTTGTCGACTGTTACCGCGACTTCGTCGAAGACAAGCGTCAGATCGACGTGCAAGCGACGGCGGCGATCGAATCGCTCGCGCCGTATCTCTGCCGCACGGCGATCGGTTTTCCCAGCATCGTGCCCGACGTGCATCGGGCCGCGCAGTTCACCCGCGAGTTGACGGATTTTGAAGCCCAGGGCGAACTGCCCAACTTCATGATCATGCTGCTGCCGAACGATCACACGGCCGGCACGAAGCCGGGCATGCCCACGCCGGCCGCGGCGGTGGCCGACAACGACCTGGCGCTGGGCCGAGTCGTCGAAGCCGTCAGTCACAGCAAGTTCTGGCCGGAGACCTGCATTTTCGTCGTCGAGGACGATCCGCAGAACGGCTTCGACCACATCGACGGGCACCGCACGGTGGCGATGGTCATCAGCCCGTACACTCGCCGCCACGCGCTCGACAGCACGAACTACAACCAGACCAGCATGGTACGAACGATGGAACTGATGCTGGGTTTGCCGCCGATGAATCAATTCGACGCCTCGGCCACGCCGATGGCAAGTTGCTTTACCGAGCGGATCGATCTGACGCCGTACACCGCCGTCGAGAACAACATCCCGCTCGACCAGCTCAATCCCGAGGTGAGCCAGATCAGCGACCTAAGGCAGCGGCATTGGGCCGAGGTCTCGCTCGCGCTGCCGCTAGATGACATCGACGAAGCCGACGAGGACACGCTCAACCGGATTTTATGGCACGCCGCCCGGGGCAGCGACGCGGGATATCCCGCCTGGGCGGTGGTGGATGATGACGAGTGAGTCCAAAGTAGTAGGCACGCTCCGCCGTGCCGTAACCTTGACCCGTTTGGCGCTCGTCCGCTGAGCAGAGCGGCAAATGCACAACTTGAATGGCCGGGCCGCCGGTCGCATGGTAGAATTGGATCGAGGCATTTCGATTCACCGCCGATTCGCAGGAAAAACTTGTTGAGCCAAACTATTGCAATAGAATTGGAGGTGCCCGACGATCTGGCGGGCTTTCGGCTGCCTGGCGGCGTTAACAGGCGGCTGACGGGCTTACTCGATCGCCAGGACCGCGGGGAACCGTTGACGGCTGAAGAACGCGAGGAGGCCGATGGGCTGGTAAATCTGGCCGAAACGCTTTCGTTGCTCCGTCTGCGCTGCCAGCGCGCCGCCAGCAACGGCAGCACGCAGCAAACGTGAAAGACGTGCCCCAGCGGTTGCGCCGCTTGGTATTGAAGCGCGCCGGCGAGCGCTGCGAATACTGCGGGCTGTCACAGGCCGGCCAAGAGGCGACCTTTCACATCGACCATGTTTTACCGCGCGCAGCAGGCGGTCGAACGACGCCCGACAACCTAGCTCTGGCTTGCGTCTCATGCTCACTGCGGAAGGAGGCGCGCCGCTCGGCGCCCGATCCTTTAACTGGCCGAAGTGTCCGGATTTTTAATCCGCGCCGGCAGCGTTGGCGCGATCATTTCCGCTGGGACGGAACCCTCGTCGTTCCCTTAACAGCGACCGGCCGAGCAACTGCCGCGGCCTTGCAAATGAACCGGCAATTAATTTTAGCCATACGCGCCGAAGAGATTCACCGCGACCGCCATCCACCCCCATAAAGGTGAATCTACGAGGCACCGCTCGTTGTACGATGCCACGATCCTAGCCGCCGCGCGGCCAGTGGGTTGACGGGCCGATCAGAACATCGGCAACGACTCCAACATCTTTATCGCCGTGGCACGTCTTCGTCATTTGTGCGCGGCCTCATTGATAGAACAATGCATCTCGGGCCGCCTGGGCGGCGTCCAGGCGGCGGGTTGGGGGTTGGCGATTTTCAAGAGGGCCTTGTCTCCGCTCGCCTCCATCTCGCGGGCCAGCGATGCGGTGAGATCGGCAATTCTGTCGGCCTGCTCCGGCCTGTCAGCAAGATTCGCCGCTTCGTGCGGGTCGTGGTCCAGGTCGAAAAGTTGCGTGCGGTCGACACGCGGGTAGCGGATGAGCTTCCAGCGGCCGTCGGTGTAGCCGCGCTGCACGTCGCGATAGGCGAACATCATGCGGTCGCGGGCCGGCGTGGCGGGGTTTTTGAGCGTGTCGGCAAAATCGAAGCCGTCGCCGCGATTCGGCGAAGCGATGCCGCAACGTTTGCC
>DATFDL010000585.1:0-7518 GCA_035252155.1 Pirellulales bacterium | reverse complement strand
CCGGAGGATGGCCTTCCAGGCCGTCCCGTGGTGTGGACGGCCTGGAAGGCCATCCTCCAAGTGTGTGGCTACCCGCTGCCGGCCACAAGGGCCGGGACTACTTCTTCTTCGGCGCCGGACCGACCTTCTTGCCTTCTTTCTTCATCAGCTCTTCAAAACGTTTGCGGGTCTTCTTCCAGGCGGTGTCGTTGAGCGGCACGCCGCATTCGCCCTTGCCCTTGCAGGCGTTCTCGCCCGGATGATTGCCGCAGCCGCCCTGGCCCTTGCAGGCGTTTTCGCCGTGGCAAGTGTGCTTTTCGGCGGTGTGGCAAGTGCCCTGGCCGGCGCAGGCGTTCTTCTTGTCTTTTCCTTTGGCTTTGCAGGTGTTCAGGCCGCGGCAGACGTGCGGCTCGACCAACAGCGGATTTTTGTTCTTGTCTTTTTCATCATCGTCGTCATCGGCGGCATAGGCGGGGGCAGCGCCCGCCAACATACCGCCCAGTGCGGCCAACGTGAGTCGCTCGAAGTCTCGCCGGTTCAATTCACGGTCGTTCATGGCAGTCGTTCCTTTCCAACAGCAGCGTGTAGAGTCGTAGGAGAGCGGCCCCCTTTGATCGTCACATCGTACAAGCCGGCCCACCGTTTGTCGAATGCCCCTCGTAGGAGGTAATTCGTTCCATTTAGTAGTCGCGGCACTCTGTGACGGGATTTGGCGTCGCCCTTGGGCGACGACAATCTCCGCCACGGAGTGTCGGAGCTACGTTGTAAACGGAATGAATTCCGTTTTACGATCCGGTATGATAGTGCAATGCTAAAGCGCGGGTTCAATCCGTTCTATGTGCTGTTGGTGATCGTGGGAATCGCTTTCTCGATTACCGCGTTCGCCTATTTCGTCATGACGCTGAAAGACGCCCAAGCGGCCGGCGCGGCCGATGCCAACCAGGCCGGCGCGGCGCTGCTGACATTTCTGGACGATTACGGCGCGATTGCCATGGCGGTCGAATTGGTCTTGCTCGCCCTGACCACTGTCGGGGCGATCTCCACCGACCGCTATTGGATGTGCCGCAGTGGCTCCAACGACAACGCGAGATAGCCTCATGAAATCGAAGATCGTTTCTCGAATCTTATCCGTGCTCTTGATCGCGGCGGTCGTGAATTCATGGATGGCCGCGGTCGCCGACGATGCGTCGCCAGCGTCATGCGCAGAGGTGCTCGCCGCCTTGCAGCCTTTTGTCGATCGACACGAGCTGGCGGGCGCGGTGGCACTGGTGGCCGACAAAGACCGAGTACTCAGCGTCGACGCCGTGGGCTATGCCGACATTGCCGGCCAAAAGCCGATGCGATCCGACGCCTTGTTCTGGATCGCTTCGCAATCGAAGCCGATCACCGCCACGGCCCTGATGATGTTGGTCGACGACGGCAAAGTGAGCCTCGACGACCCGGTCGAGACATATCTGCCCGAATTCAAGGACCAGTGGCTCGTGGCCGAGCGGACCAGCGAACACCTTCTGTTACGCAAGCCGCCGCGCCCAATTACCGTACGCAACATCCTCAGCCACACCAGCGGCATGCCCTTTCGATCGGCGATGGAGCAACCGACGCTCGACCTGCTGCCGCTGCGCGTGGCGGCAGCCAGCTACGCCATGACGCCGTTGGAGTTTGAGCCGGGCGATAAATATCAATACTCCAACGCCGGCATCAACACGGCCGGGCGAATCATCGAAGTCGTCAGCGGCATATCTTACGAAGATTTTTTACAGAAGCGATTGTTCGAGCCGCTGGGCATGAATGACACCACGTTCTGGCCCAGCGGCAACCAACTTGACCGACTGGCGACTTCGTATAAGCCCAACGTCGTTAAGACGGACCTCCAATCGACCACCATCACGCAGCTCAAATATCCGCTCGATGACCGGCAGCGGCAACCGATGCCGGCTGGCGGGCTGTTTTCGACCGCGAACGACATGGCCCGATTCTGCCAACTGGTTTTGCGCGGAGGCGAGTGGCAGGGTCGGCGATATCTGTCAAAGTCAGCCGTGGAGCAAATGACCACCAAGCAAACCGGCGATGCGCTGCGCGATGCCTATGGACTTGGCTGGGCCACCGGGGGCGGCACGTTCGGACATGGCGGCGCGTATGCCACCAACATGACCATCGATCCGCGCATCGGGCTGATTACCGTGTTCATGGTGCAACACGCCGGATTTGC
Organism: Pirellulales bacterium; assembly: GCA_035252155.1. Classification (GTDB taxonomy): domain Bacteria; phylum Planctomycetota; class Planctomycetia; order Pirellulales; family JAICIG01; genus JAICLL01. The sequence goes on along the minus strand of DATFDL010000585.1, from coordinate 5,330 downwards.
CGGCAACGGCGGTCAAAGCCATGCCGCGTTTCGCAAGGCGGCGGAAGAGGCGTTTAGGAGCGATCAGTAGTGTCGAGTTTTTCGGTGGCCGGGGCAGAAGCTGGCCGGAGGGAGCTTTGGAATTACCTCCAGGCGCTTTCGGCCAGCGATGCCCCGGATGGCCGAGCGATGCCCCCGGGTGGCAATGCGCCGGGGCATCGCTTAGGCTCTGCCCCAGCCACCGGCAGATGGTGGGACTCGTTTCACTCGGCCCACCCGTACTGCGCCGCACAAGTTACTTCGGCGGCTCGAATGACGTGACTGGATAGCCGGTCTCGCCGTTCCAGACGTGCAATATGCCGTCGCGGCCACCGCCGATCACGAGCTTGCCGTCGGAGGTGGCCACCGCCGCGTGCATGAACGAGGCCCCTTCGCGAAACGCGCGCACGTCGCGCGGGCTGCTGGTGCGGTGCATCCGCACGCTGCGGTCGCCCGAACTGGTGACCATGTGCTCGGTGTCGCCGATGAATGAGATCGACGTCACCTCGCGGCGATATTCACCCAAGCGATACGTATCGCCCCGCATCGTCTGCGCGCAGAGGCCCGTTTCGACGTCCCATAGCTTGACCGTCTGATCACCGCCACAACTGGCTAGCAACTTTCCGTCGGCACTCCAGGCGATGCCGAGCACGTGATGCGTATGCCCCTCGAAGGTACGAACGAGCGAACCGTCAGAGACATGAAACAATTTGATGAGCCGATCGGCCGAAGCGGTGGCCAGCAACTGCGCGTCGGGCGAGAAGCGCACGCCGCGGACCGTGTCGCGGTGAGCGGCGGAAATGTCGCGCACCAATTGGCCATCGGCGACCTGGAAGATTTTCAATTGCCCCGAGCGCGAAGCCAGACCGCCGCCCGTGGCCAACAAGGCGCCGTCAGGACTGAAATCGAGAGACAGCACGCGATCGATCAGTTGATCGGGGTCGTCGGGCCGGCCGATGGCGCGGTCCAGCGCCCAGTGGCTTTCGGTCTGCCAGACAAGCACACGCGGCTCGGCGCCGGTGGCGAACAGCTTGCCGTCGACAGTGATAGCAAGCAAGTTCGCGACGGTCGCTTCGAGCGTTTCCAGCGGCGCGCCGTTTTCGACGTCGTAGATTCGCAACCCGGGGGCATCGCCGGCCAGAACAAATCGCCCGCCGTCAGGTGAAAACGCGACGGCACGCAATGGTTTGGTCTGATTCTGCGCCGCCTCGGCCGCTTTCTTCTCGGCCTCGCGACGCGCGATCGTGGCTTCGGCCTCAGTCACTTTTTGCTGAGCGACGGGCACCGCGGCTTTTGCGCGCTCCAAGACAGCCGCCGCCGTGGGAATAAAATTGATTGCGCCTTGCAAGACGTTCTTGGCTTCCTCCAGTTCGCGCTGTGGCTGCCTGGCTTTTTCGGCGGCTTCGCGGGCGGCGCGCTGCGCTTGCTCGTTTTTTTGCATCGCCTCGCGCAGCGCGGCGTTCGCCTCGGTCAAGGCGGCGTCGGCGGTTTGCTTTTTCTGTCGGGCGTCCATTAATGCCTTTTCCGCGGCGTCGCGGGCGGCGGCCAGCTCTTTGTTCTGGTTGTCGGCCGCGGCGGCCTCGCGCGCCTTGTTCGAATCGTGGGCCGCCTGGTTGACCACTTTTTCAGCGTCGGTGGCGGCCGTCTGCGCGGAGTTTGTCTTATCGTTCGCCAGCTTCAAGGCCTCTGCCACGGGCTTGGCCGCTTGTTCGGCCGCGGTCTGAGCTTCGACCGCCTTTTGCGCGGCGGCCATTTTCTCGACCACGGTCTTTTCGGCTTGTTCCTTGGCCTTCTGCGAGCTTTCAACCGTGGCCGTCTCGCGCTTGACCCGTTCCTCGGCCTCGCGGTGTTCCTGCTTGCGGTATTCGACGCAAGTCCGAGCGTAACTGAGCGCCGCGTCGGCCCGCACCAGCGCTTTGGCTGTTTGCGGATCGCCCTTGCTTTCGGCCAGCCGCGCGCCGTCGTCGAGGTTCCACAAGCGGGCCACGCCGTTGATGCCGGCCGAAATGGCTCGACGGCCGTCGGGGCTGACCGCGGCGGCGGCGATGGGCGCTTCGTGACTGAAGCCGCGAATCTGTTCGCCCATCGCCGCGTTCCACAGTAGCATCGGCCCATCTTCGCTGGCCGAAAGCAGCCGGTCGCCCGTCGGCGGCACGGCTGCCAGCGCGGTGATCGGCTTGTAATGCGCTCTCAACTCGCGTACCGGAGCTGGTGGATTGGCCGCGGGTTCTGGCCGGACATCCGCCGCGTTCCAGAAGCGGATGACGAAGTCGGCATCGGCAGTGGCAAGCTGAGCGCCCGCGCCGATTACTGCCAGCCGGCGTGGCTCGGCAGGCAATAGGAGCTTGCCGCTCGGCGCTCCGGTGGCTGCGTTCCAGCCACGGACGGTCTTGTCGGCGGCCGCCGAGTAGAGCGTGGCGCCGTCCGGCGAAAAGACCACCCCGCTCACTGCCGCTTCATGCCCGGCGAGCGAACGCATGGGCTGCGTGCCCGTAAGATCGTGCAGCTCGATGACGCCCATCGGCAGGCCAACGGCCAGCAACCGGCCATCCGGGCTCGTGGCGAGCGAAGTGGGCGCTTGCGCCGTCGCGATTTCGCGCAGCAGTTTGCTTTTGGGCCGCCGCCAAAGTTTGATGGTTCGGAAACCACCGGAGGCCAGCAGATCGCCGGTACGGTTGAATGCCAGCGAGCGAATCAGGTCTTCATGCGCTGCCGCGGGTCGCCCGGCGGCGGCCAGCGCCGGATCGTTCAATTCGGCGGCCAATCTCATGCCCGGCAGGTGATACACCAAGAGTTTTTGACCGCGATTGCAGGCCAGGTATTCATCGTCGGGCGAGATGGCCATCGCCAGGATCGGCTGCAAACCCGCAGCGAGCGGTTGCCGCGGCACGACGCGCGCGACCGCCGCGCCTTCGCCCCGTGCTCCCTGGTCGATCCACAGTTTAATGAGCCCAAGTTGTTCGGGCGTGAGCGGTTTTGCGCCCACCTTATTGTCAGGCGGCGGCATGGCCGGCTCGACCTGATGCGACGCCAGTTTGAGTAGCCGGCTCTCGGCGCCATTGCCCGGCACGGCCACCGGTCCCTCGTCGCCGCCCTTCAGAATAGTTTGCGGCGTTTCGAGCACCAGGCCGCCTTCGGCCTGTTGCGTGTTATGGCACGCCAGGCAGTTGGCGCGGAAGATCGGCGCGATTTCGTCGGCAAAGCTCACCGTCGTGCTCTGCCGCACGTCGGCGATAGCGATGGGCGAGGACGGCGCACCGCCGTCACCTAAGAGAACAGCAGCGAGCGCGAGACTGATAATATTCATGGGTTCTGTTGACGACCGAGACTTTTCGATTTCGTAGCGGCTTTGTGCTGTTGGCGTTCGCCGTCGATCACTTTCACGAAAGCTACGTGAAGTCGGTCACGAATTGAAAGCCCCACAGGTCTGCCACGGGTGATTCGCCGTCGCCTTCGAGCCCTGCCTGTTCACGGTTGAATCGCCCTGGATCGCTCCAAAAACTGGCACCCTCATATCCGCGCAGCTCGCAGACCCTGTCGACACGCGATTTCGGAGTTGCTTCGGCCGGCAAATAAACGCCGCGGTCGTAAAAGTCCACCGGTGTTGTCAAGTTCTTTCCGTCGACCTCGTCTTTGCCGGGGGCGTAGGTGTTTAAGGCAAGCATGCAGACCACAAAGCCCGAGAACACGAAGCCGGACAATCGGTGGCGGAGCATTCTCCCTTGAGCGTTCATAAGTCTCTCGCGGCGTTGAGGGCAATTGCGTGGGGCCAACTGTTAACCGTTAACAGTTGACGGCAAGTCGTCTTTCGCTTCGCGAAACATCGCTGCTTTCGCGGGAGCGAAGAACGACTCCGATGTCCGCCTGGAAAGGCTGACCTAAAGGATTTCGCGGATTACCTGCCCGTAGTTCAATATCTCGACGGGCCGGTTGGCCTCGTTGACGTACGATTTGTGAAAATCGATGCCCAATTGGTGATAGATGGTGGCCAACACGTCTTGATGGCTGATGGGCCGCACGCGGGGCGCTTCGGCAAGAGCGTCGCTTTCGCCGAGCACCACGCCGGGTTTCAGGCCGCCGCCGCAGAGCACCGTGGTGTAGACCATCGGCCAGTGATCGCGACCGGCATCTTTATTGATCTTGGGCGTGCGGCCGAACTCGCCTCCGATCAAGAGCAGCGTCGTGTCGAGCAGGCCCCGCTGATCGAGGTCTTCGATCAAGGCCGACAGGCATTGGTCCCAGGGCGGAATCAGGCTGCGGTGGGCCGTGAAGTTGTCTTTGTGCGAATCCCACTGGCCGTCGACCCGCACCGTGACGAACCGCGCCCCCGCCTCGACTAGTCGCCGGGCAAGCAGCATGCTCTGCGCCCCAAAGCTCCGCTCGCCATAACGTTCTCGCAGGGCCACCGGCTCCTTGTTCATGTCGAACGCGTCGCGAATGGCCGGGCTGGTGACCAACTCCAACGCCCGCTGGCTGAATTTATCCATGCCCTCGATGGCTCCGCTGGCGTCGGCCTCGCGGCGGAAGTCGTCGAAGCGGACCAGCATCGACCGGCGGCGCTCCATGCGGGCCGCATCGACGCCGTCGGGCAGAACCAGATTCCGCACTCGAAAAGCCGAACTGGTGGGGTACCCGAACGTTTGAAACGGATTGTGCTCGACACCCAGATACGCGGCGTTCGAGCTGCCCAGGGCGGTCATCGTGGCGATGTAGGGTGGAATGCCGCCGGCCCGCGGCCCCAGCTCTTTAGAGACAATGCTGCCGACGCTGGGAAATTCATTGCCTGGATCGCCCTTGGTGGGTTTGTAGCCGGTGAGCACGGTATGCACACCTTGCCCATGCTCGGTCTGGTCGTGATAGACCGACCGCAGGATGGTCAGCTTGTGGCAGAGCTTGGCCAGCCGCGGCATGTACTGGCCGACCTGGTAGCCGGGAATCGTGGTGTCGATGCCGCTGAACTCGCCGCGGTACTCGACCGGCGCTTGCGGCTTGAGGTCCCATGTTTCCAGATGGCTGGGGCCGCCGGCCTGAAAGACGACGATCACGCTGCGCTTGTCGGTATCGGAGCGATTGTCGGTGTCGGAGTTGCTGGCCGCCGCTTCGCGCCGCAGCAAATCGGACAAAGCGAAGCCGCCGAAGCTCACCGCCCCGGCTTGCAGTAGCCGGCGACGCGAAAAGGCCGAGTGTGACATGGCACCGGTGTGAGGTTGAGTGTAAATCGGATGAAGGAACATAAAAGCGTTTGAGATGATGTTCTGTATTTGCTCTGTAGGGAACGCCCTCCGTGGCGTTCCGCGAACTACGATTCGACG
>DATFDL010000584.1:0-2805 GCA_035252155.1 Pirellulales bacterium | reverse complement strand
GAACGCCCTCCGTGGCGTTCCGTGAACTGCGGTTCGGCCTCGATTCGCCCCCCACGGAACGCCACAGAGGTCGTTCCCTACAGAGATCTTGCACGCTCGCTATATACAGTCGGATATAGCGACCTGTCAAGCAGCCGCCGGCCCCGGTTGCTACAATCGAACGGGAGGGCCGCATGAACAAGATCGAAATGGGTTGGGCCAGCGATTGGTCGCTGCGATTGCGCATCTGGGCCGAGCGCCACGGACAAGCCGTGTTAGGGCCGGGGCGGCTGGAGCTGCTCCAAGCCATCGACCGTTGGCGGAGCATCAGCGCCGCCGCCCGGCAGATCGGCATGTCGTATCGCCATGCCTGGCTTTTGGTGCAGAGCATCAACGAAGCAGCGGGCCGACCGCTGGTCGAAAGCGCCATCGGCGGCAAGCAGGGAGGCGGCGCACGACTAACCGATTTCGGCAGGAAAGCCGTCCGTCTTTTCAGAGAACTGCAAAAAGAAGTACAGGCCGCGGCCGCTCAGATCTTGCCGCGGATCCTGAACGTCGGCTCGCGGCAGGTGGTCGTTCATGTCTCCGCGGCCATCAGTCTCGAGGAGGTCTTGGGGCAATTGCTGGCCGATTACGGCTTGCGGCAACCGGCCGTCGCCATCCGCGCCGTTTTCGGCGCGTCGAACGAGTTGGCCGATCATGTCTTGGCGGGAGCGCCCTGCGATTTGTTTCTGTCGGCCGACGCGGCCCAGATCAAGCGCTTGCGACGAGCGGGCCTGGTCGGCCGCGGCCGGCCGCCGTCGATCGCGAGAAACGGGCTCGCGCTGGTGACGCCCGCGGATCGCTCGGGCGGAATCCGTCGTCCACAAGACCTGCTTCGCTCGGAGGCAAGCCGAATTGCGATCGCCGATCCTGAATCGCCCCTGGGAGCGTACACCCGCGGCTATCTAGACCAAGCCGGCTTGCGCCAAAAGCTGCAAGGCCGAACGGTGTTCGCCGATAGTTCGCGTGGCGTATTGGCGGCGCTGCACGCGGGCCGCGCGGACGCCGCCATCGTCTACAGCAGCGATGCCGCGACCGCCGCCGGCGTACGGATTGTTTTCCGTCCGCACACGGCGGCGTTGAACGTGGCGTATCGGGCCGCGGTGTTAAGCACCGCGCGGTCGGCCGCCGACGCCCGTGCTTTTTTGGATTTCGTTACGTCGCGCACCGCCGCTCGAAAATTCCGCGCCTGCGGTTTCCTGACCGCGCGAAACTGAACGCCGCCGCAAATCGGCCTCACGCAATGCTCATCGGCGGCTCATCGTTCTTGCCGCGAAGTTTTGCGCGACTCTAACCTGCGCGGCATCAAATCCACATCGAATCCCGCCATAGTGACGACCGTGTGAACCTGTCAAGTCACTATGTCGAAAAGGACCAAACCATGAGAGTCACGCGAAAGGGTTTTACGCTGGTCGAGCTGCTGGTGGTGATCGCCATCATCGGCCTGTTGGTCGCGCTGCTGGTGCCGGCCGTGCAACGGGCGCGCGAGGCCGCCAATCGAAATACCTGCGCCAACAACCTGAAGCAGATCGGGCTGGGGCTGCACCTGTTCAACGACAACTACAAGCGCTTCCCGCCCACCGGCGAGGGCACGAGCTATCAGGGCGGCGTCATCGGCACGCCCAATCCATCGTCGCAGTTTCAGCAGCCGGCCTTTCCCAACAACGGCGGTTGGGCCGCGGCGGTCGGCGCGGCGGCCATCACGCCCGTCACCTTCTTCGACGCGCCGGTGATCGACGGCGCCGGCGGTCTGGCGGGCACGGGCGGTTATGTGGCGCTGGGCAAGTCGCAGTCGGCCCCCGGCGGTTACTCAGCGCTGTATTACATTCTGCCCTACATCGATCAGCAGGAGGTCTACGACACGGTCGATAACCGCTACTTTTACAACAACACCGCCAAACAACCCGCCGCCACGAATCCGTCGGTCGGAATGCCGGGCACCCAGGTCATTCCCACGTATCTTTGCCCCACGAATCCGTTGCGGCCTAAGAGCGGGCTCGATTCGATGGGCTATGGCTACACCGACTACGGGGCCACGGTCTACACCGACATCGATCCCACCGGCGCGACTTGGAAGAACCCCCTTTGGCGCATCGGCGGCGGGCTGCACAGCGGCGGCAGCGCGGCGCCCGAGATCGTCGACGGCCTGAGCAAAACCATCGCCTTTGCCGAGGACTCGGGACGCAACGAATTCATGCCCGGCGCGTATCCCGATCCGTTGGGCGGCGCCACCATTCCCAGCGGCGGAACCAAACGAGCGTTTTGGCGGTGGATCGAGGCCGACAACGGGTTTGGCGTGAACGGCGCGCCGAACAACCCGTCGCTGTCCGGCCCCGCTTACACCGCCAGCGACGCCACGGCCGTCAAGTCGACGCTCAATCGGGCGATCAACAACAATTCGCTGCCGATGGGCGGGCCGACTTCGTGCCCGTGGAACACGACGACCCACTGCGGCCCGAACGACGAAATCTTCAGTTGGCACGGCCCAGGCGCGAACGTGCTCTTCATGGACGGCCACGTGACGTTTCTCTCGCAAGACATCCAGCCTCTGGTGCTGCGATATCTGGTGAGTTCGGCCGAAAAGGTGAGTCCGTCGACGGTGGACGGATTTAGCGATTATTGAACCTCGTTCGAACGGCCCCGGCGGAGCAGCGTGTTCCGCCGGGGCCGCCGGTAATTCTCGTAGGGTGGGCCGAGTGAAACGAGTCCCACCGTTCCGGCGGCACAACGCGTCAAAGTGCAATCTGCCAAATGGTGGGACTCGTTTCACTCGGCCCACCCTAC
>DATFDL010000583.1:0-5711 GCA_035252155.1 Pirellulales bacterium | reverse complement strand
CCGCCGGCCGCCGAGTCCGTTCCCTACAGAGCCAACGCCCGCTAAGATACGATATTCCTTCGGCCTCTTGAAGCAGGAGAACCAGCCAACGATGATCGACCAGCAGGTCAAGCCGTGGTCCATTACCGACGCCGCCGAGCTTTACGATGTCGATCGCTGGGGCGCCGGCTATTTCTCGGTCAACTCGCAGGGCCACCTGGCGGTGCATCCCACCAAGGATCCCGCCCGCTCGATCGATCTCAAGCAACTGATCGAAGACCTGCAGGCCCGCGGCATCGACCTGCCGATCTTGATCCGCTTCGCCGAAATCTTGCAACACCGGCTGGGCGAAATCCACGACGCCTTTCAACGGGCGATCAAAGACCACCATTTCAACGGCGGATATTGCTGCGTCTACCCGATCAAGGTCAACCAGCAGCGGCAAGTGGTCGAAGAGGTGCTGCAGTTCGGCCGGCCGTATCGGTTCGGTCTGGAGGCCGGCTCAAAGCCCGAGCTGCTGGCCGTGGTCGCCTTGGCCTCGAACGACACGCCGATCATCTGCAACGGATTTAAAGACCCCGAGTTCATCGAAATGGCCATGATGGCCCACAAGATCGGCCGCAAGATCATTCCGGTGGTCGAGAAGTACACCGAGCTGGGGCTGATTCTCGATTTTGCTCGAAAAATCGGCGTGCGGCCGACCATCGGCATGCGGGTGAAGCTCTCGACCAAGTCAAGCGGGCGGTGGCAGTCGTCGGGCGGATACCGCTCGAAATTCGGGCTGACCGTCAGCGAGATTCTGCGGGCCTTGGAAGAGCTGAAATCGCAGGGCATGCAAGACTGCTTCAAGCTGCTGCACTTTCACCTGGGCAGCCAGATACCCAATATCCGGCACATCAAGCAGGCGCTCAACGAGGCGGTGCGGATCTACGTCGAGCTGGCCGGCCGCGGCGCGGGGCTGGAATACCTCGACGTGGGCGGCGGCCTGGGCGTCGATTACGACGGCTCGCAGACCAACTTCGAGTCGAGCGCCAATTACTCGCTGCAGGAATACGCCAACGACGTCGTCTACCATATTCAAAGCGTCTGCGACGACGCCGGAGTGCCACACCCCACCATCGTTTCGGAGAGCGGCCGGGCCGTGGTGGCATACCATGCGGCGTTGGTGTTCAACGTGCTTGGCGTGGCCGGGCTGGGCGAGGGCGAAGTGCCCAGCGAGCTGCCGCCCGAAGTCGAGCAGCCCATCAGCGATCTGCTGGGCACCTTGCAGAACGTCACGCCGCGCAACCTGCTGGAAAGCTACCACGACGCCCAGCAGGCGCTCGACATGGCGATGGGTTTGTTCAACGGCGGCTATTTGCCGCTCGATCAGCGGAGTCTTGCCGAGAACTTTTTCTGGGCCATCTGCCGCAAGATGCAGCGACTGGTGCGGCAGCTTGACTACGTGCCCGAAGACTTGCAGGGGCTCGACGCGCTGCTCAGCGACACCTATTTCTGCAATTTTTCGTTGTTTCAGTCGATGCCCGATAGCTGGGCCATCCGGCAGCTTTTTCCGATCATGCCGATCCATCGGCTGAACGAGCAGCCCTCGCACCCCGCGGTGTTGGGCGACATCACTTGTGACTCGGACGGCAAGATCGACTTGTTCATCGACCGCCGCGACGTGAAGCGCACGCTGCCGCTGCACTCGTTCAATGGCCAGCCGTACTACCTGGGGGCCTTTATGCTAGGCGCCTACCAGGAGATTCTGGGCGACATGCACAACCTGTTCGGCGACACCAACGCCGTACACGTCAGTCTCGACGACGCGGGCAACGTGGTGCTCGAAACGGTCATCAAGGGCGACACGGTGCGCGAGGTGCTCGACTACGTCGAGTTCGACCCCGACGTGCTGGTGCGGAAGCTGCGCACCGACGTCGAAGTGGCCGTGCGCGAGAACCGAGTCGACTTTCAGCAAGCCGGCCGCCTGCTGCGGTTCTACGAAGACGGCCTGCAAGGGTATACATACCTGGAAGACATCCACGGGCTGTAGATTGCCCTTGAGCTAGCCGGGCGACTACGGTACAAGTCTCGCCCCTTCCCGTCTTTTCATCTCTTCCTCGTTCCGCGCCGTGGAGCTTGCGATGGCGAATCTGCCGCGCCGGGCATTCGTGGCCTGGGTGTTGCTTTGTAGCGGCGCCTGGGCTGCCGAATTTCCGTACACCGCGTATGTTACCGCCAACGCGGTCGATGTCCGCAGCGGACCGGGCAGGAACTACTATCCCGTGCTTAAGCTCCGCCGCGGACAAACGGTCGAGGTCTATCGGCACGATCCCGGCGGCTGGTATGCCATCCGCCCGCCTGAAGGCGCCTTTAGCTGGATTGCAGCCGAATTCATTGAACCCGGCGAAGGCGATCTCGGCGTGGTGACCGGCGACCGCGTGGCGGTGCGCTTAGGCACCGAGTTCGGCGACACCCGCGACGTGATCCAGGTGCGGCTCGACCGCGGCGAGGAGGTGCGGATCCTCGAAGCCTGTGAATTTCGTTCTGGCTCAGATGCCCGAACCTGGTACAAGATCGCCCCGCCGGCGGGCGAGTTTCGCTGGATCTCGGGCAGGTATCTGGCTGACCATGACGAGGCCGAAGCCGACGCGGACGAAGTTGATTCGGACGATGCCGACCAGAGCGAAGTTCGCCAGGCCGCACACCGAGAGCCCGCTGGTCATGGGGCCGCCCGACGCCGCAAACACCGCGCGCGGGCCGACGATGCCGTAGAAGACGAAGACCAGTCGTCCGACGAAGGGCCGCTGCCTGGTCCGGTGCGGTCGTTCCTCGTGCACCGCCAGCCCAAGACCGATTTCAAGGAAGAAGCCGCCGAGCTCGACCTGGCCCTTTCGGCGATCGTGGGGGAAGAAACCGCCGACTGGGATTTTACGATTCTACGCCGTCAGGCCGACGCCGCCTTGGCCCGTGCCGAAACGGCGGTCGACCGCGGCCACATCCGCCGCGTGCTGCGCAAGATCGACAATTTCGCCGAAATTCAGCAACGTTACGCGGCGGTGATGCGCCGGTCCGATCGAGACGTCGAGCAGAGCCGCTTAGCTCGGCGACCGAACGCGCTCGATTCGTCCCCGTTCTCATCTCCCAGCAGCGGTGATCGCGCGTCGCGTTTCGACGGCGAGGGCCGGCTGACGCAAATCACCACAGCCGATCCGCACACGCCGCAATTTGCGCTGGTCGATGGCGCGGGTCAGGTGACGGCGTATGTCGCGCCGGCACCGGGCGTCAATCTACGGCGTTATCTCAACCAGGAAGTCGGCATACACGGCACGCGCGGCTATCTGGCCGACAGGCAAGCCCGCACGCTCACCGCCCGCCGCATCGAGAATCTGGGCGACAGCCGGCTGCGCTAATGAGATCCTCTAGGCGTTCTGACCGCGATTCGTGCGCGCGTTGAACGCTCGCGATGCCGTGGCAATTTGCCAAATCGGCAAGAATCTTGTAAACTGGTCAAGTAGACAGGTCTAATTAGGAGACACCGATGACTTCGATCAGTTTTTACGAAGCACGGACGCATTTCTCGGAGCTTCTCGATCAAGTGGCGCGGGGCAAACGGATCCTGATTACCCGCCGCGGGCGTCCGGCCGCGCTGCTGAGTCCGCCTCCGGCAGAGGCCACCAAGGACGTGAAACAAGTGATCGCAGAGATGAAAGCTTTGCGGCGCGGCAACACCTTAGGCAAAGGACTCTCCATCCGTCGCCTCATTGAAGAGGGGCGGCGATTCTAACACGGCCCAGTAGCCAACTGGTTGCTGCAATGAGCAAGAAGAAGCATAAGTCGACGGCGGAAGCGTTTGTGCTGGACTGCTCGTTGGCGGCGGCTTGGTTCTTTGAAGACGAAGCCGACGCTTACGCGCAGGCGGTCGAGGATTCTTTGGCATCGGTCGCGGCAATCGTGCCGGTGCTTTGGCCGCTGGAAGTGGCGAATGCACTGCTGATGGGTGAGCGCCGCAAACGCACTACCGAGGCTAAGGTGACGACATTCCTGGGCCTGCTACAAGCCCTACCCATTGCCTTGGACGATGAAACCATCGGCCACGCATGGCATGCAACGATCCAGTTGGCTCGGGCCCACCAACTGTCAGTCTACGACTCGGCCTATCTAGAGCTCGCCATGCGGCGTCACCTTCCACTGGCTTCACTCGATGATCCGTTGAAAGCGGCCGCCAAAGCAGTGGGCGTGCTCGCTTACACTCCTTAACGGCTGCGCAGCTATTTCTTCTTGCCCGAAAATAGCCCCAAGAGGCGGCCCTTGCCCGGTTTCGACGGTTCTTCTTCCGTCTCGGGCTTGCCGCCGGCGAGCGATTCGGCCAGGCCCAGAATGGCCTGGGTGATGGCGGCCTTGGGCGCCTGCTCAATCAGCGGCACGCCGTTGTTGCGTACTTCGACCATCGTGCGATAGTCGTTGGGCAACTGCCAAAAAATCTCGCGGCCGATTGTGTCTTGGGCCTTCTTGAGGCTGATGTTGCCCGTGTCGAGCCCCACGCGGTTCACGATGATCTTCACTTTGTCGGCGGCTTCCTTCATGTTGCCGAACGACATCATCAAGCGGACCACGTTTCGCAGGCAGGGCAGATCGAGCTGGGTGACCAGCAAGATGTGGTTGGCCATTTGCAGGGCCACCATGTCGAGCGCCGTGTAGCTTTTCGAGAGATCGATCACCAGGTGGGTGAAGGTCGCCTTGAGCAGGCCGATCACGCGCTGCAGGTCGTCGGCCGAGACCAGGGCCATGTCTTCCATCTGCACGGGCCTGGGCAATAAGAACAAGCCCGACGAGTGCTTGGTGAGCGAACGTTTCAGCAGCGCGAAGTCGAGCCGGGTGACGTTTTGTGCGACGTCGACCAGCGTGTAATCGGGAATGGTGTCGAGGAACACGTCGGCATCGCCCAGACAAAGATCGAGGTCGACCAGGGCGACGGTGTTCTTCTGGTCTTGGGCCAGCGCGCAGCCCAGGTTGACGGCCAGGCTGGTGGCGCCCACTCCGCCCGTGGCGCCAGCCACGGCGATGACCGACGTGCCGCGGGCCTTGGCTTCGCCGCGGCCGAAGCGCCGGTCGGCGATGCGGTCGAGCGAGTCGAGCAGGTCTTGTAGCCGCACCGGGGCGTTCAAGAATTCCTTGGCGCCGGCCCGCATTGCCCGCAGAATCAGCTTGCCGTCACTCGACGCACTGACCACCAAAATGCTGCACTCGGGCGACGTCTCGTTGAGTTTGGCGACCAGATCGAGCGCTTTGTCGGGATCGTGATCGAGCGCCACGATGCCGATGTCGGGGTGGGTTTGGGCCACCACATCGGCAAAGAATTCATAGCGCGAGCATTCGGCCTCGAGCCAGACCCGCTCCATGCCCAAGAGCATGGTTTTGAGGCTGTCGCGAGTCGGATCGCTGGGATCGACAATCGCAAGTCGAAGCACGTTGCTCATGGAAGGGGGCTCGGGACTAGGGACTCGGGGATCGGGACTAGGGACTCGGGGCTGGGTTCCAGGAAGTCAAACTGCAAAATGTAAAAGTCAAATCCGATCAATGGACGCCAACCGAGCGCCCTAGCCCCGAGTCCCGGATCCCCAGCCCCTCTATTAACGTAGGTCATAGCCGGTCGGGCCGATGAAACCGGGCGTTTTTTTCCGCGGCGAGGCGGCGGCCGGCGAGGTGGGTTTAGTCCGATTGGACGAATTGCGCAGGAGCGACGGGCCGGG
>DATFDL010000582.1:0-6241 GCA_035252155.1 Pirellulales bacterium | reverse complement strand
TGGCTCACTTGCAGCCACAGGCTCGACCAGCCGCCCGAACTGTGTCCGGTGACGAATCGGGCCGCCGGCTCGGCGACCGTGCGAAAGTGGGCGTCGATATACGGAATCAGCTCGCTGATCAGCGCGGTTCCGCACGGGCCGTTCGTCGCGCTGTCGGCGAAAACATGATGTCCCCATTTGCAGTCGCCGCTCAACGCCACGCGAATAAAGTCGGTTTCGCCGGGCACGGCCGGCGGCGCGCCCTTGGGAAAATTCCGCATCGCGTCGTAATGCGTGCCGCCAAAGCCCGGAATCATATAGATCACCGGGTACCGCCGCTCGGTCTCGCGTCCGTAGCCCGGCGGCAGAACAACCGCCGCCATCTGCCGCACCGGCCGATGGTGAAATTCCGAAAGCAGCCGGCTTTCGACGACAACTTCTTTGAGCCACTCGGTCTCTCGGAACAGCCGCGGGCCGACGACCTGGTCGAGCGTCAGCTCCGGTGCAGCGCCGGTCGAACTGTCCGGCGACCACTCAGCCACCGCGCTGTAGTAGTTGCCCTCGCCCAATGCCGCGTGGTGCGTATCAAGGTTATGGTCGAGCTGCGCCTGCACGCGGTATCGGCCCGGCGGCAGTTTCGAGAGCCGATCGGGAAATCCGGCGGCGTTGTCATCGATCGTCACGGTCGCTCCCGGCTTCAGATCGACGACATCGACGGCGAAAAACGGTTCGGGGGCGAACCAATTCGGCCCCAGCCGCGGCTCGCCCTCGGCCCGACGCGAGCAGTAGACGTACAGCCGCCCGCTCACAGGCCGCGAGGCCACGCCCGCATCGAGTTTTACTTCGATGCGGGTAGCCCGCGTGGCGGGCTGAGCCGCCGGCGCGCGTGGCATACAAGTTTGAGCCGCGATGAGCAAGAGCATGAGAGCGATGAGCCGTCGAAACATTCGATGATCGGGGTGCGGGGTCAGGCGGACGCGGATCGGTAAAATGGCGGTGGACTCTGATCGGTTTTGAATTCAAGATCGGCAATGACCTCTGTAGGGAACGCCCTCCGTGGCGTTCCGAGGGGGGCGAGTTGGCGTCGAATCGCAATTCACGGAACGCCACGGAGGGCGTTCCCTACAGAGCACGACCGTTGCGGCCAAGCCGCAAGACCATTACGTTACCAAAGTCGCCCGAGGCGAAGCTAGCTCGTAGAACGGAATTCATTCGATGACAATCTTTCCCTTGCGGCCAACGCAACGTGTCTATTGCGCCGGCCCGCTCTTCAACGAACCCGAACGCCGCGAGATGACGGCCATCGCCGACAGCCTGCGCCGGTCGGGCTTCGAGCCGTTCGTGCCACACGCCGACGGGCTGGAGTTCGCCAAGGTGCAACCCTACCTGGCCGAACAAGGCTACGACGCGGCCGATGCCGGGCGTCTGCTGCACGAGGCGATTTTCGCGCTCGACGTCTATCAGGTGATCGTCGGCTGCGGCTCGCTGGTGCTCAACATGAACGGCCGGGTGCCCGACGAAGGCGCTGTGTCTGAAGCGGCGATGGCCTGGAGCCTGGGCAAACCGATCGTGATTTTCAAGTCCGACGCCCGCTCGAAAATCGCCGGCCGCGACAATCCCTTGGTGGTCGGCTTGGCCGGTTTCGAGTTGATCGAGCGGATCGACGACCTCGGCGAGGCGCTGGCCGCGCGGCAAGCCGAGCTACTGCCCGATTGCGATTGCCAGATGCCTTGTCCACCGCATCTACGCCCCACGCTTTCGTCGGGCGGGCGGCTGTGGGAGCGGCTTTGCGCCCTGGGCATCGACCGCGCCCCTCAGTTGGTTGCGGCCGAAGTGATGGACGAATTTGGGGCGCCGCTGCGTGCTCAATTTGTGTAGGCGTAGGGTGAGGGAGCTTGCGAGTCCCACCAACTTGACAAGCCCTATCGGGGGAACAAGCTTATAAGTCGGCAGCGCCGCGATGGCGCGGACCGCTCTCCCGTAAGGGATCGGACCGTAGAGCATTGAGTCAATCTGGGATTATGCCATAATCCGTACGATACCGGTTACGCACAGTAGTTCACGTTACGTGAGGGAATCGCGGGAAATGGCAAAGCGAAAACCAGCAAGGTCCGTTAAGAAAGGCAACCGATTCGGTGGCCCCTATCTCGCGGCCGCCTTTTACTGCGAGGGGATCATTGAGGATAAGCTCGACGGAGCCTTAACTGCCGTCAGAATCATTGATACGGTCAAAATCATCTTGCCACCAGAGGCACCAGCAGACTTTCCATCGGATTCCAACAGGCTTCCAGTTCATATTCATGCTCTGTTGATCTTCAAAAGTGGAAGCGCTCCGGGAGAGCACCGTGTCAAGGTAGTAGCGGAGTCGCCATCAGGAAAGAGGCAAACGATTAAGGAGCAGACACTGCCTTTGACTCAGCCGCCTCAGGGCGGACTGAATTTTCGTGTCCACCAAACGATTGAGATTATGAAAGGCGGTTTGTTCTGGTTGCACGTATTCCTAGACGGAAAACGACTCACACGTATGCCGCTCTTGATTTCAGTTGAGCGGACCCAGAACGCGCATGACCCTGCTGCTTCCAAGGACGGTACGTGACATTCGCCTGCTCATCCCCTTTTGTCTCGGAGAGAGAAGAAAGGCCCACCTGAAATCGGCCTATCGAGGCCACCAAGCCCGCTTTCACGACGGATCCGAAGAACATCAACGGGTGTTGGTCGCGGGAAAATGTGTCTGGCTCTACGCAAAAATAGGCGGATAACGCATTCGCTTCGGTTCGGCCGATTCGACGAACACCGCTCAAGATTGCATTGATTTCCGCGACGGGGATCTTTGTTTGCCGCGAAAGAGTGCGCACGCTGACTTTCGTCGCACCCATCAAATGGGTGAGCAATGCCGAATCTGTTGGCTCAGGCATTGTGTGGTGCTCGTCTTCGTACTTCTCAATGGCTGTTGCGAGCTTCTGAACGCGGTGCTCGTCACGTCGTGACAATGGATGCGCAGAATGAAGCAAGGCGCAAAGCTCACGCATTGCGGCTTCCAGGTCTTCGTCGGATTTAATTTCGACGCCGCTAGCAACGACAGGTGTCTTTCCAAGTATTGGTGTTGTATTCCGCATGGGTCAAGACGATACAGGTCAGGACGACCGCCCAATTGTCAGGGATAACGGCAATCAACCTGTAATGATTGCTCCGGATATTGAAAACATAGCACGCACCGACACGATCTACGGCCCTGCCATAGACCCGCCTTACGTCATCAAAGCTTTTCCACTTCGCCTTCTTGGCGACCCTCCACCACGAAAGCAAATGCTGCTCGGCATCGGCATGCGTCTGCCAGAATTCGCGGAGCCTCCTCTTCGAGATGACCCTCATGTCCCTCTCCACTCGAATTTTACGCCAAGATACGCAGTGGTCGAGCGGCAGGCAAGACGGCCGGTGGTTTTTCAAGCCTAATCCGCTAGAATCATCACCGTGCCTAGAAGGTTTCAGTTCAGCTTGCGGGCATTGCCGGTGCTGACGCAATGATCGGAAGCTTCGATGACTGCTCAGCTTAGCCGCGATGCGAGGATGCCCAGCAACGGAATCTCCACACACCACCCTACAAAGTCAATTCCGATTAATAGCACGCTATCAACCAAGGCCCGTAAGTGCCCATTGATTCCAAAACTATAGCAGGCCGGCGGACGCTGCGCTTCCACTCGCTCGACGCGGTGCTGGCCGACGCCGAGCGGCTGGTGGCCTCGCCCGACACGCGGATGTTGGGCAATTGGCCTCTCGGCCAGTTGCTCACGCACTTGGCCCTGGCCATCAACGGTTCGATCGACGGCATCGAGGCTCGCGCGCCCTGGTATGTCCGGCTGCTCGGCCGATCGGTCAAGGGCCGTGTTCTTCGCAGCGGGATGCGGGCCGGCTTCCGATTGCCTAAATCCGCCGAGAGCGAATTCTTTCCCGCCGCCGAATCGCCCCAACAAGCACTCGAAGTTTTGCGGGCCGCCATTCACCGCACCCGGCAAGAACCGATGACCGCACGCCATCCCGTGTTTGGCCCTTTGACGCAGGAAGAATGGACGCAACTCCATCTGCGTCACGCGGAGTTGCATCTGAGCTTCGCCGTGCCGTAAAGTTCCCGCGCCGCAACCTCTCTTTACCCCTACAAAAGCCAGATCCGGACCGGCCGCATTCCTGGCCGCAGCGCGTTATCAGGAATGGGGGTCTTAACGCCATCGTCAACACACCAGCCCTCGCAAACGTCGCGGGGGTGCAACCTAGTCACCCATTCTTTGACTTCCGCTTAAGGGGCGGTTGTGACCACGAAGGCGACACTCGCGACCGGCCACTCGTCGGCATCCAATTCTTCGTCAGGGTCTGGGATGTCATTTAATTCCAAGAAAACGTCTTGCACGTCCGGCCGGTTGCGGAGTTCGGTGAGCACCCGGCGATAGCCGGCTAATCCGATATGCTGCTCGTCCAAGATTGACGCCGATCGATTTCTCGTCGGTATTGCCCTCAAAGAAATCATCCATCGAAACGGTGAGTAAAGTCCGGCCTTCATCGAGAATGGCGCATGCCTTGTCGATAAGTCGCCGACGGAGAGTTCTGTCCATTTCGATCGCCCTCAAGTCAGCACCCGCTGCCAATAGGCGGGCACCGTCTCCCAGGCCGATTGGTAGGTCGCTTCGAGCGGCACCGGCACATAGATTTCGGGCGTCAGAAACAGCGGCATATCGGGCAACGAGGCGGCGACCGCTACCGGCTCGATAAACGCCTCGGGCCAGTCGCCGGCTAAATAGGCGGCCAACGACAACGGTTGATCGGCTGGCAGCGCGAAGTCGTTGTCGATAAACTCGTCCCACACCAGCTTATGAATGCCGCGCGGATCGCGCGGACCAGGCGGGAACAAGTCGATCACGAGTAGGTGGACTCGCGAACGCAGAATGCCGACGGCCTTCGAGACAAAGGCGCTCACGGCATGCCGCGTAGTTTTGTTTCCTGGCGAGACAATCTCAAGGATGGCGATGACGCGATGGTTGCTCGTATGGCGGATCGTCACGGCCTTGGCCTTGGCGGCATACTGGTCTCCCTCGGCCCGTTGATGGAAGCGAACTCGCGGCGGGGCGGTTTCGAGTGCCAACCCGCCGGCCGGATTCGCCGGCGAGCTCACTGCTTCGGCCGGCGCCTGCAACGTCAGCACGTCGGGCCCGATGCCGCCGGCAGTTTGCTCCGAAAGCGCGTAATAGTCGGGCTGCAACAGCCCGGCATTGAGGGCCCGTTGGATGTCGGCGATCCACACGTGGTGAAACGCATGGAAAATGCCCGCCTCGACTCGTGTCCAATCATGCACCATCGTCTTGCCTCCGCGTTCTCAGAACCGAATTCATTCCGTTTCCATCCGAAACGTCAAGGTCGATCCTGGTGAGCGAACGAAATGAATCCGTTCCACGAATCCCATTATACCGCAGTTTCCGCGTTGACCCAAAACCGCTTTTGGCCGTATCCTGCCCCCACTATGCGGATCATCGACCGCTATCTGCTGCGCCAGTTTGTGCAAGTGTTTTGCATCTGCTTCGTCAGCCTCGACGGGCTGTATATCGTCATCGACGCCTTCAGCAACCTCGACGAGTTTCTGCACTACACCGAAAAAGACGGCAACCTCTTCGCCACGATGGCCGAGTTCTATTCATACCGCTCGATCTTCATGTTCGAGCGGATGAGCAGCATGCTGACAATGATCACCGGCATGTTCACGGTCACCTGGATCCAGCGGCACAACGAGCTGACCGCGCTGACGGCCGCGGGCGTCTCGCGCACCCGCGTCATCATGCCCATTGTGGCGGCCGCCGTCGCCATCAGCCTCTTCACCAGTCTGGGCCGCGAGCTCATTATACCGCGGCTGGCCAAGCAACTTGCCCGTGACCCGAAAAACCTGCGCGGCGAAGCCGGCGAAGAGCTCAAGCCGCGCTTCGACAACGAGACCGGCATCTTGATGCAAGGCGTTTACACGTTCGCCAACGGGCAACGCATCCAACAGCCGAGTTTTGTATTGCCCGAAACGCTCGACCAATACGGCAAGCAGCTTGCCGCCGAAAACGCCTATTACCGCCCGCCCGAAGACGACAGACCGGGCGGCTACCTGTTCAAAAAAGTTTTACGGCCCGCACAACTCATTGGTAAGCCGTCGCTGAAGCTCGACGGGCGGCCCGTCGTGATGACTCCGCGCGACGCCGCCTGGCTTCAGACCGACGAATGCTTCGTGGTGAGCAAC
>DATFDL010000581.1:0-6135 GCA_035252155.1 Pirellulales bacterium | reverse complement strand
AACAGGTGCGCTTTGATCTTCGGATTCACGGCCGGAACTCCTTTTAGAGCGGTGAGAGGTGTGCCTGGTTGCGCGGGCGAGATGGCCCCCGAGCTTTTGTCAGCGGTGAGAGGTGTACTTACCGACTGCGCGGCCGTCACCGCCCGCGCGTTGTTTTCAAAACCTTTTCCTACGGCAGACGTCTTAAGACGGCTTTCGAGCTTGGCGATCACGCCCTCGAGCGTGTCGACGTCGTCGGCCAGGCCGGCGCTGACAGCGTCGCGGCCGAGGGCCAGGTCGCCCTGGCCCATGCCGCCGGTGACGGCGGCCGTCGAGACCTTGCGGTTGCGGGCCACCGCCTCGACGAACAGCGCGTACATGCTGTCGACGAACTCCTGCAGCTTGCCCTGGGTTTCGGCGTTCAGCGGCTCGGCGTCGTTACCCAGCGCCTTGAAACGGCCCGCGCGGATGACGGTCCGCGTCAGGCCGAGTTTCGCATCCTGCTTGCTCCGCTCGCTATGCACCATCAGCACGCCGATCGAGCCGATCGGCGCGGAGGGCGACGCGATCACCTGGTCGGCGGCCGAGCCGATCCAATAGGCCGCCGAAGCCATCAGCGTATTGCCGACGGCGATGATCGGTTTGCGGCCGCGGGCGCTGTAAATCTTGTCCGCCAGCTCGGGCACGCCGCCGGTCGAGCCGCCGGGCGAATTGGTGTCGAGCACGACCGCCTTGATCTCGGGATCGGCCATCACCTGGTCAAACGCGTGGCCGAACAATTCGGTGGAGGTGCCCCCGGAAATCCGCATGAAGAGATTCATGCGTTGGGAGATGACGCCCTGCAAACGCATGATGGCGATGCCCGAGGGCGTGACGGCGAAGAGCGAATCGTCGTCTTCGTCGGGTTCGTCTCCAAAGAGCAGCCGCAGCTCCTCGGACGTGATTCGCTGGCCCTGGCGGCGCAGCTCGAGCACGTCGAGGATCGTGTTGAACTTTTCTTCGGTGATCGCCCAAGGCGTCTGGTAGACGGCCGCGGCGACGTGCCGATACTTGCGCGACAGTTTGAGCGGTTTTGCGATCGGCATCAGGCGGCCTCCCCCACGTCGTCGCGGACGTCGTCGGCGGCCTCGTCGGACTCGACGGCTTGCGCCGGCGCCGGGCTGGCGATTTTGGGCAGCGACGGCAACTGGTCGACCGAAAGATTCAGGCCCAGCTCGCGGGCGAACTCGCGCTCGCGGAACCGCTGCACGAGCACCTTGCGCCAGTTGCGTCCGCGGCCGGCGCATTCCTCCTGCAGCGTGCTCAATCCCGCCCGGATGCGGGCGATCGCCGCGTCAATATCTTTGGCCGGGTCGAGCTCGTCCCAGCCAGGCGGCAACAGCCGCGTGCAGAGCCAGCGGTCGCGATTGGCGGCGAGCTGGTTGGGCGAGAGGCTCGGGATGCGATCGAGCGCGATGAGCTGCTCGACGACCCGCTGGCGGACGTTCAGCACCACCCGCCGCCCGAAATTGGCCTGGTAAAACTGCCAGAACTTCTTGTCGGCCTGGCGGGCGAAGCGGGCGCTGGAAAAATTGGCCTTCGAGACGTCGGCCGTCAGCCCGATGTAGCTCAGGCCCACGCCGTTGGCCATCGAATTGAGAATCAGGCTTAAAAACGCGCCGGCGTCTTTGTTGGGCCGCGTGGGGTTGATCTGCTCGACCGAATCGTTGGGGCCGAGATCGGCCACGATGCCGGGGCCGAGATTCACCAGCGGGTTGCCGGTGTCAGCCTCAATATCGGTCGACGTGCTGTCGTCTTCGAGACCGAGGCCCGTGCCGGCGCCGGCTTCGCGCTTGACCGCGGCGACGAAGAGCGAGCCGATGCGGGCGGCCGCCATCTCGTCGCCCAGGTATTCGCCGAGGTCGCGCATCGCCTGCAAAATGTTGTGAAACCAGGTGATGCCGCGGGTCAGGCTGGGCCGCGTCTTCGCGAAGTAATGAATGACCCGCGCGGCCTCCAAAATCACCGGCCTCATTTGAAGCGAGGGCACGATGTCGTACGGATGGTCGGACCAAAAATGGTACGACTGCGGCGCGCCCCACTTGTCGAACTTGATGCCGCGCTTGATCTTGTCGCGGTTCTGAATCACGGGATTGCCGCCCGGCTGCACCCAGTCGCCCGGCCAGTCGTAACCGGGGAAGAGCTGCTCGGGCTCGATCACCTGAAAGCAGAGCGGAATCGAGCGGTTGCGCTCGTGTTTATGGCACGCGACCAAAAACACTTCGCCGGACTCGGGGGTCTCGGCCATGGCGAGCTGCTGGATCTCGTACCAGGTGAGCTGGCCGGCGGCGTCGGCCTCGTGCATCGCCCAGTGTTCGAAGGCGGCGTCGATCTGGGCGTTCGTTTCGTCGTCGAGCGTGCCGTCGTCGAACTCGATCTCGCTTTCGGTGCGGATGCCCTCGCCCACGACGTTCAGCGCGATCTTATTGATGGCGGCCCGGGCCCAAGGCTCGTTCCGCACCAAGTCGCGGGCGCGGCGAATGAGGGTGTCCCAGCTCGAAAAAATCGCCATGTCGCCGGACATGTGGCCGGTGACCCAATCGCGATTCATCCGCGTCTGGGCGGCGTCGCGGTAGCTGGTGCCGGTGCCCCAAAAGGTCTGGGCCAGCAGCCGGTCGGGATTGCCCTGGGCGACCTCGCGAATGGCCGCCTGCCGGAGTTTTTTGGACGTCGCGCGCCTTCCTCGCGTTTCGTTCTGGGCGGGGCGGCGCGGCGCGGAGGGCGCCGGCGCGTCGGCGTGCTCGATCACGCCGGCCGACGAAACGTCGATCGTTCCCGCGGTCAAAAGATTCATGCGCCCGAGCTCTGGACGTTGCGCGGCCGGCTGAAGGCGGCCAAGGCGAAAGGTTGGCTTGTGCGACGCAGCCGCTCGCGGATCTTGAACAGCGTGTCGAGCTCGGTGCCGTGGAACTGGAGCTCTTGCTCGCTGTAGGACTCGTAGGCGTCGCCGGCGAGGCGTTTGGTGATCACGGCCTCGACGGTCGCCAGCATTGCAGCGTCACTCGCCATAAGGCGGCGACTCTAAAACAGGCGGCGCTGGAAGTCTTTACCAAACTTTGGTAACGCTTCGCGCGAAGCGGCCGGCGGCGGCGACGCGGTGCGCGCCAGCAGTTCGGGGCGCAGCGCGGCAGCCAGCCGCCGATAGGTGCCCGGCGGCAAGACGCTGCGCGGCTTGCGGTTGCGGCGGCTCACGGACGCCGCTGCTCGAACTGCGCATCTCCGAGGCAGGGCAGGCAGTCGCCCTCGGGCACTTCGGCGAAGCTGGGCGATTCAAACCAGATCGCGAAAAGCTCGCGACCCGGGTCAAACCGGAGATCGACGATTTCAGCATCGAGAGGCAGGCGCGCGGTGTTCATCTTCGCCTCGCCCCGCAGGCAAGCCAGCACGTCGTCGGGCTTAGCCACCAAGTAGGCGAGATGGTTCGTGTGGAGCAAGATCATCGTTCCTCGACTGTCGCGGGCTCGCTGCCGCGACCATTTCCATAAAGGCTTGCGAGCGGGCCGACCGGTCGGACCTTTTTGTCGCGCTCGTCGCAACCCTCGCGCGGGCAGCGGTAGAAAGTGTACATGGCGTTCGTCGAGTAGGCGACCATCTGCTGGCCGTGCTTGCGGCACACGGGCCTCCGGTCCTGACGGTGCCTCGCCGGCGCGGATGCGACGGCCTCGCCGTCGTCGCCGGCGGTGTCGCCCGCGATCGGCCCGTCGTCGTTCAGTCCCAGGCCCGCGCCGGCCGGCGTGAATCGCTTTTTGCTCACGATCGCATTCTCCCGTAGGGTTGCTGTTGGTTAGTGGGGGCGGCGCTGTCTCGGCGCGCGCCGCGAGATTTGGCCTTGGCCCTCCGCTTTTGGGCCGCCAGGTTCGACCAGTTTCCGCCCGTGACCATTTCGGCCAGGGCGAGATTCATGGATTCGACGTCGGCGAAGTGGTTGCCGACGTTGCCGTCGATTTTTTCCCAGACGGTGACGGTGCGCCCGCCGGCGGTCACCTTGCGGGCGGCGCGTTCGTTGGTCAGCTCGCGCAGGTAAAGCTCCAGCGTGCCGAGTCTTGCGTCGCAGAGCAGCCAGGCGCCGGCCTCGTTGGTCGCCTGTTTCCAGCGCGCGTGCAGGTCCTCGGTGAAGATGGCCTTGGAAATCTCCCACCGCTCCTGGCCGCCTTCGTAGCGCTTGCCCGTGCGGGCCGAGACCTCGACGACGTTCCTCCGCCATTGGGTGCCGTGGGGCAGCTCCTGCTTGCCGGCGAGCTGGCGGACGCGGCGGCCCAGCGGCGCCGGCAGGGTGCGATACCAACTGTGGACGAGGTGGCTCTGATAGCCGACGTCGACCCCCATCAGTCGGACTTGCAGCGACTTGTCGCCGGCGTCGTTGGGCGCGGTGAGAGGGAAGTGCCGCTCCAGCAGCTCGCCGCGGAGCGCGGCCAGGTGCGCCATGCGGCTCGTCGGGCTGCCGCGCGTCGTGCCCCAGGAGACGAGCGCGCTGACTCCGCCTTCGCCCCAGGCCCGCACGGCCCACCGGCAATAATGCGGCCCGGGGTCGACGCCGGCGGTGAGGAAGATGGCCCAACTTGGCGCCACGTCGGGCGGATCGGCGGTTTTGAGGCGCGCCCAGAGCGACCTCCACTTGGGAGTTTTGCCGCGCTGCTTAAATCGTGTGCCGAGCCAGTCGTTGACCCAGACCTGCATGGCGGCCAGCTTGCCGCGGCATTCCAGATATTTTTGCGCGGCCTTGGCGAAAGTAATCGTTTCGCTGTACAGACAGTTCAGCCGCGAGCCCCACACGCGCCGGCTGCGCAGCGGCTGGCCTACGATCCGGCCCCGCTTGTCGAGGGTCTGGCCCTTCGGCACGTGCACGCCCTGCTCGACCATGCCGGGCTTGTCGTCGCTTTCGATCCGGCATCCCTGTTCGCAGAGATAATGCGCGCTGCCGGCGACCTGGTCGGAAGTGAGCAGTTCGCCTTGCTCATCGCGAAGGCCGGCAACGCCACCGCGGCCCGCGAAGGGACCCTTGCGCAAGGGGTTGAACCGCAGCTCTTGATAGTGACCGCAACGCGGACAGGGCACGAGAAATCGGCGCCGGTCGGACTGCTGGTAACTGGCGTAGATGCGCGAGTTCTCGTCGCTCGCCGTGCTTTCTTCGACGATCAACGAGCGGTGGAAGGCTTTCACGCGCTCGTCGATGATCAGACTCGGGTCGCCGTGCGTTTTGGTTTTGCGCCAGCGGTCGATTTCGGTTTTGATCACCAGGCGGCAGCTCTTGCCGCTCATGCGCTGCGTGTTGTAACTATAGGCGAGCTGGCAGCGGCAGCCGCCCACGTCGATCCAGCGGTTGTTGCGCAGCCGCGGCGGCGGCACCGTGTCGCGCAGCTCCTCGGTCTCTTCGCACAGCGCGTAAAACTTGTCGCGCAGCTCGAGCAGCGAGTCCTTGTCGGGCGTGCCCAGCATGGCCGGCCCCGGGGCGAGCACGGCCGTGCCGGCCAGGATGGCCTGCAAAAGAGTCGTTTTCCCCAACTGCGGGATCCACATCAGCACAATCCTCTCGACTTCAGGATCTTCGGCGGCGTCGAGCACGCCGCGGCAATAACTATAGCGCCGCAGGTCGTAGCCGCCCGGCGAGGCGCTGGTCGTCGCCGGCAGCCGCAGGTGTGTTTCGCACCACTCGGCCAGCGTGATGTCGGGCCGCGGCCGCCAGGCGTCGGCGATCGACTCCAGCAGCGCGGCGGTCGACCGGGTCACTCGTCGTCGGCCTCCGCTCCGTCTTGCTTTCCCTCGGTTCTCGCCTCCTTGGCCATCGCCCGCAGCGAACGTTCGAGCGTGGCGCGCAGGTCGCGCACCTTCGCCTTGATCCGCTCGCGCAGTTTTTTCTTATGCTCGTCTGGCAGCCGCGCGCTCGCGACTGCGTAATCCGGCAGTTGGTCCAGGTGCGTGTTGACCTCGCTAATGTGCCGCTTGATCACCTGGCTTGCGCGGGCCACGCTCACGAGCTGGCCCCGCGCTTCGCGGTAGCGCAGCTCTTTCATCAACGCCTCGGCCCGGGCTTTTTTTTCTTCCCATTTGGCGCGGCCTCCGTCGCTCGCCGGCGTCGGCTTGCGCGTGGCGGCCCGCCAGGCCCGAATGGCATCAATG
>DATFDL010000580.1:0-3306 GCA_035252155.1 Pirellulales bacterium | reverse complement strand
CATGCACCGGGGCATCGCCAAGGCTCTGCCCCAGCCACCGGCCGTAAAGTTTCAGGAAGCGGAACAGCAAGGCGCCGGACGCCGGTGGCGTCAGCATCACGCGGAGCGTGATGGTTACGATGGCTCATACGCAGACGGCCTCGCGCTCGTACATGGGCTGGAGCACGGCTTCGAGCGACTGGGGCGCCGCCGGCCGGCCTTGAGTACGCAACTCCGCGATCGGCCCGGCAAAAACCAAGCGTCCCTCACGCAGCACCGCCACCTGATCGCAAACCCGCTCGATGTCGGCCAACGAATGAGAGACCAACAATACGCTCTGGCCCCGCGCCCGCTGCTCCGTAATGGCCTCATACACCAATCGTCGCGCCAGCAGGTCCATGCCTTCGGTCGGCTCGTCGAAGACCAGCAACTCGGGATCATTTAATAATGCCTGCGCCAGCGCCAGCCGTTGCAGCATGCCCTTGCTGTACCGGCCGATCGGTTCGCGGCGGCGGTCGGCCAGCCCCACGCGGGCCAGCAATTCACCGGTGCGACGGCGGACGGCACGTGCGGTCATGCCGCTCATCGTGCCGTAATAGTGCAGCAGGCCCTCGGCATGCCAATAACGCGGCAGCGCCTGGCTCTCGTGAATGTAGCCGATCCGGGCAAGCGTGCGCCGATCGCTGCTGGGCCTGCCAAAGCGGGTGATTCGGCCCGATGTTGGCCGGCAGAGCGACAGCAACAACTTGACCAGCGTGCTCTTGCCGGCGCGGTTGGGACCAACCAGGCCGAACACTTCGCCGCGCGGAATCGCAAAGCTTACGCAGTCCAACGCCTGCACGGCGCGCACCGGCAACCAACTGCCATACCGCTTACTGACGGCCTCAAATTGAGCGATCGCCGGGAGGATCATTGAATCAACGACACCGGGATGGTGCTTTCCAGAATCTTGTTGATGGCCTGTTGCAGGCTGGTGATCACCGTGTTTTGATCGCCATAGATAATCTTGTAGCTCGGCATGCCGTCATTGACGTTGCCGTAGATCTGCATCTGGTTGAGCGTGTTGGTGCAGGCGGCGGCCTCGGAGCTGCCGGGGGCGAACAATGGGCCGAAGCCGATGCAGTGAAGCTGCAATTTGTGCGAACCACTTGAATATCCGGGCGGGCTGGCCGTGTCCGGCGCGGCAAGCTGCTGGCAAATGGTGTAAATCTGCGAGGTCACGGCCGGATCGTTGTCGTTGTAAAGGGCCACGGTGGGATACTCGCTGCCGCCGGGATTGCTCATGCTGTAGCGCACGCTGTAGTACGACTGATAAGGCCCGCCGTTGTTCAGCGTGGCCGTGGCGGTGGCATTCGGCGCGCCGTCGGTCTCGAAGATGATAATCTTCTGGGCGCCTTTGCGGCCGTTGCCGCCGGCATCTCCCGCCGGAGTGGTGAAGTTGAGACAGGCCGTCGAAGCGTTGAACTGGTTGTAGGCCAACATCAGCGGGTGCGCGTAGCAAGTGCCGCCATACGCTCTGGGCACCTCGATGTTGTTCGGGTCGTAAGGCGTGACCGTGCCGCCCACGCCCACGGTGGCCGGCGGATACCAGAGCGAATCTTGCATATTCTGATAGCTCTGCCCCAGTCCGACGCGCACGCGGTTGAATCGCGCACCGCTATTGTCGGTCGACGACTGCTTGGGCACGCTGAACATCATCAGCGAGACGTAATCGTTGGGGTGGTTGTTGTAGATGTCGTTCAGGGCGGCTTGGATGCCGAGCTTGCAGGCGTACATCGGCGCCTCGTGGCAGGTGCCGGGCCACCAGCAATAGCGTGAGGCCGCAGGGTAACCGAACGCCTGCAAGAGGCTCAACAAAGTCTCGTTTTCGAGAAAATCGACCATCGTGAGCGGTCCGAACCAAAAGTTCAGCTTGGGCCGCTGCGGATTGTCGCCATAGAACATGTAGGGGGTCTTCTTCGCGCCGCCTTTCAAGTTGGCCTTGGGCGTGATCGTGGGCGTGCCCCAGGTGAAGTCGTTGCCGTAGCCGGTCAGACCCCAAAAGTCCGGGGTGTTGATGGGCAAATAAAAGCCTCCGCCCAAGTCGCACGCGCCCAGCACGTAATCGATGTAATCTTTCCAGAACCGCTGGTTCAGGTCGGTGGGCGGATCGGACGAGGTGTCGATCGTGTTGGGAATAGCCGTGTAATACACGATCCGCCCCGACTGCAACGAGGGCGGAAACGGGTTCGGCCCGATGTTCTTAATGAAGTTGAGAATTGCCGCATAGTTGACGGAATAGGTGGCGCCGGGCGCCATCCAGCTTCCCGTGGACGAATCCCATAATAATGAGTTGTCGTCCATGGGCGTGGTGCTGCCCGGATACGTAAAATAATTCTTGCGCCAATCGTCGATCGGGTTTGGCGGCCAGATGTAGAAAGTTTTGCCGTAATAGCCGGGCCCCTGCGTGTATCCATTGAACGACGGCGCCATGCCATACGCCGTGTAGCCGAGCGTTTCGAAATTCGTGTCGTAGGTCGAAGTCGTGGGAGCACTGTAGCCCAAAAGGTCCGCGGCACTGTAGGCATAGTTGGTTCCCGTGTTGTAGTTGACCTTCAAGTAATCGTCGCCGCCCGGCGTCGTACCGTAGCTCGACGGGGCTGGGGAAAAGCCGGGCGTGCCGCTGCTATCTTGATAAAAATCGGCGCACAGGGGCGGGCGGCCATCGCTCGTGGTGGCAGTGATATTGGCCGCCAGATAAGGCAGCGTAAACGAAGTCGCGTACATCGAACCCGCGCCCGCCGCCGCATAGTGTCCGAATTGCGGCACGTTCGTGTCGGCGTTATTCACATAGTTGTTCAGCCCGGACAAAACGCCCGGATAGGTGGCGAACCGCATCGAGCCTGAGTAATCGAGGATGAGCGCCACGTCGCGCGGTCGATGCACTGCCGTGGCTGTGGCTTGCAGCGTGGGCGTCTTCAACCCGAGCACGCGTGAGAAGACCATGCTGTTGCTGATGTCGAGGCTGACCTTCGACTGTACGAGGCTCCAATTGTTCGTGCCCGAGCCGGGCAACTGGCCTTCGAACTGTTTCGTGGTGGCGTTATAGGCATAGCGGCCGATGTTGACGCTCACCTGCGAGCTTTGCATGGGCACGGAAAGCACCGAGTTCGCGGTAATGGCCGCCTGGGCCGCGGGTGTGACGGCGGCGAAGTTGTTGTTGGTGGCCGGATTGCCGTTGAGAGTCCGCACGCCGGCCAAAGCGGAGACGTCGGCGGCGTTTTGCACTTGCGTGCGAGCGACGGCCAACAGCCCCATGTCGATGGCCAATGCCAAAAACGCAATAAT
>DATFDL010000579.1:0-4661 GCA_035252155.1 Pirellulales bacterium | reverse complement strand
TCCGCCGCCGCGAGACGGCCGCGGGCCGCTGCGAGGCGATCGCGTAAAGCCTCCGCCGTGCGGGCCGCTGTTTCGGTCTGATTTTGAGCCTGGTCTCGCTCGTCGGCCAGCAATGTGAGTTGATCGTCGATCTGCCGCCCGCGTGTCTCGACCGCTGCCAATTGCAGGCGATGCTCGTTCAACTCGTCGATCGCCCCTTGGTGTTCGATGGTCAGCCTAGCGAGCGCCTCGCTTACTTCGGCGACTTGCCGGTCGAGCTCGTCGGCTTCCGCCGCGGCGGCCCGCACTTGCGCAGCCAAGGCGGCGAGCTGTTCTTTCAAGGCCCGCAATTCGCTGCGGCGTGAGATCAGCCCGGCCGCGGCCAGCCGCGGTCCCAACGAGAGTGAGCCATCGGCGGCCAGAACTTCGCCGGCCAGCGTGACGAAGGTGCAGCCGCGACCCACGCCCGACGCTAATTCTCGCGCTCGCGTCAGACCTTCGACGATCCATGTCTGGCCGAGCAACTGACGAATCAGCGGCTTAAGCTCAGCCGCCACATCGACCCATTGATCGGCGCGGCCATGCACGCCGGGCAACCCGTCGAGCACGGGCATTTCGCCCGCTTCGGCGACAGCGGGACGCAGCGGCAAGAACATCGCGCGACCAGGCAGCCGCGCAGATTCGCGATCGACCCAGGCCAAAAACTTGGCATCCAGCTCGACGACGACGGCCTGGGCTTTTTCGCCCAGGGCGGCCTCGACCAGCGGCGCTGTGTCGACCTTGACGTGCAGCAAATCGGCCAACAATCCCCGCACGGCGGCCAAGGGACCGGAGCTTTCGCGGCGGGCCTGGGCCAATAGCTCCTTGACGCCGGCGCCCAGTCCCTCTTGACGTTGTTCGAGCTCTTCGACCAGGGCCGCCCGCTCGCCGGCGGCGGCTTGTCGCTGTCGCAACTCGGCCAACCGAGCGGCTTGGTCATGCTGCCGCCCGCGCAGCTCGGCCACGCGGGCCTCGGCCGCCGCGCGGCTGTGGACCGCTTGCTCGACTTGGCCGGCTAAAACTTGCTGCCGCTGGGCGAGCCGCTCAGTCTCGGTGGTGGCTGCAAGGCGGGCGGCGTCGAGTTCGGCAATTTGCTGCTGCCGCCGAGCCAAGGTGGCGCGGGCCGATTCGAGTTGCGCGTCGAGCGCCGCCGCCTCGCTTTCGAGCGCCGCCGAGGACCGTGTGGCCTCGAGCGATGCGGCCCGGCCGGCTTCATACTCGCCGCGAGCTTCGTCAAACTGCTGCGACCGCTCGGCCAGCTCGCGCTCGCAGTCGTTGAGCACCTGGCTCTTCGCTTCCGCCTGGCGAGCGGCCTCGGACACCGCCGCCGACGTTTCGGCCACTTGCTGCTCCAAGTCGCCGGCGCGAATCCGCATCGCCCCAAGCTGCCCCAGCAGCCGCGCGATCTCGGCTTCGGCTTCGTGTACGCGGGCAAGCTGCTGCTCGACGGTCGCCTCGTGCAAGGCAATGCGTTCGCGATTGCCGGCGAGCTGGTCGTCGCACTGCCGACGGGCCTCGATCGTCTCGTTCAATGCGTTTTCCAGCTCGTGCCCCGCGGCGTCGAGTTGTTCGGCCCGCGCCAGCGCCGTGTCGCGCCGACGGGCCAGCTCGGCCAGTTCCGCCTCGAGCTCGGCCAGCCGCTGGCTTAGCCGACGCCAATCGGCCAGACCCACCTGCGTGCGCAGTTCTTGCAGCCGGTCGGCGTGCTCTTTGTATCGCTTGGCCTTGGAGGCCTGCATCCGCACGCTGCGCAAGCGGCTGCCTACCTCGTCGACAATGTCGGACAGCCGCAAGAGGTTTTGTTCGACCCGTTCCAGCCGGCGGAGCGATTCGAGCTTCTTGGCTTTGAAGCGGCTGATGCCGGCGGCCTCTTCGAACAACGCCCGGCGGTCTTTGGGCGAGGCCTGCAGCATCACATCGACCTTGCCCTGTTCGATCACGCTGTAGGCTTCGGTGGCCACCCCGGTGCCGGAAAAAAGGTCGCGAATATCGCGCAGCCGGCAGGGCTGCCGATTGATCAGATACTCGCCCTCGCCGCTGCGATAGATGCGGCGGGTGATGAGCACTTCGGGCGTGTCGATCGGCAGGGCGCCCTGGGCATTGTCGAAGGTGAGCGTGGCCTCGGCGGCATTGAGCGGATGACGGGTGGCCGACCCGTTGAAGATGATGTCGGCCATCTCCTTGCCGCGCAGGCTTTTGACGCTCTGTTCGCCGAGCACCCACTTGATGGCGTCGACGACGTTCGACTTGCCCGAACCGTTGGGTCCGACCACCGCCGTGATGCCGCTGGGAAACTCAAACCGTGTGCGGTCCGCGAAGCTTTTGAAGCCGACCAGTTCCAGCGCTCTCAGCATGCGGTACGATAGTTCACTGGCCCCAGACCTGCCACCCGGTGACGGTGTCGTAGAGTCGGTCCCACAGCGACCGCTCGGGGGCGTCGTCGTCGCGGCGGGCGTGCTTCTTTTTCGAGCGGTCGTCGTCGTCTTTGCCGCCCGGCCGTGCAAACAGTCCGGGCAGCGGGTTGGCGATGACAAAGTGCTCGTCGTCGTCCGGTTCGTCGCCGTCCGTCGGCCGATCATAAGTCCGGCCGCCTTGAGGCAGGGCGTCGATCTCGAAGCGACTCTCCAGATTATGCCGCGACTTGGCCTGGTGCAAGAGTTGCACCACGTCGGGATACGTGCCTCCCAGGGCTACGACCTCGCGAATGACCTCGTCGATGCGGGTGGAAACCACGCGCTTCTGGTCCTGCTCACCCACGGCAAAGCGGCTGATGGTCACTTCGTCTCCGCCCCGCGAGATTACCTGGATGGTCTTGCCCGCCTCCAGCGTACAGGGCGTGAGCAGCCGCTGATCGGGACCGAACAGCACCACTTCGGCCCGAAAGCCGCGGGTGGCATGAACCATCATCGGTCCCTTGGTTTCGAGCACGTGATAGCTGAACTGATCGCCCAGGCTTTCGCCGCGCACCAGCGGATCTTGATTGTTCATGGCCCACAACGCGCGGAAAGCGCCGTAGCGGGTCTCGGCACTCGGCGCGTCGAGCAATTCGCGCAGCGCCTCGGCGGCCGAGTAGTCGTCCATGGCGCTCAGCGCGGTCAGAGCGTAGGCGCGGAAGGCCCGGTGCTTGGCGGCTTCGGCCAAGGGGGCCACCGCGTCGGTCTCGTCGAGATACGCCAGGGCCTCGGCCGAGTAAAACCGGACTTCCAGATCGTTCGAGGCGATTCCCTTGCGAAGCGCTTTCACTCCTTCCTTACCCAAAGCTTCGAGCTTCAAGGCCGCCGGGGCCGCGGTGAGATGATCGAGCAATTGCCGCTCGAGCAGGGCCAAGCGGGCCATCCGCTCGGCCGACGATTCTCGCAGCGGCAGCGCGCGGACCACGCGCAGATATCGCTCGACGTTGTCCTTATACCGGGGATGGACCGCCAGTTCGATGTATTTGTCGTTTTCGGCAGTGGCGACCCCCTGCTTTACACCGCTGGTGAACGTGTGAAACCGCTGGTTCGCCGCGTTGGCGATCTGGGCGCTGGTGGTGACGTTTTGAAATTCGGCCCGGTTGATAATCAGCCCGAGCTTGCGCGACTCGATGGCCACGCCGCCGCCGAGCACGCGCCCCCGCGTCAGCTTGATGCGGTCGCGCTCGCCTTCGGCCGTGGGATCGACCAGCACCGCCCCTTCGGCCCGGGCCAGGGTTTTGCCCTCGCGCACCTGATTGCGCAGCTCGGCCATGAACCGCAGCCGCGTTTCCATCAGCCAACCGCCGCGCAGGCTGGTGCATTCGCTGCGAGTGGGCACGCGCAGCTCGACGTCGAAATGATCGCCCTTTTGAATGCCGGGCCGCAAATAGGCTCGCACCAACACCATCTCGGTTTCGGGCGAAGCCAGCGCCTGGTTGGGATACGCCACGCCGCGTTTTTGCATTTCGTCGATCAGCAGCGAACGCTCGGAAGAGACCGGCGGGTCGCTGCCGGTGCCGGGCAGCCCCGTCACCAGGCCCACCGACTCGACCACCTGCGGCAGATTGCCCTGCGGCACGGCGACGTCGCCGATCAACCGCACCTCGGTGGCTTTCAGGTCGTCTTCGGGGCTTTGCAGCCGCAGGTTCTTGGTTAATCGGGCGCAGCCCGCGGTCGCCACGCCCGCCGTGGCCAGGCCGGCCGCCAATTGCAGAAACTGCCGCCGTTCGTAGCGAGCCTGCGCGGAGCAAGCCCGCGTCGTTTTCGGCTTCATGCCTATGACTCGATGTGATTTGACGCGAAATGAACGCAGAGAGGGGGTAGCCGTGGGCGGACCATAGTGATTTGCCCCCCGCGGGTCAAGGCCACCTGCTCAGCAGGTGGAGTCCTAACAGTGTGGTGCGGGGCGGCTGTCGGGACATTAACCCGACGCGCATGTTTTGGTGTTGCGCGTTTCGGACCCCATCGAGCTTGTCTCGATGGTGAAGAAGATGGCGTGCTAGCCGTAAATTGCCACGTTTTCCGCGACCCCATCCAGCTTGTCTGGATGGTGAAGGAGATTTGGGGCGATGGTGCCGCCCGAGAGATCTGATTCACCATCCAGACAAGCTGGATGGGGTCTTTTACCGGCTTTTCGGGGCATTTGCTAGCTAACCATCTCGTTCACCGATCCGCACAAGGCGGATGGGG
>DATFDL010000578.1:0-3771 GCA_035252155.1 Pirellulales bacterium | reverse complement strand
GCGGGCGGCCAAACACCGTCAAGAAATAGTTGTTCACGCCGCTGTCGGGCAATTGCACCGCCCGCGTGCCCGCGGGCAGACCGCCGAAATTCGTCACCGTGCCGGTGAGCTGGTTCAGCGCGTCGTAAAGCACCTCGGCGTTCAGCCGCTTGGGATGATAATACGAAAAGTTCTGCTTGTCGCCGGCGTTGTACTCGTTCGGCTCCGAGTGCAACTGATACGTGCTCGATCGGCAGATCGTGCGAATCAGCTCCTTGAGGTCATAGCGGCTTTCGACGAAATGCTTGGCGAGCGCCTGCAGCAGCTCAGGATTCGACGCGGGGTTCGTCACCCGCATGTCGTCTTCCGGCTCGATGATGCCGCGACCCAAAAGGTGCTTCCAGTAGCGGTTGACTAGCGCCTTGGCAAAGAACGGATTGCCGGGCGAGACCATCCAATCGACCAGCGCCTGTCGCGGGTCTTCGTCGGGCGAGGGATCGATTGGCTCGGCGCCCAGCCCGGCGGGTTGCAGTTGCTCGCCGGTGCGCGGGTTGCGGGCACGGGCCTCGCCGCGGTTGTGGAAGATGCGCTGCTCGTCGCGCGGCTGCAACCCGTTAATGCCGTTCTTGCGACCCACGCGCGAAAAGAATGCCGCGAACGAATAATAATCGTGCTGGCTCCAGCGCTCGAACGGATGGTGATGGCAGCGGGCGCATTGAATGCGCAGGCCCAGGAACAGTTGCGCGGTGTCTTCCAACTGCGTTTCGGTGGTGGCGACCGCGCGATACCAGGCCACCGGCGGATTCTGGCCGATCTCGCCCGACGCCCCCACGATGTCGCGCACGAACTGATCGTAGGGCTTGTTGGTGATGAAGCTGCGGCGGATCCAATCGTGAAAGGCGTAGGTGCCACGGGTGTAGTTCTGGTTCACCCGTTGATTGCGCAGGATCACGCTCCACTTGTTGGCGAAGTAATCGGCGTAGGCCGAGCTGTCGAGCAGCCGATCGATGAGCTTGTCGCGTTTGGCCGGATCGGTGTCGGCGGCAAACGCCCGAGCCTCGTCGGCAGTGGGCAAGCGGCCGGCGATGTCGAGCGACGCCCGGCGAACGAAGGTGGCGTCGTCGCACACGGGCGACGGCGGAATGCCCAACGCCCGCAGCTTGGCAAACACCGCTTCGTCAATCAGATTGCGAACCGGCGGCAGGTCTTGCTCGGCGATTTGCACACCCAGCGGAATAGTGGCCCGAAAGACGCCCACCTGGCCCTGATAACGGGCCATCACGGCCACGTCGCCCGTCAAGTTGAGCGTGTGAACCAGCCCCGCGCGGCCGGCCTCGGCCATTTCGCCGTCGTTCGATTCGAACTGGGCGATGTGTGTGACGTCTTCGGCGCTGCCGTCGGTATAATAGGCCAGCACGGCAAGCTGCTGGCGGCCGTCGCGCTCCATCGCGCGCGTCGAGGGAAAAACTTCGATGCGTTCGACGGTCGGATCGTCGGGCTGGCCATACGGCATGCCTTGCTCGAGCCAGCGCGTGATCAGGCGATATTCATAGCCGTCTTTTTCCAGTCGATGGCCGCCGCCGTGAGCCACCGTGTTGGTGGCTTTTAATAGCAATAAACTGCGCTCGGGCGCCGCGGGAAACAGCCGCCGTCCGCGGGCCTCTTTCACCAGGTATTCATAGTCGTCGGTCGGATAGAAACCCAGCAGCGACAGCTTAAAACCGTTCTGGCCGGTCGATTTGCCGTGGCAACCACCGGCGTTACAGCCGTTCTTGGTGAAGATCGGCACGATCTGATTGGGAAAGTTGATGGACCGCGGCGTGGCGAAACTTTCGACGCGCACTTCCGCTGTGGCGCTAATTCCCTGCGGCGTTTTTGCGGTGACCTGCGCCTGGCCGTCGGACAAGGGTGTGACCATGCCTGCGGCGTCAATACTCACCACCCCCTGCGGCGACGATTCATACGCGACCTGGCTCGTCCAATCGCGCACCTGCCCGCTGGAATAATGACCGTCCACTAAAAGCTGTTTTCGCGCGTCGGGTCCGCGGAGCACGGCATCGCCGACGAGCACGATCTCCAGCTTTTTCAATTGGCCGGGATCGCCCAGGCCGGGAGCTTCGATCACGGGCTTAGCCGTATCCGCGCGGCACATGGCCAGTGGGCCGGCCGCCGCCGCCAGCCAGAAAACCGCGCCCGCAGCCCCTAAGGCATGCTGAATCGATCGCATTTTGACGGTCTCCTCGTCAGCTTCGAAACGCCCTCGCACGCTTGCCTGGAAGTACATGACCCCAGCCGAGCATGCGTTTCACGATTTTCGCACGACGGTCGCATAAATGCAAGTTGATCGGTGCGTGGTGCCACCGTTTCGTCAGGCTGGAAAGCCTGACCTACATCACGGTTGGTGCTGCGGCCTCCGCCGAGACCGCAAAGCGACCGCTGGAACAAGTCGGCGTAAAGACAGCGGGCCCTGGTCCGACACTGAGGTGTTGCCCGCGAGGTGGTCGGCAGCCATCCCCGTCAAGACGACTGCAAAACCTAGCAGCGCAATCGCCGAAAGCAACTCGATATCGTCGAGGTCGGTGCTCACCGGCGCCAGCCACCAGACGACCGCAATGGCCGCAGCAGCCACCAGCGCGCCAAGCTGGCATAGTCGCCCAGACAACGGATGCGGAGTAGAAGCGGTTGTATGGCTGAGATCTTTCATAATCGCGGTTCAAAAGCACTTCTCGTGCCCGTAGCGCGACATAGTCATTTTTGAGACGAGCAGACGAGCAAATAGATGCCGGCGCTCACTCCGCAAATACCCTTGTTTCGCGTCACCAAAAGCTTTAGGCTATTACCTTTCCATTCGAGAGCTTCATCCGACCCTCATGACCCTTCCGCGGCCTGACGGACCTGTGCGCATCGCCATCATCGGCGCGGGGGCCGTGAGCGATTATCACCATGTGCCGGGCATCCGGCTCGATCGCCGTGCCCGCCTGGCGGCCATCTGCGACGCCGACGAGGGGCTGCTGAAACGGCGAAAAAGCGAATGGGGCGTCGAAAAAACCACCACCGACGCCGAGGCCCTCTGCGCCGATCCTGACATCGACGCGGTGGTCATTTGCACGCCCAACTTCACGCACCGGCCCATCGCCCTGGCCGCCGCCCGACATGGCAAGCACATCATGTGCGAAAAGCCGCTGGGGCTGAATGCCGCCGAAGTGAACGACATGTACCAGGCCGCCCAAAAGGCCGGCGTCGTGCATATGACGGCCTTCACGTATCGCTTCGCCCCGGCCATGCGATATCTGAAGCACCTGGTGCAGAGCGGCTCTCTGGGCCAGCCGCGGCATTTTCGCTCGCAACGGTTTTTGGATTGGCCCGAGACCAGTTGGGGCTGGCGGCAGTACGAACATCTGGCCGGCGCGGGCGACCTGTTCGATATGACGATCCACCGGCTCGACTTTGCCATCGATCTGCTGGGGCCGATCGCGCGGGTTTGCGGAGCGGTCGCCCGGTTCGCCCCGCGCACCACCACTGTCGATGGCAAAGACTGCCCGCCGTCGAACGTGGACGATTGGTCGAGCCTGATCGGCGAATTCGCCAGCGGCGCCACCGGCGTCTGGGAAGGCACCACGCTGGCCAAGGGCTATCACCGCGACGGTTTTGGGCACGAGTGGGCCGAGGTCAACGGCGCGGAAGGCTCGGCGGTGTATCGCCTGCACGAACCGAACAGCATACTATTGGGAAAGACCGGCCACGATCTGGCGCCGGTCGAGGTGCCGGCACAGTTTCTCAAGCCGGCCGACA
>DATFDL010000577.1:0-4789 GCA_035252155.1 Pirellulales bacterium | reverse complement strand
AAAAAATCGATCGCCGCACGGCGCTCTTCGTCACTGGGTGGTCGGGCGAGCGCCGCAACGAACAACCGGTCGATCC
Organism: Pirellulales bacterium; assembly: GCA_035252155.1. Lineage (GTDB taxonomy): Bacteria > Planctomycetota > Planctomycetia > Pirellulales > JAICIG01 > JAICLL01. The sequence goes on along the minus strand of DATFDL010000577.1, from coordinate 4,713 downwards.
GCTTGGCGGTTGAGCCGCCCGGTGCGACATCTCGCTCCGCCCAGCGCCGCGCCTCGGCCACCACAAACGGGCTGTTCATCAGGGCCAGCGCTTGAGCGGGCACATTCGACGCGCTGCGACGGCCCACCGTGGTAAACGGCACCGGGTAATCAAACGCCAAAAAAAACGGACTCAGAAAGTTCCGCCGCACGCTTAGATAAACGCTCCGCCGCCCCTCGCCGTCGAGCGGGCCGCTGGCCGGCCGTCCCCGGCCTTCGACCAACTCGCTGAGATACGTCGGCACGCTTGGTCCCAACATCCGCCCATCGAGCCGAGTAGACACCGCCAACACCGCATCGCGGATCACCTCGGCTTCGAGCCGGCGAACAGGTCGGTACGACCAGAGCAGATTGCGCGGGTCGGCCTCGCTGGCTCGCTCGGTCGACTGGCTCGACATTTGGTAGGTGCTGGTCAACACCAGCCGGCGGATCAAGCGTTTGATCGACCAACCGTCGCGCATGAATTCGTCGGTCAAGGCATCGAGCAACTCTGGATGCGTGGGCGGTTCGCCCATCACGCCAAAATTGTCGACTGTTGGCACTATGCCGCGGCCGAATAGGTGCTGCCACACTCGGTTGACGATCACGCGGGCCAAAAGCGGGTGCCGTGGGTCGGTCATTCGCCGGGCAAGCTCGAGCCGGCCGCTGCCTGTGACAATCGCGGGCTGATTGCTGCCTGCGATCGCTGTCAGATAGCGTCGCGGCGCCAGTTCGCCCGGCGTCTTATGGTTGCCTCGCAACATCACGTGCTGATCGACGCCGCTGCCTTCGAGCATGCTAGGCGCTGTCTGAAAGTGGCGCGGCAGCCGTTCGAGCAGTTGTGCTTGCGCCGCGATGAAAGGCTCGACTGTCTTCAACATCGTTCGACGGGGCGGTTCGCCGGGCGGGGCAAACAGGTCGAGATGCTCGACGAGCCAGTCGGCCAGCGCGGCGTCGGAAGAAGAAGACGGAGAAGAGGCAGAAGCGGAACGGAATGAATTCCGTTCTACGAGGGAGGCAAACATCTGCTGATAGGCCGCCGCCAACGATTCGGCGCTGGCGAGGTTCACCTCGGCCAACAGGGTGGCATGAAAGCCGTTCGCCTCGGGCAGCGGCGGCATCCGCTCGGCCTCGACCACTTGAGCGATGGCCAATGTCGAGGACATGCCCGGCTGTACATCGCCTGGTGACCGCGGCGTGAATTCGAGATGCACTCGCTGGCCGGGATAGGCCGAAAGATCGTGCTCAATCCATTGAAAGCGGTCTCCCGCCTGCCACTCGCGAATCATCGCTTGGTGTAGAGGACCGTTGTTCAGGCGGTGCGAATGAACTTCGGCATAGGCATAACCCGAACCGCTCACCAGGTAATAAAGCTTTCGGCCCGTGAGCGTGAAGCTAGGCGTGCGCAACGTGCGTCCCGATTGCAGCCACGAAAGTCGGCCAGGCTCGCGGCCGACCCCGGGCGCCAGCGTCGCCACGTCGCAGAGCGGGTCGCTTACCGCCGCCGCCCGCTCGACGATCCTGGTGATCGGCCGCACGCCCATTGTGCCGAACCGCGCTTCGCCACAACGCACCGGCCGCAAACCAAAGAGCGAGCCGTCTTGCAGCCAATCGGTCGCAGAGAGATTCGCATAGTCGATGACGACTTTTCCATCCGACGCGGCGGCGGCCGTCTCACCCGGAGGCTGTTCGACAAGCGTCCGTAGCGCATCGGCGATCGCACCCGGTTGTACTCGCCCGACGGCCACGATGGCCCAAGCGTGCAGCGGCGACGCGGCATCGCTGGCGGCGGCCCGCACCGCTTCTACCCAAGCCGCCAGCAACGTCGGGGAAATTTGCCGCCCAGCGGCGACTGCTTCGACGGCTTGCCGCCGTGCCGCGTCGGCTGCCGGATTGGTTTCGATCGGCGCCGCGCTGAGCACGTCGCGCGTCGCCAACAGCAACGCCGCCGTGCGCTCCAGCGTCGGTCTCATGGCCGAGAACACATGCTCGATCACTGCCGGGCCTTGTGCCTCGCGCAATTCGCCAAGCTCACGGGCGACGTCTCGCTGTCGATCGAGCGCGTCGAACGCCGCCTGCCGATAACCGGAGCTGAGCAAGAAGCCCGACAGCGCGTAATAGTCGGCGGTCGGAATCGCATCGAACTTGTGATCGTGGCAGCGGGCGCAGGCCACGGTCAGGGCCAAAAACGTCTTTGAAAAAACGTCGAGCTTGTTGTCGGTGCGATCGAGCTCATCGGCCGCGACCTCGATCGGCGAGTGAACTTCTTCGCCCAAGAACCAAAAGCCGGTGCCGAGGATCGACTCATTCCATCCGGCGGCATTTCGCCGCGGCGGGTCGAGCAAGTCGCCCGCGACCTGTTCGGTCACAAATTGATCGTATGGCACGTCGGCATTCAGCGCCCGAATGACATAGTCGCGATATTGCCAGGCGTTGGGCATTTCGTAATCGAATTCATGTCCGCGGCTCTCGGCATAACGCGCCAGGTCGAGCCAATGCCGCCCCCAGCGTTCGCCGAAGTGCGGCGAGGACAGCAGCCGATCGACCAGGCGGGCGAGCGCTTCGGGCGACTCATCCGCCAGAAAAGCGTCGATTTCGGCGGCGGTCGGCGGCAGCCCGACCAAATCGAAATTCAATCGGCGCAAGAGCGTCCGCCGGTCGGCCGGCGCGGCGGGCGGCAGATGGGCCGCATCGAGCCGCGCCAGGATAAAACGATCGACCGGCGAATGCGCCCAAGCGGCATCTTTGACCTCTGGCGCGCCGCTCTCAACAAGCGGCTGAAAGCACCAATGCTTGGCGCGCTCGTCCAGATCGAACGTGGCGGCGGGCGGTTTCGCTTCGGAAGTCGAGGCGATTTTTTCATCGGGCCAGGGCGCTCCGCGTTCGACCCAGCGACGCAGCACGGCGATGCTCGCCTCGGGCAGTTTGCCCGTCGGCGGCATTTGATAAAGCTCGCCATAATTCACGGCATCGACGAGCAGGCTTTCGTCGGGCTTGCCCGGAGCGACGGCTGGGCCGGTGTCGCCGCCGGCCAATACCGCCGCGCGCGAATCGAGCCGCAGTCCGCCTTTTTGCATTTTGGCGCCGTGGCATTTCTGGCAATGGGCGACCAGCAACGGGCGAACTTCTTTCTCGAAAAACTCGAGATCCCCGTCCGAGAACTCGGCCGCCGAGGGCGGTGCGGGTTCCGCAGTCGCGATACGAGTGGCCATCGGCCATGCGCCGATGATAAAAACCATGCACCAGGTTTTGAGGGCGGCACGTGGCATGGCGGCGGGAACAATAGCGGGGCGACCGGCTCGCGTGCGCGGCGCGGTAAGGTTATCGTATCTTGCATCGCTGACGGGCACAATGTTTGCCACGTAGACCTGACGAGATCATCCGTGCGGCGTACAGTAGACCTCACGCTCCGCGTGAGGGATCCTCCGAAAGCGGCCACCCACACCGAGAAGCGAGCTACCGGCATGCCGCCGGGCCGGCATCACGCTCCAGCGTGATGGCTACGATACGCGCGAACGCACACCACTATGTCCGCACGCCATTTCACGCTGACTGCCGTAGCGCCGTTTCGGCTCGACCTGACGGTGTGGGCGCTGCGCCGCCGCTCTGATAATCTGATCGACCGCTGGGACTGCGAGACCTATCGGCGCGTGCTGGCGGTCGATGAGGCCCCGGTCGAAGTCGCCGTCAGCCAATTGCGCCGCGGCAAGACGCCGCGGATCGAAGTGGCGGTACACGGGGCGCGTCTGACCGGCAAGCTGCAAACCGCCGTCACGCGCAACATCGAGCGGATGTTTGGATTGCGCATCCATCTCGACGACTTTTATCGTTTCGCCGCCGGCGAGCCGAAGCTCGGCGCCGTGGTCGAACGGTTTCGGGGTGTCAAGCCGCCACGGTTTCCCAGCGTCTTCGAGGCCCTGATCAATGCCATCGCCTGCCAGCAGGTCACGTTGACGCTGGGCCTGCAACTCTTGAATAAAGTCGCGCGGCGATACGGTCTTTCGCTCGCCCGTGGCGAAAACCAGGCGTACTGTTTTCCGCGGCCCATCGAACTGGCGGACGCCGATGCCGCAACGCTGCGGCGGTTCGGTTTCAGCGGCCAGAAGGCCCGAGCCATGATCGAACTATCGCGGGATGTCGTTGCCGAAAAAATCGACCTGGAGGCCCTGGCCGATCTCGACGACGCGGCGGCCGTCGAACGCCTGCTGACGCTGCACGGCGTCGGCCGCTGGTCGGCCGAGTATGCGCTGCTGCGCGGGTTGGGGCGAACGCACGTTTTTCCCGGCGACGACGTGGGCGCTCGCAAGCGCTTGCAGCAGCGGCTGAAGCTTCGCAAGTCGCTCGATTACCACGGCGTCTCGCGGGCGTTGCGCGCCTGGCGCGAGTTCGGCGGATTGATCTACTTTCACATGCTGCTCGACGGCCTGGCCGAGAAGCGTACGATCGCCGAGGCCGGGTGAGCCCGAGTGCTCCATCACGATTGACTGACGGCTTTCGCTGCGGTTGTGAACCACTGATTGGGCTACTGGGTGCCACGGCATCCGCCGCGGCGCGGTTGGCAGCGCCTCGACGCGCGACGCAATTCGCCGCGGCGGACGCCGTGCGAGCCAGCCCTAAGTCGGGTTGAATAGCAGGCCCGCACGGCGTCCGTCGCAGCGAACACGCTTGTGCGCATGGCAACGCCATGCGCGCTGCG
>DATFDL010000576.1:0-19605 GCA_035252155.1 Pirellulales bacterium | reverse complement strand
CAAGTAGCTCAGGGCCAAATGAAGGCAAAAAAATGGAGGGCAAAAAAATGAAATCAGTACGTCTATCTTTTTGCCCTCCATTGTTTTGCCTTCTCTTGTTTGCCGCCATGGTTCGCGCGGACGACGAGGCCGCCAATTACGAGATCCATGAGTTCTCATTGTGGGGGCTCGATCCCACGTTGGAGCAAGTCAACCAGTTGCAGCACTATCCCAGCGCCATGCCGGGCGTGGTCGAGACCGAGCGCAGCCGCGTCAATGAGCAGCAAAAGCTCACGCCGCTAGGCTTGATCACCTTTCATGGCGAGCCGGTCAAAGAGATTGAAGTCGACCTGCGGGTGCAGTCGGGACGGTTTCTGGGACATTGGCCGCCGGCCGAGTCGAAGAGCGGGCGGCTGCGTTGGCTCGACCTGACCACGGTGCCCGAAGCGGCCAAAGATGCCCTGATGGCGGCGGTCGACGACAAGCACTGGTTTGTCGCGGGTCGCGAGCTCGATGCGCTGTTCGCCCAGGGCAAGGCCCGCACCGAGCGGTTTCTGGTGTACGACTGCGAACTGAAATACGAAGTTCCCTTACAGCTCACCGGCGGCCCTGACAAATATCAGCTTGCCAATCGCGGCAAGACGTCAATGCTCGACGTGCTGATCGTGGCGCCGGGCGACGACGGCGTGCGGATCGGTCGCCTGGAGAAGCTCGCCCCTGCCAAACCGGCCGACGCGAAACCCGCCGAGGCGAAGCCCGCGGAGCCCAAACCCGCGGAGCCCAAACCTGCCGAGCCCAAACCTGCCGAGACTAAACCTGCCGACAGTAAACCCGCCGACGCACCGGCGGCCGCGCCCGCAGCCACCGAAAAGAAAGCAGATGAGGCCGAAAAAAAAGCCGACGAGGCCAAGGCACGCGCGGCGGACGAGTTGGCCAAGGCGGCCAAGGCAGCCGCCGTGCCCCAAGCCGCGGGAGCGGCCGCCGCTCCGGGCACACCCGCTGGCGCGCAACCGGCCCCCGCGACGCCCACAGCCACCGCGCAGCCCGTGCTCTTGCCGGGCGTCGACGTCGAAATGTCGGCCCCCTTGGCCAAAGACTCCGACGAGCTCAAGGAGGCCGGCGAGTCGCTCGCGGCCAGCTTACGGCAGGTCGGCCTCACCGAGAAAGAAACCGAGCTGCTGTTGGGCCGCGGTCTGAGCAATCTCTTTGAGACCAAGGAGATGCTGGTGCTCTTCCGCCTGCCGCCCGACGCCATCGAAGAGCGTCTGCCGCTGGTCGCATATCCCGCTCCGCGCAAAACGGTGCGCACCGCGCTGGTGCTGGTTCGCAATCTCGATCCCAAGATCAAAGACGAGGTGCAAAAGCTGATCGCCGACTTGGGGGACGAGAAGTATTCGGTGCGCGAGGCGGCCGAGAAGCGGCTGCTCGAACTAGGCCGTCTGGCGGTGCCGGCGTTGAAAGAGGCCGCCAAGCCCGCCAATAAAGATCTGGAAGTCGTCTTTCGAGCCGAACGCATCTTGCTGGCCCAGAACGAAAAACTCGAAGGAACCTAGGCTACCTTTCTTCGAAACTTGCCTCACCGGGCAGGTCGCGTCGGGCGCGGGCCAGCACCGCCTTGGCGTCGGCCCTGCGGCCTTGGGCGAGCAGATCGTCGCTCCAGCGCTGGTAGAGAGCGATCAGATTCGCTCGGAAGGGTTCGTGGAGCGGCTCGACCCTTCGGCCGTGGACGAGTAGTGCAACCGCGCCCGCATAATCGTGCTCACGGGCATGCACCAGCGCCCAGTTGTTCAGCGTGGCCAGCAGGTTGCCGCGGGCCAGCGGGTTGCCGGGATCGAGCCTCAGCGCCTTGAAATTGTTCTGGGCGGCGGCGGCGAATCTTTCGGCCGCGATCGCGTCGACGCCGGCGTTGTAATAAATCAACGCCACCAGCCCCGCTGCCGAAAGCCGCCGCCCGGCCGCTGCCTCGGGCGCCGGCTTGCCCAGCGTCTGCTCGGCCAGCGCGCGGCGCTTCGCCCGATTGTCGATCACTTCGAACCAGCGGCGGCAGGTCATCTCGATTTCCAGTGGACCGGCCGGCGTTTCCACCAGGCTATAAACGTGTTCGGGCGTTTCGATCGCCTGCACCCGCAGCCCCAGCGCCGCCGCGAGGGAGTTGAAAAGCACGGTCGCTCCCACGCAATTGTAACCGTCGCCGGCCAGGGTGCGGGCCAGATCGGTGCAGTCGGACTGATAACCGCCCCGCAGAACGTGCAGGTGCAAATAATCGAAGACCGCCTCGGCCTGCCGCCGAGGCTCGCACGCCGCGACCGCCGGCCGCAACTTCGCCAGCCAGCCTTGCCAGCTCGTGCGATGGCATGCCAACGAAGTCTCGTCGTCAATCCCGCCGGCGGCCAGCGCGGCTTCGAAGAGCCACCGGCCGTCGGCTTGCCCGGCCCGGGCTTCGGCCAGCAGGCGACTCTCGGCCGCGCTATCGATCAGCTCGATGCCGGGCGGCAACGCCAGTTCGTCGGCGCCAGCGTGTGCGCCGATAATCAGCAGGACTGGCGCAACCAACCAACAGATATGAATTGCGCGCCGGCGCATGACAGCGATACAAGTGGCGCCAAAGATCACTGAACTCGAAAGCCTACTGAGGACTCGACGAGCAAATATATGTCGCCGGTAAGCGCGAAGCACGTCGCCCGCAAAAACGGCGCGACCCGAGTAATCGGCCCACGGGGGCCGCGACCGATCAGCGAAAGAGGTGAAGCTGGCCGGTCGCGCCCAGACATGCTCCCCAGGCGGCATTGATAATTGTCAGCCCTCGCCGCCGACGTCGTACAAAAACGCCTCTTGAATCAAGGCGGTCTCGCGCTGGTTGTGGTCGTTGATCTGCTCCAACAGCTCGTCGAGCTCGCCGCATAGCCGCTGAAACGCCTCAAGGTCATCGGGCGTGGTTCGTTCGAGTCGATAGTTCAATCCGCCGAGCGAATCGCGAAACCGGTCGTGCTCGCCCCGCAGCTTGACTGTTCGCTCGGACCATTGAGGATATGACTCGGTGACGATGTTCATATACCCCTCGAACTCTTCTAGGGCCATGACGTGTTCCAGATGCCGCTGGAACGACTGGCAGATGAAGCGTAGCCCGGTCAGCTTCCGCGAGAAATCGTCGCCGCTCGATTTCATCTGCATGGTGGCCCGCAGGGCGGCGGCGATGTGCTTGAGCATCTCGTGCTCGATGGCCGCCTGCTGGGCAATTTCGTCTCGGTGCATGGCAGGTCCTCCACGCGATAGGTTTTTCTCCATTGTCGGCTCGCAAGGGCAAATTGCAAGTTGGAAATCGCCGCGGGGATCGAGGAACAAGCCCGAGACGATTTAGAACGGGATTTCATCGTCGCCAAAATCCATCGGCGACTCGAATTCTTCGAGAGGCCCGAGAAACCGGCGCAGGCGATCTTGCAAGTCGGCGCATTTTTCGTCGAGCGCGTCGCGGGCCGCCGCCACCGCGTCGAGAGTCTCGCAAAACCGCTCGATGACCGGCTCGAAGAGCGCATCGACCAGCGACGCTTCGCCCGAGCGAAGCACCGCGCGTAAATTGCCGAAGTCGCGGCTCAAGCGATCGATCAACTCGCGGTCTTCTGGCGGCTGCTTTAGATCGACGATCAACTCGGCCAGGTCTGAGCCGACTCCGAACAGCCGCGCTTCCAGCGGCAGACCGGGCGAGTCTTGGGCCGCTCCGCTCCGCCGCCAAACCGCGGGATTGGCGCGGTCCGCATAGTCGACGCCCAGCTCTTTGCGCGCGGCTAGCTCGGCGTTGAAGCGGCGGCTGTGCTCCTCGTAACGGCGCTGTTCCTCTTCCCACTCGTCGCGCGTGCGATGAAATGAAAACGCGAAGTCATCGTCTAAATTGCTACCGTCGAGATGCCAGAACATCGGCCCCGGCATGTCGGCCATCATCTGGCACAACGGGCAGTCGTCGTCGATCACCACGTCGCGGCCGCTCATCGCCTCGGGCAGCCTGGTCCGCTCGTGTTCGATGATCTCGCGGGGCGTGATGCCGTGGCATTCGCGGTCGGGCGCGTCGAGCCATCGCTCGCGCGCTTGGGCCAGCCGCGGCACCTCGGTGGTCAGAAAATCGCCCGGCAAGAGCACCGCCGCGGCGGGTTGCGATTTCATCGTTTCCAAGACCTGCTCGCGGCACGAGCCGAGCAGCGTGCGCACCAGCTCGTAGTACTCGACAATCTCGTGGGTGCCGAAACCGCCGTATTGATAAGCGTGCGATTTCACGTCGAGCAACGGCGGCGGACGGTGCTGCGCCGACCATTGGTCGCAACGGTGCTGCATGTCCCAGTCGATGAACTGGCGCTTGGCCAGCAGCACGTCGCGCGGGGCCTGGCCGCGCAAATCATCGCGCGGCGTCGTCAGCCAACGGGCGTGAATCTCGCGGATCGCGGCGTAGCTCGCCTCGTCGAGATCTTGCCAGTCGTCGCTCGAATCGCCTTCGTCCTGCTCACGGCGGACGGCGGGCGGCGGTGCAGCTTGCGAAAACGCCAAAAACGCTTCGCGGGCGATGAATTCGAGCAGCGGCTTGCCGTAGAGCGTGGCCCGCGCGTCGAGCGGCGGCTGGGCCGCCCGCTGGCGACGGCGTTTGTCGGCAAGCGACCGCCAAGTGTGGATATCGGAAACAAACGTCCAATCGTCGGGCAGGTGGTAACGCAACCAAAGGCCGGTGTCGCTCGTTCCATCGTGGTAGCTGACGTCGCCGCTACGGCCAGGCGACGAATAGGTCGAATCGCAGACCACCATACGGGCCGCCAGATCGACGACCATCAGCCCGGCGTCGTAGGGTTCCTCGTCGATGCCGGGCGAAAAGCCGGCGAAAAACCCAGACTCGCGGACATGGCAGAACCGCGCCATCGCGGCGGAGAGCTCATCCAAAGTTTCGGGCTCCGCGCTCAGCGCCGCGATTAGCCGATCGGCGTCGCTGCCGTGCGGGGTTCCGTGCAGGTCCCGTTGGGCGTCACGAACGACCAAACGTATTTGGCTCATGGCATCGTCCTCGCGTGTAAGAGACGCCCCGGTGTATCATCAAGATAACCGTTTCGCGTGGGATCGGCTATCATGAGACATAGGGTGTTTGACATTCAAACGCGGCATGTGGACCAGCCGCCCTCGGCTGGGCGGCGACGCCGACTTCGTCGGCGATGCACAGCCGAGGGCGGCTGTGCCACATGCCTGTTCCCGCAATTACCGGTTTTAGTCGTCGAAACCGATCAGACTTCGAGTCGATAATCAGTATTCGTTGAACCTTCGGAGCGAACAAACGTGTCTTGGCGTGCCGGCTTAATGTGGCTGTTCACCGGTTGGTGGGCAGCGTCGTTCGGTCTTGCCGACGAGCCGGTGTACGACGCTGCCGATCGCGGTCACTGGTCGCTCGTGCCGCGCGGCGATCCACAGCCACCGGTGTTCGATGCCCCTGCCGACCAGGCGTGGCTCGCCACCGAGATCGACGCCTTCATACTGGCCCGACTGCATGAAGCCGGGCTGCGGCCGGCGCCCCCGGCCAATCGCACGACCCTCATCCGCCGGCTGTGCTTCGATCTGACGGGCCTACCTCCGTCGCCCGAAGAAGTCGAGGCGTTCGTCCACGATCCCTCGCCAAATGCGTATGAGACGTTGGTCGAGCGATTGTTGGCCAGCCCGCACTACGGCGAGCGCTGGGCACGGCACTGGCTCGACGTGGTGCGGTACGCCGAGACCGAGGGGTTTGAGTACGACAATTACCTGCCCGGTGCATGGCGGTATCGCGACTATGTGATCGACTCGCTCAATGCCGACAAGCCCTACGACCAGTTCGTTCGCGAGCAGGTGGCGGGCGACGAGCTGGCGCCCGACAATCCGACCATGCTGATCGCGGCCGGTTTTCATCGGCTGGGTCCGGTGCGGCGCAACGCCGGCAATCAAGAAGTGGCCGGCAGCCGCAACGAAGTGCTCACCGAAATGACCAACACCATCAGCTCGGTCTTTCTGGGGCTGACGGTGGGCTGCGCCCGCTGCCACGATCACATGTTCGATCCTATTCGGCAGAAGGACTATTACCAGCTTGAAGCCTTTTTGGCGGCGACTCACGAACGCAACGTTCCACTGGTCGATGCCGAGCAAGTGACTGCCTGGCAGGCGCGCACCGATCAGATCAAGGCCGAGATGAAACAAATCTCCAAGTCGCTCGGCACGGCGGGCGGCGAAACTCGCGAGGCGCTGGAGACGCAGCTCAAAGAGCTTGAGGCGCAGTTGCCGCCGCCGCTGCCCACGATCTGTACCGTCGAGGATCGAGCGGCCGAGCGCACAGCGATTCACGTTTTGCAGCGTGGCAATTGGAATCAACCGATCAAGCCGGTGGGGATGCGAGTGCTGGGCGTGCTTCTGCCCGAAGGCGCGGCCGAACTGCCGGCCGACACGCCGGCGGCCCGCGCGCGGCTGGCCGAGTGGCTCACCTCGCCCGGGCATCCGCTGACGGCCCGCGTGATCGTCAACCGGGTGTGGCAAAATCATTTTGGGTGCGGATTGGTCGATACGCCCAATGATTTTGGCGTAAACGGCGATCCGCCCAGCCACCCGGAGCTGCTCGATTGGTTGGCCAATCGTTTTGTCGCCGGCGGCTGGCGGCTGAAATCGTTGCACCGGTTGATCGTGCTGAGCAATACCTATCGCCAGGCGGCAAGCTCGGCCGACGCGTCCCACGCCTTGGCCGTCGATCCCAGCAATCGCTTGCTCTGGCGGGCGAACCGCCGCCGCTTGCAGGCCGAGGAAATCCGCGATGCGATGTTGGCCGTGTCGGGCAAACTGAATCTCAAGGCCGGCGGTGCCAGCGTGGTGACGCCGGTCGAGAGCGACCTGGTCAATCTGCTGTATAAGCCCTCGCAGTGGAGTGTGACGGCGGACCGCCAAGAGCATTTTCGCCGGTCGATCTATCTGCTGGCCAAGCGCAACCTGCGGCTGCCGTTCATGGAAGTTTTCGACCAGCCCGACGCTCAGACGAGTTGCGCCCGCCGTGAGTCGAGCACGCACGCCCCGCAGGCCCTGGAGCTGCTCAACGGGCAACTTGCCAACGAGTTGGCCGATGCCTTGGCCGAGCGGCTGCTACGCGAGGCCGGTTCGGAGCCTGATCGCCAGATTGCGCTAGCCTTTCGCCTGGTCGCCAGCCGGCTGCCGAACGAGGCCGAAGCCGCCCGCGCCCACAACTTTCTGCGCGCGGGGTCGCTGCGCGAGCTTGCCCTGGCCATGTTGAATCTGAACGCCTTTTTGTACGTCGATTGAAGATGCACGTCCGCCCGACGACCACCCGCCGCGAGTTCATCGAACGGGCCTTCTGCGGCTTCGGCTCATTGGCCTTGGCGGCGCTGATCGACGCCGAGCAGGCCCAGGCGGTCGGGCCGCTGACGCCCAAGCCGCCGCATCGCGCCGAGGCCAAAGCGAAAGCGGTCATCTTTTTGTTCATGGCCGGCGGGCCAAGCCATCTGGAAACGTTCGACCCCAAGCCGCTGCTCAACCGGCTCGACGGCCAGCCGCGGCCAGCCCAGTTTGGCCAAGCCAAGTACCAGTTCATTGCCAAAGACGCCCGGCTGCTGGGCAGCAAGCGGCAGTTTCGCTGTTACGGGCAAAGCGGAATTGAAGTCTCCGATTTGTTTCCGAACTTGGCGCAGTGCGTCGACGATCTCGCCGTGCTGCGTTCGTGCCACGGCGACATGGTGGTCCACTCGGCCGCCCAATATCAGCTCTTCAGCGGGCGCACCATGCCGGGGTTTCCAAGCATGGGTTCGTGGGTGGTTTACGGACTGGGTTCCGAGAGCGACTCGCTGCCCTCCTATGTGGTCATGCCCGACCATCATGGGGCGTTGGAAGCCGGCCAGCCGATGTATGCCAACGGATTTTTGCCGGCCGTCTATCAGCCGACGATGTTGCGATCGGGCGAGCGTCCGCTGCGCAATCTCGCCCTGCCGGCCGGCGTGAATCGTGACGAGCGGCGGCAGACCATCGAGCTGATTCGCGACCTCAATCGCGCGAATCTCGAAGCGGCCGACGATGAGCTGAGCGCCCGGATCGGTGCTTATGACCTAGCCTTCCGAATGCAGAGCGAGGCGCCCGAGGTGTTCGATCTGCGGCGCGAGACGCACGCGACGCTCGACTTGTACGGCATCGGCCGCGAACCGACAGACGACTACGGCCGCCGCTGCCTGCTGGCCCGGCGGTTGGTCGAACGGGGCGTGCGGTTTACGGTGGTGGTTTCCGGGGGCGGGGCGGGCAACATGCAGTGGGATGCCCACAACGACATCGAGGAGAACCATCAGCGATTGGCGGCCCAAACCGACCAGCCAATCGCCGGGCTGTTGGTTGATCTTAAGCGGCGCGGCTTGCTCGATTCGACGCTGGTGGTGTGGGGCGGCGAATTCGGCCGTTCGCCCGAGGCCCAGGGAGGCAAGGGGCGCGATCATCACAATTTGGGCTTCTCGCTGTGGATGGCCGGGGGAGGCGTGCGCGGCGGCCAAGCGGTGGGCGCGACTGACGAAATCGGCCTACGGGCGGTCGAAAGCCCTTATCACTTTCGCGACGTCCACACGACCATTCTGCGCCTGCTTGGGCTCGATCAAGACGCGCTGAGCTACCTGCACCTGGGTCGCAAGGAGCGGCTGACCGAAATTCAAGGGCGGGTAATTCAGGAGATCGTGTAAGAGAGTAGCCTTGTCGCCGGGAAATCCGGGCGGTACGATCCAAGAAGCTCTTTTCCTCGAACCCGGAACGTTTCTATGTCCGCTTTTCTGGCCATGCCGCCGCGGCGGCGCGGTGTTTTTTTGGCGGGTGTCTTGGCCGCCGTCACGGCCGGCCAGGCGGTCTTGGCTCCGCCGGCGCGGGCCTTGGGCCCTGAAAGCCCCGAAGTCAAAAAAGTTGTCGCCAAGGCAATCGCCTATCTCGAACAGCCCGTGCCGGAAGGCGAGCTCCGCGCGACGCACGGTTTCAACGGCATGTTTGGGGCCAAAGCCTTGGTCGGCATGTGCATGATCAAGTGGTACGGCGACGAAAAGGGACGCAACCATCCGAAGGTGGTCGAAGCCATCGACGAGGTTCGCAAGGGAATTGCCAACAATTTCGCGACGGTCGGCGAATACCAGGTTTACAACGCCGGAATTTCGCTCATCTTCCTGTTCGAGGTCAGCCCGAGAGATTTCCGCGAAGAGAAGGAGAAGCTCGCGCAGTTTCTGCTCAGCGTGCAGAAGCCGCACGGAGGATGGGGCTACCTGAATAAGTCGATCGGCGACACGTCGATGACTCAGTATGGCGTCTTGGGCCTGTGGGCCGCCGCCAATTCCGGTCTCGACACGCCGCTCGCCGCGTGGGAGAGTGTCACCAACTGGATGATGCGCACCCAAGACCCCTCGGGCGGCTTCGCGTACCAGGCGGCCGATCCGGGCAGTTTTAGCCTGATCAAGCAAGAGCCGCCGCTCAAGGTAAGTTTGTCGCCCGCGGCCATGGGCAGCCTGGGTCTGAGCGCACAATATCTGCGGATTTTTCCCCAGCCCGAAAAGCGCGATCCTAAGAGGCCCGCCGCGCTGCGGCGCGTCGCCACGGAAGACGAGCGCCCGCGCACCCAGGCGATCAGCCAAGGTCAGGTCATGCAGACGCTCGACCGCGGCGAGGGCTGGCTGCGCAACAACGGCCGCATCGACCCCAAGGAATGGACGCACTATTATCTCTATGCGCTCGAGCGATATCGCAGCGTCCGCGAAGAGCTTTTTAACGAAAAGGACAACCATTGGTACGACGAGGGCTATGCCTACCTTGCCAAGACCCAGGGCAAGGATGGTAGTTGGCGGAGTGAGCCGTGGGAGCACGCCCAGGCCGATACCGCCTTCGGAATCTTGTTCCTGCTGCGTTCGATGAAGAAGAGCATCGAAAAGGCCAAGAGCTTCGGAGGCGGGTTGCTGACGGGCGGGCGCGGGCTGCCCGACAACGCCGCCGAGATCGAGCTGCGGGCCGGGCGCGTGCAGGCCAAGCCGCTGCGCGGCCCCGCCATGGAGCTACTCTCGAAGATGACCGAAACAAGCTCGGACGATCCCGAACTCGAACGGCTATTGGAGGGGTTGGAGCAGCAGAGCCTGGTGAACGAAGAAGACCATCTGAGCGACGTTCAGAAAAAGCTCCGGGCCATGGCTCGCGACAAATCGCCCGAGGCCCGCGCCGCGGCCCTGCGCGTGATCGGCCGCACGCGCAACCTGGACGACGTGCCGTTGTTGATCGAAGCGCTCAAGGACGAAGATCCGCAGATTTATTTGGCCGCCGACGAGGCGCTGCGGTTCATCAGCCGCAAATTTGCCGGCACCGGCAAGAGCACGCGGCCCGAAATCATTCCGGTTTGGAAGGCCTGGTATCGATCGATCCGCCCCGACGCCGAATTCGAGGACGAATAGCGTCGTAGAACGGAATTTATTCCGTTTGCGGAATCGGTGATGGAAATTATTGCACTTCGCGGAAGGGGAACGGAATGAATTCCGTTCTACGACATAACCTCGCAGATTAAGAGCGAGTCGCGGCGCGTTTCTAGCCCGCTCAGGCCGTCATGGCGGCTGACGCCCCACTCGACGTCGGCAATTTCGCCAAAGCCCGCTTCGCTCAGCCGGCGGTGCAGCTCCTCGCGATCATAGAGCCATTGATGCCCCCACCAACGGAACGAGACGTTGATCATCTCGGCGCGGGTGGCGATGCTTTGGAAGGCGGGCCACGTTAGCCAATCTTGGTTCTTCCAATCGGGTGAAGAGTATTTGGCGACGATATTCTCCAGCGACGGCATGGCGATGCGCATCACGCCTCGCGGCGCCAAGGCGCGGTGGCACTCCTTCAAGAGGGCAACCGCGTGATCGACCGACAAGTGCTCCAGCACATGTTCCGAGTAGATTCGATCGCAGCTCGCGTCGGGCACCGGCAAGCCGTCTTCCAAGTTCCAGCAGAGGTCGAATCGGGGCAGCTCACGGTTGCCGTCGATATTAACCCAGCCCGGCAGATAATTCGGTCCGCAGCCCAGATGCAGCCGCATCGGCCGGCCGAACGATTTCAGTGTTTGAGCGGCCCGCCGTCGCCGTATCGCCAACGCCCCTCGGGCACAACTCTGTTTGAGCGTTTTGGCGGGCGCCGCCACCGATCGTCGCAAGAAAATGAGCATGCGCTGGCCTGAGTCAAATGATGTCGGCAAACGAGTCTTCGACGCGGCGGAAATAGAGGCAGCCGGCCACCAGCGCGATGGGTATTACAATCGCCGGATAAGCCAACCGCCCCCAGGGCAAGGGCAGGTCGAGCACGGCGGACCGAAAATATGCGACCAATCCGTCGAGCGGATTGAGCGCCAGCCAGTTGAACCGCCCGGACGCTGCATCGTTAAGGTAAACGCTCGGCGTCGCGAAGAGCCAGAGCTGCAACAAAAACGGCAAGGCATGGCGGACGTCGCGATAGGCCACATTAAGCGCGGCCAGCGCCGCCCCGAAAGCCAATGCCGCCAGCAATAGCAACAGCACCGCGACGGGCGCCGCCAGCAGGCCCCAGCCGACCGGTTGCCGGTAATAGATCATCAAGGCCACCAGCACCAGGCAGGCCAATAGAAAATCGACCAGTGCCGCGGCGATCGCCCCCAGCGGAATGGCCAGCCGCGGAAAATAGACCTTGGTGATCAGTCGCTCGGCGTTTACCACGCTTTGGGCCGCGCCCGCCACAGCGGTGGCGAAAAAGCTCCAGGCCACCAGGCCGGCGTAAACGAACAGCGGATAGGGCCCATCGCCCGAAGACACGTGCGCCAGCCGTTGGAGCACGAGCGTGAAGACCACCATCATCAAGGTCGGCTGAAGCATCGCCCAGGCGGCGCCGAGCAACGTCTGTTTATAGCGCACCTTGACGTCGCGCCAGGCCAGAAAATAGAGCAGCTCGCGATAGCGCCACAGCTCGGTCCAGCGCACCGCTTGCCAGCCGCTTTCCGGCTCGATGACGGTCAGCGGCAAGTCGTTCGGCTCATCGGCAACGCCGGCCTCGGCGGACCGGCGATCGGTCTGTTCGGTCTGGAGCGACATGATACTCTAGTATGGCACACGGACGGTGGCTGGGGCAGAGCCGCGCCTCGGGCGCTTGACTCGTCAAAAGACGCGAGCCGCGGCGATGCCCCGGCGGCGTCGCCATCTGCCGGGGCATCGCCGGCCGAACGCGCCGACACTGCGGTGCGGCGAACAAGCCGGCCGGCTTCTGCCCCAGCCACCTAAGGCGCGAGCCAAGGTCACTCGTCCACTCGGCGGTAGTCGCCGTAGTTTCGCTCCGAGAGCATCTTAAGAAATGTGTCGAACGGGTTCGCCAGGCCGGGCGGCCCCACCGCCACGCCGATCGAGTTGACCGTCACCCGCCGCGTGCGGTTCAGCCGCGTGACCACGTCGACGATCTCGTCGGGATCGACCACCTTGCCGCCGCGCGGGGCGCCGTCGGTCAAAAAGAAAACCGCCTCGGTGTCGTAGTCGAACGCCGCTTCCAGCGCGTCGTACGAGGCCGTGTTGTGCCCCAACTCCTGACGCTCGACAAACGCCACCGCGCGACTTTTGTTCTCGGGCGACGCGACGACCAGTTGCCGCTGCCAGTGAACCACCCGGGCACTGAACGCCAACACTCCGAAATGCACCCCTTCGGGCAAGCCGTTGATGGCGCTGGTCAGCTCGCGCTTGGCCGCCAAAATCCGCCCGTGCTGCATCATGCTCCGCGACGTATCGAGCACAAAGACCAGCCGAGCCGCGTAAATGGGCATGCCGTAGTAGCTCGACATCGACCGGACCGGCTCGGCCAGGTTGGCGGCCCGCGCTGCTGCGCCAGGAAAGTCGAAGCCCTCCTTGTTCTGTTTCCACCAATCGGCCCAGGACTCGGCGTCGAGCCCGAAATGCTCGCCGGTGATCGCCGTCAGGTGCCGGATGATGTCGCCGCGCACCTCGCCTTGGGCCTTGGCGAGCAGACGCACCAGGGCGTCAATGGCATCGGTTTCTTCGATTTTGGTCAGGGCCTGAACCACCGAGCGCCGGACGGCGAATTGCTCTTCAAAAATCGGCCGCTGCGAGATTTTGACCAATGTCGCCAAGCTCGACGGGCTGGCCTCCGCGCCCAGCGCGTCGGCTAGCGTAACCACCAGCAGCAAGCCGCCCTTGGGCTGCGCGACCGCCGCGTCGAGCACTCGCAACGCCCGTTCCTCGGTGGCGGCCGTGTCGGAGGCCAGCGCCACGGCCAGCATGGTGCCGGTCTCATCGCGCGGCACGCCTCGCTTGATCTCTTTCTCGGCCTGCGTCAGAAACGACGCCGTGACGTCGTCGTTTTCCTTGTAGCTGAGCAGCGTCTCGTAGGCGGCGGCGCGGACATCCTCATATTCGCTCGCCAGGCCCTGTTCGACGAGCAGCCGGGCGGCTTCGGGCGAGGGATAATCGGCCAAACGCTCGACTGCCGCGACGCGTACCTCGGGATCTTTATTCTTCATCTGCTGCAAGATGCCGCGCTGCACTTGCCGAAGCGGTTTGTCTTTCGACTTGTCGTCCCGCTGCGTGGCGGCTCGACCGGCCCTCGGTCGGTCGGCCGACCTAGCTACCACCGTTAACATCGTGGTTAGCACCACAATCAGGCCATAGCCAATGAATCTCGACACCGCGGCCTCCGTTGCCAAGAAGGCAAAAAATGATGGGCAGAAAAATGCGGAACGCCGACCTCATTGTCGCGCGGTCGCGAAAAGCTGTCAACGACGTGGTCGCCGTGACGCGGCATAGAGAAGTCGGGCCGAAGAGCAGTTCGGCACGGCGTCCGTCGCGGCGAGCTATGCCAGTGTGCGGCGCTTGGCATGCGCGCCGCGACGGATGCCGTGGCACCCTGTTATTGCCGGCCCCTAACGCCCCGACCCCTGAATCCCGACCCCCGACCCCCGACTCCTGCTCACTGGTCGACCCGCCGATACTCTCCATAGTTGCTCTTGGCCAGCACGCTGAGAAACGTGTCGAATGGATTGATGAGCCCCGGCGGCCCGACGCCGATGCCGATCGAGTTGATCGTCAACCGCCTGCTCTGATTCATCTCGGTCAACAGCACGATGATCTGTGTCGGGTCGTTGATCGTGCCGCCGGCCGGTTCGCCGTCGGTCAAGAAATAGATCGATTCAGTGTCGAACTCGAACGCCGCGCGTAAGGCGTTGTACGAGGCCGTGGCCGGCCCCAGCCCGCGCGACAACACGAAAGCCACCGCCGCCGCTTTGTTCTCCTTCGAGGCCAACAGCAATTCGTCCGACCAGGGCGTGACGGCAATATCGAAGGCCAGCACGTTAAAATGCACCCCTTCGGGCAGCGCGAGTATCGCGGTAGTCAATTCACGCTTGGCGGCTTCGATCCGCCCGCCCGACATGCTGGCCGAGGTGTCGATCACAAACACCGTCCGGTCTGAATAAAGCGGCAGGCCGTAATAGGTCGGGGCCGACTTGATGGCCTGCGACATGCTGGTCACCGGTTGGCCCGATTTGGGCAGTTGAAACTCGTTTTGGTTGGCGTTCCACCACTTGATCCAGGCCTGGGCGTCGAGATCGTGCTGCTGGCCGGTTGTCGCGGTGAGATGGCGAACGATGTCGCCACGCACCTCTCCGGTGACGGTCGGCAGCAGCTTGACCAGGGCATCGGTGGCGGCGGCCAGCGGAATGCGGCACATCGCCCCGACTACGGCGCGGCGCAGGGCGAAGCGCTCGTTGAACACCGGCCGGTTCGACATTTTTACGAGCGTCGCCAGGCTGGTCTCGTCGGCTTGCAGGCCCAGCGTATCGGCCAGCGCCAGCACCAGCGGGCCGCCCTGCGGTTGCCGGCTGGCCTTGTCGAACAGTCCCAGCGCGCGGCTTTCGGTTTGCGAGTCGTTCGAGGCCAGCGCCACCCCCAGCAGGCTGCCGGTAGTCTCGGCGGCCTCGCCGCGTTTGATGGCTTTTTCGATCGCAGTCAGCACATAATCGGCCACAGGCTGCTCGTCGTTCAGCGCGATGAGCGTCTGATAGGCCGCCAGGCGAACATCGTCGAACGAGCTGCCCAGGCCGTGCTGCATGAGAAATCGGGCGGCCTCTGCGGTAGGATATTCTTCGAGCTGCCGCACCGCGGCGGTACGGATGGCCGGCTTATTGCTCTTCATCTGCCGCAGCAGCTTGACCTGCACCGCCCGCGGCGGCGACAGCGACTCTTTGGCCGCCGCCTTGCCCCGCCTGCTCGCGGGCTTCCCACGGGCAGGCTTGCCCGCTTCGGCGGTTTGCTCGGCGGCGGGTTCTTCGGTCGCGGGCTCGTCGTCGGCAATCACCGAATCAACGGAGAATTGGCAAAACGCCAGTCCGATCATCATCGCCACAGAGAGCCAGGCTGAGGTGTTTCGGATCATGGTACTCTCCGAAAGTGCGTGCCCCGGCGTCGGAACTTATGCCGCCCGTTTTATTTTGGTCGCCACGCTCACAGCAGTCAACCAACGAGCGGTCGTAGGGTGGTGACGAGCTTGCGAATCCCACCATCTCGCCGCACTCCGGTGGGCGGATAGTATCGCTCAATATTGCCTAAGCACTAGCTTGGCCCCGTCGTCGAGCCCACGTCGCGGCGATTTCGGCGGCGCAGCCGTGCGTTTTGTCAGGCATCGGCCGGGCAAATAAATGCTGTCATTTGCCTGCCCGGCTAATGCCTGTAAAAACGCGCCGTTGCTCCGCCTGACGGCTTGCACTTTTCCTCTGACGTCGAAGGGATGTCATTCGATCTTGCACATCGGAAGTAACTCGCGAAGTCGCGTTTTGCCGGCTTCGGTGACGTTTGTGCCATCAAGATCTAAACGCCCCAGAAATTTTTGCCGCTGCAAATGCTCGATCGCAGCGTCGGAAATCTTGGTGCGGCGGAGCGACAACCCGTGCAGGCAGATCGATTCGAGACCGGCCAGCTCTTGGTCGGTGATCGACGTGTCGTCGAGCGCGACGGTTCTGACCGACAGGCCCCGCAGGTTCCGCAATCCCTCATTAGTAAGTTCCGTGTCAGATAAATCGAGCCTTCCTAGGAGCGTAAATCGCCGAAGCGACGGCAACCCGTCGCCGGTTATTCTCGTACGAGCGAGGTCAAGGTCGGCGAGCCGCCAGATCAGTGGCAATTGCGAGAGCCCCTGATCAGTGATTCGCGTACCGCTAAGATCGAAAATTTCAATCGCTGGCAGCCTGCGCAACACCGCAAGGTCTTCGTCACTAGTCGGTCCATCGGCCAGCGACAATTGTCTAAGCATCGGAAGCGCGCTCAGTCGCGCCAGCCCATCACGTGAAACGTGCGCCCGCCGAAGGCTCAGCGTGCGCAGCGCGGTCAACCAAGAGATATGCGCAAGCCCGGCGTCCGTGACGCGCGGGCTTCGTAGTTCCAATGTGTTCAGCGATTTCAACTCAGTCAGATGGGCGAGCCCGGCGTCGCTGATCTGTTCGCTCGCGATCGACAACTCAAACAAATCGGTCCAACCGCGCAGCATAAACAGGTCGTCGTCGGTTGCGCGCGAGTTGATGGTCAAGCCGCGCACACAAAGAGGCCCCGGCCATAGCCACGTGTACGATGTGTCCCGGACGCCAACTTGATGCGGCGGCAGCGCCCAATAAATGTCGGGATCACGTTCGACCTGCCCGTCATCGAGGCGGTAAACCCGGCGATAAAGATCGACCGACAGACTGAGCCAGCCGCCGAAGCCAACAAAAATGAGGAGCGAGAGATTGGCGAGCCACCTCGACCATCGGGAGCCGCGGGTATTTTCGCGCCGGAATCGGCGGCGTCCGACCGCCAGCAATGCAAGCCAAACCACTAGTGCCGCGCACGTCGCCAGGCACGGGCCATCGCTTAAGTCGGGATCGAGCCAAAGCGCCAACGCACCTCCGACGATGCCGGCGATGGTTGCGAGCAGCGCTTGAATTAGCCACCATGTCGCGATGCGCGCGAAGTGCCAGGCGATGAGCAGCCCGATGACACACCCCATTGCCGCGCCGAACACGCCGTTGTGGGCCGCGGTGCTCAGGCCGCCGACAGCCGTGGCCAGCAGCACCGCCGAAGGGCGATTGATCCATTTCAAGCCGATTACGGCCGCCGCGATGGAAAACGCGACCGCAACGACGCCGAACCAAAACGTGCGCCACGGGCTTTCGGGCAGTTGCCAATAAGCCGCGTTCGGCCCCTGTGCAATGCCCAAGTGGATCCGAGCGGCGACCGCGAACAAGCAAATGCCGATCAGCACCCGCAGGCTGTGCCGGAATCGCGGGATCGGCAAGTCCTCATGTGGTGGTGACGTCATTCGCGCATTGTACACTCTCGCAGCGGGGCGGCGCGCCTCGTAGGATGGCCTTCCAGGCCGTCTGCCACGACGGCCTGGAAGGATCCTCCGAATTCGCAAAAGGCCATCGTCCAACTTAGGGCTTGTCTACCTGCCACTGCCGCTGGGCCTCGTAGATCGCCACGGCTACGGCGTTCGAGAGGTTCAAGCTGCGCACCTGCGGCCGAATAGGGATGCGGAGCACGCGATAGGGGCAGGGCGCCGTCAGGCTCGGCGGCAGGCCGCTCGATTCGCTGCCAAACACCAGTACGTCGCCGGGCTGATAGGCCACGTCGAGATAACTGCGGTTGCCCGACTTGCTAAAGAAATACGGCGGGCGCGGGCCCAGCCGCTCGACCAGCGCGGCCCAATCGTCGACGACCTCCCACTCCAGGTGCTCCCAATAATCGAGTCCGGCGCGGCGCAGATAATAGTCGTCGACGCGGAAACCCAACGGTCGGACGAGCCACAGTTTGCAGCCCGTCGCCACGCAGGTGCGGCCGACCGCGCCGGCGTTATGCGGAATCTCCGGTTGGTGCAGAACGACGTGTAACAGCGGGGCGTACTTCATTCGCGCGGCGGCTCCCGCGGCAATATCTGGCGAACCCTTTGCCTGAAGCTTACTCTGTTAGGGTACTCAGCACTAACCCGCAGCGCCAGTTTTGATGTTGCGCTTTTCGGACCCCATCCGCCTTGTGCGGATTGGTGAACGAGATGGTGAGCTAGAAAACCACCGCAAAAACCGACAAAAGACCCCATCCAGCTTGTCTGGATGGTGAATCAGATACCCCAGGACCGCGTCGCCGGTCCAAATCTACTTCACCATCCAGGCAAGCTGGATGGGGTCGTGAAAATGCCGCGAAACGCGACTAGCACACCATCTTCTTCACCATCGAGACAAGCTCGATGGGGTCGAAAGCGCAACACCACAGCTTGCGCGTCGGGTTTGTGTCGTGGTGCGATTTTTCACCAAAAAAATTCAATTCCATCACTGCTGTCAGCACATTCCCATGAGCACCATCACTTCGCCCTTGACCACCGACCAATTGCGGCGGCAGATCGGCCGCTTGCCGCGCACGCCGCTGGCCCATCTGCCGACGCCGCTGGAACCGCTGCCGCGGTTTTCGGCGGCGCTAGGCGGGCCGAGCGTCTGGATCAAACGCGACGATTGCACGGGCCTGGCCTTCGGCGGTAATAAGACCCGCCACAACGAGTTCATCCTGGCCCATGCCCAGCAGCTCGGCGCCGAGAAGCTGCTGTGGGGCGCGGGCGTGCAATCGAACAATTGCCGGCAAACCGCCGCCGCCTGCGCCAAGCTGGGGCTGGCGTGCCATCTAATTTTGGGCCGTGGCGGGCACTCCGACGAGATCCAAGGAAACCTGCTGCTCGATTATCTACTGGGGGCGACCGTCGAGATCGTCGATCTGCCGCTGGGGCCGGAGCTGTATGAGTGCATCGCCCGACGCGCCGAGCAATGGCGGGCCGAGGGCCAGCGCGTCTATTGCTGGGACAACGCCGTGGTCAAGCCGCGCGCGGCCGTCAGCTATGCCTTGTGCCTGGCCGAGATCGTCGAGCAATTCGCCGAGCTGGGCAAATCGCCCAGCGCTGTCTATGTGGCATCGGCCGGTTCGACGGCGGCCGGGCTGCTGCTGGGCAAGACGGCTTTGGCCGCGGAGCCGTCGCTGCGGATCATTGCCCCCATTCGCTGGCCGTGGGACCACGCCACTGACCTGGCCGCCACTGCCAACCAGGCGGCCGAGTTGATCGGCCTGCCCGCATTGGTCGAGCCGGGCGACGTGGAAACGACCGACCAATACATTGGCGACGGTTACGGCATTCCCTCGCCCGGCGGCCAAGAGGCACTCGACCTGCTTGCCCGGACCGAGGGCATTTTGGTCGAGCCGGTTTACACAGCCAAGGCGCTGGCCGCGTTGATCGACGACGTGCGCCACGGCGGTCTGCCGCTCGACCGCCCGGTGGTATTCCTCCACACCGGCGGCACACCCGCGCTCTTCGCCTATCGCGATGAACTGTTGCGGCGCTGAACATCCTACGCGCTGGTCTGGCGCCGGGGTTCCCTAATCGGTTTTGACATTCAAAATCGGGATGTGGACCAGCCGCTCTCGACTGGTTCCGCGACGCCGACTGGCGTCGGCGACACAGCCGAGGGCGGCTGTGCCACATGGCGGTTCCCACAATTGCCGATTCTGAACGTCAAACCGATCAGAGCATTTTGCATTTTGACTTTTACATTTTGCATTTTGACTT
>DATFDL010000575.1:0-5027 GCA_035252155.1 Pirellulales bacterium | reverse complement strand
TTTTTCGGTTGCCTTGGGCGCGACCGCCGGCGCCCGCGGCGGCCTGCCCGCCTGCTCGTTTGAAATCGTCGACGGCCAACTGCTGGTCGTGCGCGAGACCGAGCACGACGTCGATGTGGCCCGCGTGCTCAAGCTCGAGTCGGGGGCCGGCCGAGTCCATCTGCAAGTCTTTCTCGATCAAGAGGGACAAAAGGTCGATGTCTTTTCGGCCGATGGTCGCCCGCTGGCTTCGGTTCAGACATCGGCCGACCCACCCCGCGTGCAGTCGGGCATCTCGATCGTTCACAAGCACGGCGGACTGCGGCTCGACAAGCTGCGCGTCAGCCGCTGGAACGGCTCGCCGCCAGCGAACCTGGCCAGCGATCAACCGCACCTGCGCCGCACCGACGGCACGCCCGTCGTGGGCGAGTTGCTGGGCTACGACGCTCAGAGCCAGCGGTTTACCGTTCGCACCGAAGCGGGCGACGTGACGCTCGATGCCGACCAGGTCGACCGTCTGGTGCTGAGCCGCGCCGACGACGAAAGCGCCAAGCAGGCGGTTGCCGAGGCGAGCGTGGCCTATGCCGACGGCATGCGGCTTAGCGGTAAGTTCGGCGGAATCAAGGGCGGCCGTCTGCTGCTCGATTGCCCGGCCGCGGTCGAGACGGTATCGCTGCCGCTCGATGGCCTGGCGACGATTCATTTTCATCATGCCTCGCCGGAACGGCTGCCCGGCGACGGGCCGCTGAAGCTGGGACTGACCGGCGGCCAAATTCACGGCCGGCTACTGCCCGCACAGGCCGATGATGAGCGGGCGTGTCTGCTCTGGCAGCCATTGGCCAGCTCGCGGGCCAGCGCGCTTCGCCGCGACGCCGCCGTGTGGTTCGACTTTGGCCGAGCCGTCCGGCCGCTCAAAGGCCAGGCGGTGGGCGTGCAGCAAGACACCGTTTACCTGCGCGAAGGCGACGTCTTCAAGTGCCAGGTAAGTCAGATCGACTCAGCGGGCGTGGCCTTCCGCACGGCGGCCGCCGCCGGCCGGGCACCCGACGAACGAGTGAAGGCCGTCGAGCTGGGCGTGCAGCTTCGGCAGGCCGGGTTGCCGGCCGACAAACTCGAGCGGCTGCTGACGCTGCCGCGACTGCAAAAAGACGATCCACCGACGCACATTCTCTGCTCGAAGAATGGCGACTACCTGCGAGGGCGATTGATCGAGCTGGGCGACGAAACCATCCGGTTCGAGGTCGGCGGC
Source organism: Pirellulales bacterium (assembly GCA_035252155.1). GTDB lineage: Bacteria > Planctomycetota > Planctomycetia > Pirellulales > JAICIG01 > JAICLL01. The sequence continues at coordinate 3,799 of DATFDL010000575.1, read as the reverse complement.
TCGCAGCGCGAGTTTCCGCGGGCCCGCGTGGCGCGGATCATTTGGCTGCATCCCGAGGAGCCTGGTGAATCCGACGACGCGCCCGAAAAGCCGCTCGATCTGGCCGGACAGGTGCAAGCCGTTCAAACCGACGGCACGCGGCTGACGTTCGCCGCTCGCGAGATCGACGCCAGAACGATCTCGGGCACGAGTGATTCGCTGGGCGAATGCCGCGTGCTGCTCGACGATCTGGCCCAATTGGTGGTGGGCGACCGAATGCTCGTCTCGGCCGCCACGCTACCCTATCAACAATGGAAGCTGACCTCGGCCACCGTGCCGTTGGCTTTTCAACCCGGGGCCGAAGGCGGTTCGCCGGTCGACAGTGGCAAAGATTCGGCCTGGGTGGGGCGGGCCGCGCCCGATTTTGATGTAGAGCTGGTGGGCGGCACGAGGTTTCGGCTGTCGCAGCAAAAAGGCAAAATCGTCGTGCTCGATTTCTGGGCCACCTGGTGTGCTCCCTGTCGACAGGGACTGCCGAAAGTAGCCCAAGCGGTAGCCGGCTTCGCGGCGGACGATATTCGGCTGCTGACCGTCAATTTGCAAGAGCCAGCCGCCGCGGTGACCGATGCGCTGGAGCGGATGGAGTTGGACGTGGCGGTGGCGCTCGACCACGATGGGGCGGTGGCCGAGAAATATGGCGCCAGCGCGATTCCTTACACGGTGGTGGTCGGCCGCGACGGCACCGTGGCCCGCGTGTTCGTGGGCGCCGGGCCGAATATCGACGAACAACTAAAAACCGCCATCGAAGAGTTGCGCTTACCCGCGAAAAGTGAATGAAAACGACTGGCAGGAATCGAAGGTAAAGGTAATTCGACCTCAAAACGTCTGTAGGGATCGCCCTCTGTGGCGTTCCGTGAACTGCGATTCGACGTCGACTCGCCCCTCGCGGAACGCCACGGAGGGCGTTCCCTACAGATCGGCAACAACAATACTACGATCTTACATGCTAATCTTCGACGCACACCTTGATCTGAGCATGAACGCCCTGGAGTGGAACCGCGATCTCACGCGGCCGGTGGCTGAAATTCGTAAGCGAGAAGAAGGCCGCACCGATAAGGTCGATCGGGCCAAGGGCACCGTCTCGCTGCCTGAAATGCGACGCGGGCAAGTCGGGCTTTGCGTGGCGACGCTCATCGCCCGATACGTGAAACCGGATAATCCTCTGCCCGGCTGGCATAGTCCCGAAATCGCCTGGGCGCAGACACAGGGCCAACTCGCCTGGTATCGCGCGATGGAAGAAGCGGGCGAACTGGTGCAAATCTGCGATGTGGCGGCACTCGACCGGCATGTGCGGCTTTGGCAGGGCGTGCCGCCCGATCGTGCTCCCGTTGGTTACATTCTTAGTCTCGAAGGCGCCGACAGCATTCTCACGCCGGCCCATCTGGAACGGGCCTACGCACAGGGCTTGCGGGCGGTCGGGCCGGCGCACTACGGGCCCGGCAGGTATGCCTACGGCACGCACGTTTCGGCCCCGCTGGAGCCGCAAGGCCGCGAGTTGCTGGCCGAAATGGACCGGCTAGGCATCATTCTCGACGCCACGCACTTGTGTGACGAAGTGTTTTGGCAGGCGCTCGATTGTTTTCACGGCCCGGTCTGGGCCAGCCACTCGAATTGCCGCGCGCTGGTGCCCGATCAGCGGCAATTCGACGATCGGCAGATCACGGCGCTCATTGAGCGGGGCGCGGTCATCGGCGCGGCGCTCGACGCCTGGATGATGGTGCCCGGCTGGATCCGCGGCAAGACCACGCCCGACGAGGCGGGGGTGAAGCTGGCCCACATGCTTGACCATATCGACCACGTATGCCAATTGGCCGGCAATGCGCGGCACGCGGCGGTTGGCACCGATCTGGACGGCGGCTACGGCCGCGAGCAATCGCCCGCCGATCTCGACACCATCGCTGATCTTCAGCGTCTGCCCGACATGCTTCGTGGCCGCGGCTACAGCGAGGCCGACGTGGCCCTCATCATGCACGGCAATTGGATTCGTTTTCTCCGCCACGCCTGGACGAAGTCGTAGAACGGAATTCATTCCGTTCGTTAATCCGCGTGGAAGCTCAAAGGGTCAACGCGCCGGCGGAGGTCTGTAGGGAACGCCCTCCGTGGCGTTCCGCGAGGGGCGGCAAGAAACGGAATGAATTCCGTTCTACTAGGGCAATATCCGCCGGCCGACGGCGGTGTTCAGCCGCAGGGCGTGGCGGCGGTGCCGCACGAGCGTGTCGCGATAATAGTGAACCAGCGAGGTGGTGTTTCGCTGCACAGCAAGAAATGCGTCGACGTCGATCTCGCCGGCACGCAATCGCGACCAGGCGGCGTCGCGCTTGCGGCGGATGGCCGGCAGTGTCACTTGCTCCAGCCGCTGCAAGTCGCTGCAGGTATTCTCAAAGTCGTGCGCCGCTTGCCGCACTTCGGCCACCACTTGCTGTTGGTGGGCGGCGGCTTCGCTTTGGCTCTGCGCGATGTTCAGGTTGGCGCGTTGCAAATTGCCCTGATTGCGGTTGAAAAGCGGCGCCGAGGCGAACACGCCCGCGCCCCAGCCGGTGGCATTCTGTTGGCCCATCTGCGAGTTGTTGCGGTACTGAAACGGCGTGTACAACACATAGGCGTCGGAAAAAACTTCCGCCCGTTCTTGCTTCAGCTCGGCGCGGGCCCGCTCGACGCCCAGACGGTGGGCGGCCAGATCAGGCCGGCTTTGAACCGCCAAGTCGATCAGTTGGTCGACCGGCGGCGGCTGTGGTCCTAGTTCGCGGACTGAGCCTCGCAGTTCGAGCCGTTCGATCTCGGCGATGGGCAGGTCGAGCAACGTGCCCAGGCGCAGCTTGGCCTTCCAGTATTGTTCACGCGCGTCGCCGATCGACATCGCGGCCAGGTCGCGCTCGATGGTCAAATCGTCTTGCTCTTCGAGCGTCAGCCGGCGCTTGCCCGCGGGGACCGCGCGCAATAGCTCATCGATCAGACCCAGGCTCCGCTCGGCTGCGCGCACGGCCTGCCGCGCCGCCAACGCATCGACGTAGGCCGTGTAGAGGTCGTCGATGGCCTGCCGCACGGCGTCTTGATATTGCGCTCGGAGGATGCGTTTTTCGGCTTCGGCCACGTCGACCCGTGAGCGCCGCTTGCCGGAATAGTCGAGCGGGTAGACGGCGCTGATGCCCTGGTTGATCTCGCCGGGCCTCCGCGGCGAGTACGATCCATAGGGAACGCTGTCGGCCGAGTAGAAAAAGAGCGGATTCGACCGCAGTCCGGCGGTGAGCACGTCGGCCTCGGCTTGGGGTATCTCGAACGATTTCGTGCGCAGGTCGCGGTTGGCGCGAATGAGCCGGTTGATGGCCTCGTCGAGGCTGAGGCCGCTGGCGGGCGGGACGTCTTCGGCCAGGTCGGCGCGCGGCCCGCCCGATGGCTCGACAAGTTCCGCACTGGGCGCCGCAGGCAACTGCAACCGCTCGATGGCTGGCGCCAGGCCGTGCGCAAGCCGATGGCTGCCGACGGTGGGTGGGCGGAATTCCGAGGGGTTATACGGCCGGCGCGTCAGCCGCCGCAGCGGGGCCAGGCGGCGGTTCGGATCCTGCCCGAGCAGGATGTCGTTTGAACCCGGGCTGCGCTGATAGGGGCTGGCCGCGGTGCCGGGAATCCTGCCCAGGGCCGTTTTGCGGTTCCGCTCGGCGTTTTCCTTGCCCTGGGCGGCAATGATGACGTCGTCGGCCAGCGAGGCCACCTGCGACCATCCGACGCGCGCGACGCAGTGGCAAGCCACGCAGAAGCACAG
>DATFDL010000574.1:0-2245 GCA_035252155.1 Pirellulales bacterium | reverse complement strand
TAAAACACGATCAACGGTAATCGCCGACCAAACCAATTGGCGTTCACGAAAGTGCTGAACCCTGAACCCTGAACCCTGAACCCCGAACGCTGGACCTTTTTTCGACCCCTGAGTCTAATATGTCTGTCGCCGCCGGAGTCTTACGCGAGTTGCATCGCATTCATCGGCAACTGGGCGACCTGCGCGAGCGGCTCGACCGGGGGCCGAAGCAGGTGAAGGCCCGCCAGGCGAACGTCGCCCGGCTCGAAGCCGAGTCGACGCAGCTCAAGGCCGACACCAAGGCCGCCCGGATGGGGGCCGACCAGAAGCAGTTGTTGCTCAAAAGCGGCGAAGCGAAGATTCGCGAGTTGAAGATCAAGCTAAACGCGGCCAACAGCAACCGCGAATATCAGGCGCTCAAGGACCAGATCGCCGCCGACGAAATGGCCAACAGCGTGCTGGCCGACGAGATCTTGGAAGCGCTGGAAAAGATCGACGGCTTCGTTCCGACGCAGGCCGAGGCCGATTTGAAGCTGACCAAGGCCCGTGAAGAACTCCTCAAGACCGAGCAGCAGGTGCGCGAGCAACACGAGCTGCTGATCGGCGATGTGACGCGGCTCGAGGCCGAGCTCAAGCGATTCGAGGCCGACCTGCCCGGCGACTTTCGCGACGCCTATCAGCGGATCGTCAAAGGCAAAGGCTCCGACGCCATGGCGGCGGTCGAAGGCGAGTCGTGCGGCGGCTGCTATCACCAGCTCACGGCCAACATCTTCAACTCGCTGATGATGGATCGCGTGGTCTGCTGCCAGAGCTGCGGGCGGATGCTTTATCTGCCCGAAGACCGGGCGCCGGGATCCGGCAAGCGGTCGTGAAGATTCTCTGCTCGGTTTTGATGCTCGAAGCCGGTAGTACTTGCGTCCGACGTCTGTAGGGAACGGACTCCGTGCCGTTGGTGCGAACTGCGATTCGGCCCCGCTCCGCCCTTCACGGAACGGCACGGAGTCCGTTCCCTACAGACCTCAATAAGTCGCGACACTTTACAGGCGGCCCCCCGTTGCGGTAGAACGAAGCTCAGTCGCCGCGATCCTGGCCGCCGGGTTCGCGGCTTTTTGTTCGACCACGGGGGAGTTGTAGCGCCATGTCCGACTCGATACCGATGAGCCGCTCCGGCTACGAAAAGCTGATGGCCGAGCTGAAGCACATGGAGAGCGTGGAGATGCCCAAGATCGCCGAGCGCGTGGCCGAGGCCCGTTCGGCCGGCGACCTGAAGGAGAACGCCGAGTATCACGGCGCCCGCGAAAGTCAGGGCATGCTGCAAGCCAAGATCAACCTCTTGCGCGACAAGCTGAGCCGAGCCCAGATCGTCGATACGTCGGCCTTACCCAAAGACGAGGTGGTGTTTGGCGTCACCGTGGTGGTCAAGGACCTCGACTTTGACGATACCGAAGAGTTCACGCTGGTAGGCGCCGGCGAAGAAGACTACGACTGCGGCAAGATTCTGATCACCAGTCCGCTGGCCCAGGGGCTGGTCGGCAAGAAGGTGGGCGACAAGGTCGAGATTCCCGTGCCGAAGGGCACGATGAAGTTCGAGATTCTCGAAATCCGCCAGCCGGAGTGAAACGAATAGGGTGGTAACCGACTTCGTGAGAAGTCGAGCCCCCAAGGCAAAGGCGGCCAGTCCCGGCGCGCCGGGACACGAATTCTGCTACGAGCGAACGGTTGCGTCGAACGTCTCGATAGGTACGCTGGCGAGCGCGGGGGTTTCAGCCCGCGCGATCGGCAGCTTGATCGTAAATGCCGTGCCCTTGCCCACGCTGCTATCGACGCGAATTCGCCCTTGGTGCGCCTCGATGATGTCGCGGCAGGCCGACAGCCCCAGACCGGTGCCGCCCTTGCCGCTGGCATCCGGCCCCTGCTTGGTCGTGAAAAATGGTTCGAAAATCCGCCGCAATGTTTCGGGCGACATGCCGCAGCCGTTGTCGCGCACGGTCAACTCGACCATTTCGGTCGCGGTGTCGTACGCCAGCCGAACCAACACGCGGCCGCCCTGCGGCATCGCCTGCCGAGCGTTGACCAACAGGTTCAATAGCACCTGCTGGATTTGATTCGGGTTGGCCCGCGCCCGGGGTGTTTGCTCAATTTGCCGCTCGACCGAGATGCGATACTTGTTCAGCTCACGCTCCAGTAGCAGCAACGTGTCGTCGACCAACTTGAGCATGTCGGTCGGCTCGAAGGCGGCGGTGCGATTGCGGGCAAAACCGAGAAT
>DATFDL010000573.1:0-18960 GCA_035252155.1 Pirellulales bacterium | reverse complement strand
ACGTGCCGAAGTGGAACACGTGGTCGATTACGTCGGGCCGCAGCGCGCCGCCCCGCGTGCGCTTCATCTGACGATAACCATGCGTGGCTTCGGCCAGTTCCGGCGGCAAATTTTTGTGGCCCGTGGCGGCATTGCCGGGTTCGGGCAAGCCCGGTTCCTTCTGCACCGCGCGGGGGTCGCCCGGCCAGGCCGGTCCATAAATGCCGATGTCGGTCTTGCCGTCGCCATCCCAATCGCCGGTCACCGGCTTGTCGTCGCGGTTGCCGAGCTTGGCCCACAGGTCGCCTTCGTCCCAGACGCCGTTGCCGTTGAGATCGATGAACCACTCGCCGTCGACAAATACGCCCACGTCGGTCAGGCCGTCGCCATCGAAGTCTCCGGTGATGGGCGTGCCGCCCAGCTTGCCAAAGACGAGCTTGCGGGCTTCGTCGGCTTGCGGATGTTGCGGGTGCAGCGTCCATAGACCGCCGCGCATGCGGGCGTTGTACCAGGCGGCGACGTCCGCCCGCATGCGAGCCATTCGCAAGGCGCCGGCCAAAGCCGTGCGGTCGCCACGCGCCATGCCCGCGTCGATCACGCTCAGGTGCCACGTGACGCCCGACACGGTCGAGCTGCTGAAGATGTACGGCGAGGCGGCGGGCGACGCCACTGGCGGGGCCGCCGGCAGCGGTTGCGGCGGCAACACCGGGGCATTGGCCGCAAACTGCGACGGCGGGTTCAACGTCTCCGGGTTTGGCAACGGCGGTGTCGGCTGCGCCAACAAGATTTCGCTGAAGTTGTTATTAAGCGAAGCCGCTCCATTGCTGACGGGAATTCGCGCGATCGCGTCGCGGCCCGAGCCGATGGCCTGCACCATCGCGTCGGACGCCGAGAGTCCACTGGTCTGCACGCCCGCCTGAATAAGCGTGGGGCTGATGGCCAATCCGCCCAGCGTTCCGGCCCGGTCGATGCCATCGATGTAGCCGTTCGGATGCACCTTGAGCACCGAATAGAGACCCGGCGGCAAACCGCTAAATTGATAAAAGCCGTAGGCGTCGGTGGTCGTTTCGATCGGGTTGCCCGACTGGTTCAACAGCGGCATGCCGGTGGCGTCGGCCAGCATCAGCGTGACGCCGGGCACCGGCGGATCGCCCGGCACGCGCACGCCGCTGCGCAGGTTCGGCAAGTCGGCCAGAATGCCGGGCAAGTCTTGGGTCGGATTGGCGGTAGTGATCGGCGGACCATCGATGAACACGTAGCCCGAGATGGTGCTGGGCGGCACGAGGCAAAAGTCGTAGCCGACGCCGATCTCGCCGCTGGTCAGGCCGATGTTGGTGGTCTGGCCCTCGCCGGTGATTTGGCCGCCCGCCGTGCCGACGTGCTGATCGCTGTAAAAGTATCCGGCCGGCGTGATTTCGCGCACGCCGTAGGTGCCCGGCATCATTCCGCTGAACACGTATTGCCCGGCCGCGTCGGTCGTGGTGCTGCCGATCACGGCGTTGCCGGGGCCGAGCAATTGAATGGTCACGCCGGCCAGCGGCGGATCGGTGGGCGTGGTTTCGCAGTCGCCGTAGATTTCGAGCTTGACGAAGCCGGCGATGCTGACCGGCTGCTGCTCGCAAAAATCGTAGCCGGTGGCCGCTGCCCCCGAACCCAACGAGATGCCGGTGATGTCGTCGAGACTAGCGAGATTCCCGCCCGCCGTGCCCACGTGGGCATCGTCGTCAAAATAACCGGCGGGCGAAACTTTGTGCACGCTGTAAACGCCCGGCATCAGGCCAGTAAATGTGTAGACGCCGTTGGCATTGGTCACCGTGGTGGCCACCAGGTTGCCCGAGGCGTCGAGCAATTGCACGGTCACGCCTGCCAGCGGCGGGGCGTTGGGGTTGGTGTCGCAATTGCCATTTTGATCGACGCGAATGACGCCGCTGAGGCTGGCGGGCTGCAGTTCGCAAAAATCGTAATTCACACCGTTCGTGCCGGAGGTCAGCACGACGTCGCCCAGAGTGGTGATATTGACGATCGTTCCGCCGGCGCTTCCCACGTGATCGTCGTCGGCGAAGTAGCCGGCGGGCGTAACGGCGTGAACGCCGTAGGTGTCTGGGCCAAGGCCTTGAAAACTGTAATATCCTTTGGCGTCGGTGGTGGTCGTACCCAACAGATTGCCGTTCGCATCGAGCAACTGTACGACGACGCCCGCGATCGGCAGCGCATTCGGATCAGTCTGGCAATCGCCGTTGGCATCGGTGCGCACATGCCCGCTGATACTGACGGGCAGCGCTTCGCAGAAATCGTAGTTGATGCCGTTGACGCCCGAGGTGAGGACGACACTGCCCAGCGTCGTGACGTTCACGATCGTTCCACCGGCGCTGCCCACGTGATCGTCGTCGGCGAAATATCCTGCGGGTGTTACGACGTGCACGCCGTAGGTAGCCGGCGGAAGTCCTTGGAAGTCGTACTCGCCTTTGGCATCGGTGGTGGTGGTCTGCAAGACGCTGCCGCCCGCGTCGAGCAACTGCACGACAACGCCCGCGATCGGCGTGGCATCGGGATCAGTCTGGCAATCGCCGTTGACATCGGTGCGCACGTGGCCGCTAATGCTGACCGGAAGGGCTTCGCAAAAGTCGTAGTTGACGCCATTCATGCCCGAGGTGAGAACGGCGCCGCCCAACGTCGTGAGGTTGACGATCGTTCCACCGGCGCTGCCCACGTGGTCGTCGGCCGCGAAGTATCCAGCGGGCGTCACGGCATGCACGCCGTAGGTTGCGGGCGGAAGGCCCTGGAAGCTGTAAGAACCGCTCGCGTCGGTCGTCGTCGTCTTCAGCACGTTGCCGCCCGCGTCGAGCAACTGCACGACGACGCCCGCGATCGGCGTGGCATTGGGGGCGGTCTGGCAATCGCCGTTGACATCGGTGCGCACGTGGCCGCTAATGCTGACCGGAAGGGCCTCGCAAAAATCGTAGTTGACTCCGACGATGGCCGAAGTGAGCTTGATGCCGGCGATATTGTTCAGATCGACCAGCGTGCCGCCGGCGCTGCCCACGTGATCGTCGTCATCGAAGTAGCCGGCGGGGGTTTGTTTGCGGACGGCGTACGTGCCCGGAGCGAGATTGGTGAACGAGTAGTAACCGGCGGCGTCGGTCGCGGTCGTAGCCAGCACATTGCCCTTGGCGTCGAGCAACTGCACGACGACGCCAGCGATCGGCTTGGCATTCGGGTCGGTCTGGCAATCGCCGTTGGTGTCGGTGCGCACATGCCCGCTGATCGAGTTGGGCAGGGCCTGCGAAAAATCGTTTTGCACCACGTCTTCGCCGCCGAGCACGACGATGCGAGCCAGCGTGTGGGCGTCGATCGACGCGCCGTCGGTCACGCCGCTCACGTTGCCGGCCGACGAGCCGACGGCAAAATATCCGGCGGGCTGCGTCTCGACGATTTCATATTGGCCGGGCAGCACGCCGGTGATTTTGTAATGGCCGTTGTTGTCGGTGGTGGTCGAGACGCCGGTGGGCACATAGCTGGCGCCGTTGTAGCCGAGCAGGGTCAATTGCACGCCGGTGATGCCCGGCTCGCCCGGCTGCGGCACGTTGTCCAAATCGGAGTCGACATAGACGATGCCTTCGAGCGTAATCGGCAGCGGTGTCTGCTGGCCGGCAACAAATGCGCCGGCCGTAAGCACCGGCACCGGCGTCGTGTTGACAGTCGTTCCTCCGATCAACCCGCCTAGATAGTCGTCGCCGGGCAGGTTCAGGCCGCTGGCCTGAAGCTTGTCGTTGAAGCTGTCGTAGAAAATGTCGTTGCCAGTGAGGTCGGCGTAGTGCGGGGCGCTGAAGGTGGCGGAAAGCTTCGAGTCCTCAAATTCGGCCCCCTCGGCGATCGCGTCCGATCCGAGAAACGTCTTCTGATCGACGTCGATCGTAAAGACGAGCTCTTTGCCGGCCGTGAAGCCCGAAAAACTCAGCGTGAGCAATTGGCTGCCGTCGGGCGGGTTCTGACCGCTGACATCGAAGCCGTCGTGCTTGACGATATTCAACGGCGAAGAGGCATACGCTCCAAGAGTGCCAGGCCCGGAGTTGAAAAAAACCTCACCAACCTGCAGCCCCTGGCCGACGGGATCGGTGTTGATCGTCAGTTGTTTAAGCTCGGTGCCCGGGGCGCCTCCGCTCCAAGTGACCGTGAATGTATTCGGCACGACGTCGCCGCCGCTGGCCGCATCGTCGTAGACAACGCCCAGGTGAATGTCGGCCGCCATGAGGAACCGCTCTTCGATGCGCTCGAAACGGCAGATTCGCCAGCGGCGCGTGTCGCTCACCACGGGCGCCGGTTGACGCGCCGCCGAGCGTGCGCCCCACCATGCACCGCGCCGCTTCGCGAATCGGTTTGTTACAACCACGAATCGTCTCCTCCTGTAGCCCCGGCCCTTGTGGCCGGTGCAGTTCCGACTCCTGCGGCCGGCAATCGTCGATCTCTGTAGGGAACGCCTTCCGTGGCGTTCCGCGAACTGCGGATCGACGTCAACTCGCCCCTCGTGGAACGCCACGGAGGGCGTTCCCTACAGAGCAAAGAGGTCGTCGCACGCTTAAATTGAGTCCGTTCCATACAGAGTGCATCCACAAACGCTTCCGCTGACCTCTGACCTCCGACCTCTGATCCCTACTTCCGCGACGCCTGCCGCACGGGCTTGGTCCACGGCTGCTGGCCCAAGTTCCAAAGCCGCACCGTGGTGTCGAAACTTCCCGAAGCCAACACGCCGCGGGGGTTGTTCCACGCCAGCGATGAAACCGAACCGGCATGGCCCACCAACTCGATCGGATCATTGCCGCTGGCCAGGTCCCAGACGCGAATCAAGTCGGCGCTGCCTCCAGCCGCCAGCTTGTCGGCGCCGCAAAAAACCAAAGCCAGTGTTTTGCCCGGCCGGCTGGGAAGCTCGCGGAGCAATTCGCCGCTGGCGACGTCCCAGACCCGCACCAGCCGGCCCTCGCCGCCCGCGGCCAGTTGCCGCCCGTCGGGCGAAAACGCCAAGGCGCGAATCCGCTGCCGGTCGGCTTCGATGTCGCGCAGCACGGTAGCGTCGGGCAAACGCCACAGTCGAATGCGGCCGTTGCGGCCGCCCACGGCCAGCAAGCCGCCGTCGGGCGAAAGCGCCAAGGCCCGGTTGTCGATGCTCGGCGCGGCGAGCTCTTGCCTCAATTTGCCGGTGCGGCCGTCGACCACCTGCACGCGCTCGCCGAAACCCGCGGCGGCCAAGGTGGCGCCGTCGCTGCTGTAACTCAGCGCATAGAGAGCGTGGGTCGAAGGAGGCGGCTTTTGCCAAGGTCGCCCGTTGGTGATGTCCCAAACGGTGATCGCGCGGTCCTCGCCGGCCGAGGCCAGTCGATGCCCGGCCGAATCGAAGGCGAGCGCCCGCACCCAATCGGTGTGTTCGCGCAGCTCTCGGATCAGGCTGCCATTGTCCAGGTTCCAGAGCCGCACCAGATGGTCGTCGCCGCCGGTGGCCAGCATGCGGCCCTCGGCGTCGATGGCCACGGCCGTGATGACCGGGATGGCGCCTTTGGTCAAATGATCGCGCGGCACCAGCACGCGATCGGCGGTCAGCCTATGGATCGACTGAGCCGATGCAGTGCCGCTCTGGGCTGCGAGGCATACCACCACCAGGCTCAGCGCGCGGAAAAAGACGTTGAACACGAAGCTCTTCCTTGAACGCGATCTCCGTTGAGCCGCCTTTTGCCGCGGCGAATGCACCACTTCGTCGCCTTTCGCTCCGCGAAAGAACGCGTTCGCTCCCGCAAGTGCGTCTCGGCGCGCGGCGGCGCAATCGTTTATCGGTTCGAGAGGCTGCCCAACAACAGGCGAATCGCCAGAATCTTCCGGTCAGGCAAAGCTGCGAGGGTGCGAAAGATGGGCAGAGTTCGGACTGGGTTATCCACGCTTTCCGAAGCCGCGCATCAATATAAACGGAATGAATTCCGTTCTACTTTTTGAGGGCCTGGCGCGGATGAGCGTCGCGGCGGTGTCGGGCCAGCCACTCCCCGCCGGTACTGGGAGTCAGCACCGACAAGGCCAGGTCGATCTCCGCCTTGCTGGGCTTGCCCGACCGCTCGCATTCTACGCCCTTCTCCACCAGCATCTCGGTCTCGCCTTTCCAATCGCCTGACGCCAAGGCGTTGGCCAACGCGGAGAAATACCAGACGCGGGCATCCTTGGGATGCTCGCGCTGCAAGCGTCGCAATACTTGCCGTGCTTGCGCGTATTGCGCTTCTTGGAACAAGCCGACCGCCAGCTCGAACGTGGGGTCGTTGCCGTCGGCGGCCGACGGCGAAGACGGCGCCCCAGCCGCGGCGCCGAGCCCGACCTCTGACGACTCGTCGGTCGGCGCCTGTTGCGACCGCAGCGTCTGGAGCTGCTCCTCGAGACTCGCGATCCGCCGATCCAAACGGTGCAGGTGCGCCGGCTGCCCCGCCAACTCGTCGATCTCGCGCGCCAAATCGTTCATCTGCACTTGCAGGGTGTGCAACACCGGCGGGGTTTGATCTTCTGGCCGCGTGACTCGGTCGATCCGCTGGCCGAGCCGATCGATCCGATCGTCGAGATGTTTCAACTGCTTCTGCAGGGTTTCGGCGTCATCGGCCGAAGTGAAGCCGGGTATCTGCGAGGCGGAGGCCGAACCTTCCCCGCCTTCGCTCGACTCGCCCGTCTCGGAGCCCGATCCTTTTTTGCCCTTCTGTTTTTTGCCGCTCGACTTGTCGTCGTCCTTCTTCTGCGACTTCTCTTGATCGTCAGATTTCGCCGAGCCGAAGAGGGCAGCATAACCCCAGGCCCCGACCACGCCGCAGACCAGCGCCAATACCCCAATGGCCGTCAGCAACTTCCAGTTCAGCGCCGCGGGCGGCGGCGGCTCATGGTGCTTCTTGCGTTTCTTAGGCCGCCCCTCGCCGTTGTGCCGATGCTTGCCATTGCGATCGTGCGATTCAGTCTGGCTCTGGAGGCTGTTGGCGGGATCGGCCAGGTCGTTGCTGATCGTCCCCCGCGGACTCGTTTCGAACGAGACCGTCGACTCGGGCGGGCGCTTCGCCAGTCGTTCATCGCGCGAATTGACGATCGCGTCGCTGGTGCTCACCTGCCCGGCGCCTGTCGGCGCGCCCTGGGCAGTGCGGCCCGACCGCGCCTGCGGATCGTGGCCGTTGGGCGCCGTCGAGCCGCCGCTCTGGCCGCCGCTCTGGCCGCCGGAGTTACGGTTCTTGTCCGCGGCGTTCGTCTGCTTTTGCTCGCGAGTTCTATCTTCGTCAGGCATGTGAAAACTTCCTTTCAGTGTTCTTCGTCAAATTGCCCGGCGTCATCGCCTTCGCCAATCTCATCGCCTTGCTCGTCCGCCTGCGAATCATCGCGGAGCAACAGGCAATAGAGTGCGGGAACGATCAACAGCGTCGAGGGCCAGGCCGCCAGCAGGCCGCCCAAAATGGCGCGGCCCAAAGGAGCGTTGGCTTCGCTCCCTTTTTCCAGGGCCAACGCGGTGGGGATCATCGCGAAAAACGCCGCCAGCGCGGTCATGGTCACCGGCCGGGCGCGAATCTTGGCCGCCTTGCGGATCGCCTGCCTCGGCGACAGTTGTTCGTTTTCCCGAAATTGCTGGGCCACGTCGGTCAACAGCACGGTATTTGCCACCACAATGCCGACGCTGAAGATGAAACCCATCAACGATTGCACGTTCACCGACGTTTGCGTGAAATACAGGGCCGGCATCGCCCCGATCAGAATCAGTGGCACCGCCATGAGCACGCACAAAGGCACGATGAACGACTGCGTCAGCGCGACCATCATGAAGTAAATCAAGATCACGGCCAGCACCAGCCCGATCGCCAGGTCGTGAAACGTCTGCTTCATCCGCGAGTATTCGCCGCTCAACACGATCTCGGTCCCTTCCAATATCTCCTGGTTGTCCGTATCGGGATCGTACGCGTGCCAGGTCGTGCCAAGCTCCTCGGTGTGGCTCTGGTGCTCGCCTTTGTGCTCGCCAAATTCATTGAGCAGCTTGTGGATGTCGTCGGCCACGTGGCCGAGGTCGCGCCCTTCGACGCCCAGGTTGACGTCGATCGTGGGGCGAATGTCGATGTGCGTGGCCTCGGTGGCGATCGTGCTCCGCGAAATCTTCACCAGGTTGGCTAGCGGCACCGGCGCGGTGATCCGGTCGGAAGTCCGAGCAAAGGAGTCGATGAGCGAAGGCTTCTCCAGCGCCGCCACGCGGTGGCCGAGCTTCCACTGGTTCACGCCCGTCACCGGCACGTCGAGCAAGGTTTCCATCGACTCGACGGCTTTTTCAGGGTATTGCACGCCGACGAAGTATTGGTTGCCGCTCTGGGCGTCGATCCAAAAGATGTCCTTGTTGAACTGGATGCTGGAGTTGAACGTGGCGATGACCGATTTCATCACGTCCTCTTGGGTCAGTCCCAGGTCGGCGGCTTTCGCCCGGTCGACCGCGATCTTATAGGTGGGGTAGTCCTGGCGCTGCAAAATGCGGGCATCGACCACGCCGTCGATTTCGGCCGCCTCGCGGCGGATGTGGTCGGCGATCTCGTGCGTCTTTTTCACGTCTTTACCGGTCACCCGCACGTTGATCGGCGTGGTCTTCCCTTCGTTCAAGGCGCCGCGAATCAAGCCGCCCGCGTTAAACGCGAACTCCAGATCGGCGAACCGCTTATCGCGCCGAAAGCCGCGCCGCAGCACGCGCACGTAGTGCTGCGCCGTCTCGTCGCGGTCTTCTTCGAGCTGCACCCGCACGATGGCGTCCATTTTGGCCGAATTCTTGGTGTAGCCCGACGACCAGTCGGGCGTGGCCCCGATCTCCGAAAGGAGCAGCCGCAGGTCTTTCTCGGGGATCTTCTCGCGAATGAATCGCTCGACCTGATCGATGCGGTCGTTCGTGGCTTCCAGCCGCGTGCCGCTGGGGGCCCGTACGAAGATCTCAAAAGCCCCGCCATCGACCTCCGGAAAGAACTCGCGCCGCATCGGCAACACCAGCGCGCCCACCACCAGCACCAGCGTCGCGAAGGCCACCAACACCGCCGCCACGCGATGCGCAAGCACCGCGTCGAGGGCCTGCACATATCGCTCGGTGGCTCGCTCCACCCACGTCTGCCATTTCTGGAAGGCGCGGCGGATGGGACCGGCGTTTTCCTTGTCGTAGTCCTTCGATTCCTTCAGCCACGACACCGCGGCCGCCGGCACCAGCGTCCGGCTGAGGAGGTAGGCCGTCGCCATGGCGAAGGCCACCGCCAGGGCCAGCGGCTGGAACAGAAACGAGCTCACGCCCGGTATCAACGCCAGCGGCGAGAGCACCATCAGCGTGCTCAGGCTCGAAACCAGCTCGGGCAATGCCACCTGGCTGGCCCCTTCGAGCGCGGCATTGTGCAGCGGCTCGCCTTCTTCCAGCAACCGGTCGGTGTTTTCCAGGCAGATGATCGCGCTGTCGACCATCGGACCGATGGCCATGGCGATGCCTGACAAGGTCATCACGTTGATTGTCTGCCCGGTGGCGTAGAGCAACGCCACGGCCGAAAGGATCGAAATCGGAATCGTCAGCACGGCGATGGCGGTCATCTGCGGACGCCCCAGAAAGATGAGGATGACCAGCGAGCACAACACCGCCCCCAGGCCGGCTTCGGTCGCCAGGCTGCGGATCGATTGCCTGACGTAAACCGACTGGTCCATGATCAGTTCCAGTCGGATGCCGGGCCGTGTCAGGCGGCCTTGAATGGTGGGGAGCTTCTCTTTCAGCTCGTCGACCACCTCGACGGTGCTGGCGCCGCGCTGCCGCATGACGGGGATGTAAACTTGCTTCTTTCCCTCGACGCGCACGATGGTGGTCTGCAGCATCGCGGCGTCGGTCGGCTGGCCCACGTCGCCCACGTAGCCGCGGCTGCCGTGCTCGGTGCGCAGGGGAATGCTGGCCATGCCCTCGACGTCGGGAAACATCGAGTTGCTTTCGAGAAAGTAGTCTTTGTCGCCCACGATCAGCTCGCCGGTGGGCAAAAAGATGTTGCTGGCGGCCACCGACTTCATCACGTCGAGCGGGGCCAGGTCGCGGGCCTGCATCCGCTGCCGATCGAGATAGATCTGCACCGCCCGGATTTTGCCTCCGAAAACCACGGGCGAAACCGCCCCCCGAATGCCCATCACCTGGTTGCGCACCTCGTAGCGGCCCACGTCGTAGAGCGTCGATTCTCCATACTTGTCGCTGTTCAGCGCCACCATGCAGATGGGCGTGGTGCTGGTCGGGTCGAAGGGCAGCACGACCGGGGGCAACGTGCCCGACGGCAGATTGGGCACCACTGATTGGGCCAGCGACTGCACCGAGGTGAGCGCCTCGCCCGGATCGGCGTTGCTGTAGAAGTAGTTGAACACCACGCTCGCGCCCAGGATCGAGCGCGACTCTTGCCGCTTCATGCCGGCGGCCATGTTGGTCCACCGCTCGATGCGGTTGGTGATGTCGCGTTCGACGTCCGATGGCGGCATGCCGCCATAGAACGTCAGCACCATCACGGCGGGAGCTTTGAAGACGGGCAGAATGTCGATATTGATCGCGGAGACACTCAGCCCGCCCAGCAGCACGATGGTCAGGGCGAAAACCACCACGGCGTGCTTATTTTTCAGCGAAGCAAGAATGAGTCCTCGCATGGTGGCCTCGGGCAGGGCAAGCGTCAGCAATCACAGTCGAGCCGCCCTGGTGCGCGAGCGTCTCGGTCTACGTCTTGGTTCTGGGAGGCTCCCCGACGCGGTGCAATTCATGCGCCGTCGGCCTCGTAGAACGGAATTCATTCCGTTCCAAAGTCGCCTTTCGCTCCGCGAAAGTATCGTGAGTGAGGAGCTCGTCCGCCGGTGTGGCAAGGCCGCCCCCGGCTGTCGGGTTAGTTTAAACTGACGCGGGGAATCCATCATTCGCGACAGTCTGCGGAGGGTCGGCCACTTCAAATCCGGAATACGCATAAAATGGCAACCGAGACCCGAACGGAATGAATTCCGTTCTACAAAGGGCACGCCGCTTGCTCCCACCACCCCCGCGGCTCGGTAGTTGTCTTATAAGTTGAGTTGGTCGCGCACACTAACCCGAAGCGTAAGCGAGGAAGTGGGCGGTGTTTTACCTCGCTAACGCGTCGGGCTAGTTTCTTGTCGCCCGAATGCCAACTCAGCCTTTGGACAACTACTCGCAGGTCGGTGCGCTGGGCCGGGGGCTTGCGCGCCGATTCCATCTCAAGCCCCAGGGTTCGGGAGTTTGAACAATGAGTTCTTCTCGCACCGCTCCGCAGTTGCTCTCGGCCGACCAACGCCGATCTCCGTCGAAGCGTACCGCAACGCCGCTGGCCGCCACTCAATCAGGCCGGTGGAAATGGACCTTGGCGTTCTGCCTTGCCGCCCTGGCCGGCGCGGGCGTGGCCTATGGCTGGTCGAGCCGAAACCAAGATTCTGCGTCTGCAAAAACTTCAAACGGCAGCTCGTCGGCTAGCTTCGCGGACGATTACGACGACTCCGACGATGCCGGCAAGCTCAAAGTCAAGGTCGTTCATCCCAAGCGTGGCGGGCTGTCGCGCACCACGACTCAGCCTGGAGAGTTGCATGCCTTCGAATATGTCGATCTGTTTTCCAAAGCATCGGGCTATCTGACCGCGCAGGTGGTCGATATTGGCGACACCGTCGAACGGGGCCAGGTGCTGGCCGAAATCTACAACCCCGAAGTGAAGCAAGCCGCCGAAGAAGCGGCCGCGGCGGTCGAGCAGGCCAAGGCCCAGGAGCGGCAGGCCGAGGCCAAAGTGACCATGAGCGAAGCGGCCGTCGCCTCGGCCAAGGCCGTGCTGCACCAGAAGCAGGCCCAGGTGGGCAAGTACACGGCCGCCACCAAGTTCAGCCAAAAAGAATACGTCCGCCACATCGAACTGACGCAGCAGCGGGCTATCGACTTTCGTCTGGCCGACGAGAAGCAAAAGCAATACGAGGCGGCGCTGGCCGCCGAGAAAGAAGGCCAGGCCGAGGTCGAAGCCGCCGAAGCCGGGCTGGCCGAGGCGGTGGCCGACGTGGTGACGGCCAAGGCCAATGTGGCGGCCGCGCGGGCCAATGTGCGCTTGCTCGAAGCCCGCGAAGAAGCGGCCAATATCCTGGTGCAATACCTGAAGCTGGTCTCTCCCTACGACGGCGTGGTGACCAACCGCAATTACCATCGCGGCGCGTTCATTCAATCGGCTGTCCAGGGGCAGCCGCTGCCTGTTCTCTCGGTCGCGCGGACCGACATGATGCGGGTGGTGGTCTACGTGCCCGACCGCGACGTGCCGCTGCTCGACCGGGGCGACGAAGCGGTGGTGGGCATCGACGCCTTGGACGGCGAGGAGTTCCGCGGCACGGTCGCGCGTTACTCGCAGTACGAAGACCCTGCCAACCGCACGATGCGCACGGAGATCGACCTGCCCAACCCCACCGGCCGCCTGCGCGAAGGCATGTACGGCGGCGTGACGATTTTGCTGGAGCGCCCCTCGGAGCACTTGACGGTGCCCTCGGGCGCGCTGCACGAGCGCACTTCAGGCGGGCTAGGCAAGCTCTTTGTGGTCCACGGCGACGTCGCCCGAGAGACGGAGGTGCGCGTAGGCCGCGACGATGGCATTCGCGCTGAGATCATCGACGGCCTCATCGACGACGATCTCGTGGTCGTCTCGTACAGCGGTTCCCTCGAAGACGGCGAGCCGGTCGAAGCCGAGACCGTGGGCGAAAGCGATTCGAGCGAGTAAAGCGGGTAAATGTCTCGAACCCTCACATCCAGCTTAGGAATGGCGCGTTCAAAACCTGACTCCCCTGGATTATGCCACTTCCAATATCCGTATCTTCCAGATTTTCCGGCACCATACGCCGATGCCCACCCTATGCCTGCTGCATTAGTTTCCCTATTTCGCGGCTCGGCTCTTTCGCACCCCATCGATCCGCTGCAACAGTTTATCGGCGAGATTGGGTGAACCAGGATGCCCCAACCTTGGGGCGCTTTTGAGATAAGCCATCGCCGTTTGCCGGTGTGGCTGGAACCGCGCCAGCGCGAAGGCTGCGTAGCATCGGACTTTCAGGTCGACCAGGTGGTTTGCCGTCACGATGCGCTCCAAGTCGGGCACCAAGGGCTCCGCGTGCGGACCAAGTTCCCACACCGTATCAGCGATCTTATCAGCGAGGTTATCGAATCGGTTCCCTCCCATGCCGAACATACTTGCGGCACTTCCGATTGTCGATCTTCGCTCCAACTCCACCAACAAAATCCGCAGGCGGGGAACGAGAGAAGGGTGGGTGGGGTCAATTCTGGCCAGCGTCACGACGGCCCCTCCGCAGATCGCCCGATCATCGAACTTGGCAAGTCGGAGAAGCTCAGGCACCGCGTCGAGCGCTCCAGACCCTATGCCAGCCAGCGCATCGAGGCGAGCAAAGTATTCCTCCGGAAAGTAGTCGTATTCGCCTGAGTCGGGTAACTGCTGCATGGCTTGCAGCGATTTCAGGAGCTTAGGGACGGCCGCCCTTGCCGCCGGGCCGATATGGCCTAGCGCCTCGGCCGCCGCATCCCACGAATCTTCGTCGTCCAACAACTCGATAAGACGAGGAACCGCATCCGTGGCCGTCGGGCCGATCCGACCCAGCGCCTCGGCGGCCTCACGACGCACGGCCGGCTTATTGTCTTGCAAGGCTGCGGTCAAATAGCACAGCTCGGGATCATTTGAGGTCATGCTCACAACTGCGTCTTTGGCCGCCGGGCCGACCCGGCCCGCTACCTCGGCGGCCGCACGGCGGACGTTCGAGTTGCCGTCTTCCAGGGCTTCCGTCAAATAGGATTGCACATCGGTTGCCGACTCATGTAGCACCGCAAGAATCTCGTCCGCCGACGCGCCGAATTCCGAGATCAGCAATGCCTCCTCGACCCGTTCATCCGGGTCTCGGCTGTTCAGTGCGGGACGCAACCTCGCGCGCAGCGACTTGTCAGAAATGCCCATCTGCTGCAGGGCACGCAGCGCGGCATTTCTCAGATGCTTGTCAGGCGAGTCGACAAAGAGCCATAAGCGGTCAGCGGCTGGCGCCGCGTCTTGGCCAATGCTTGCCAGGGCGTGTATGGCCGGGTATTGGAAGTCGGCATAGTCAAGCGCCGCCACCAGCGTGGGCACGGCGGTCTTGGCCGGAGGACCGATCAATGCCAGATATCTTGGGATGACCAATCGCCTGTCACGTTCTGCCAGCGCGGCCAGACTGTGCTCCATCCATTCCAGGAAACGAATCATAGCGATCCGGTGGCTATCGCGCTGCGGATCGAGGAGCACGCCCGGCGCATCCGTCACACCGCGCACACGTTCGCAAGCACTTCGCACCTCAGGCAGAGCCACGCCGGCAATACCTTTGACCCGCTCGAGAACCACTTGCACCGTACGAGGCAACTGAGATCTTTCGATCACAGCCCGCTTCAGCGCGCCATCGAGGGCGGAAACGGCGGGCGGGCCCATTCTCACCAGTGCGGCCTCCCCCGGAAGACCCCATATGTTGTAGCGCTGAAAACTGACTAAAAACTCGACGAGGTCGTCCGCGAGCCCATTAGCCGCCGGCCCCATCGCCGAAAGAAAATAAGCCGCTTGCATAGCGCGAACATCTTTCGAGCGCAGTGCTCGTTTGAGGATGGGGAGGAACTCGGTATCGCTCGGTTCGACCGCACCCAGTGCCGCCGCGCAGGCCAGCACAACTTCGGCATCGGGGTCTTGCAGCCGGGCTCGCAACGCGGGGGCGGCCTGATTCGCCTTTTCCCGCAGCCGCGAGAGCTGCGCGGCCGCGGCGATCCTGACATTCGGCCGCTCATCATCCAATCGTTCGATCAGATCAGGCACAACCGTCGTTGCGGGCACGGTCACAAAGTTCAGCGCCACCTGCGCCGGATCTGCTGATTGCTGCTCCGCTGGACCGTCCGTGGCCGACAGCGAATCCAAGAACAATGGCACCACGATCGCAGCCTGCGCCGGGCTCATCGCTGAGAAGATCGCGATGTTGACATGAGGCTCCAGCAAAAGGGGCACGACTGTTGCAGGGTCTTCGCCGTTCCAAAGCAGGCCCTCCGCGGCCGCCATGGCGACATTCTTGTCGCTGTCGCTGAGCAGCGAGGTCAGCACATCGGCGCGACCGGAGACGCGTGAAAGTGCCCATACCGCGGCGACGCGAACCGGGGCGCTCGTGTCCTCGGTCGCCCGCACGAGTGACTTGCTGGCCGAGCGCGCGTCGTGACCCAGGTAGCCGAGTCTCACGGCGGCCCGTCGGCGCACCTGTTCGTCCAGGTCACCCAGTTGCCGTTCCAGCCGCCGGATTGGATTCACGTAGTCGGCCAACCACACGCAGAGTACGGTGACCGCCAATAGCATCGTCCCCAAGCTGAATTGCGCCCAACGTCGACTGGGCTTTAGGCGAAAAGCGAGTTTAGCGAGTGAACCGGCCATTGCCGCCAGTATGGACCGGGAGAGGCATTCGCCACAAGCAGCCAAGCAGCCGTTGAATCGGACGAGCGCCGATCGGCGGACAGCGCGAACAAGCGGCAACGAGCCGGCAGAAACTTCTCGCGCGAGCGAGGCGGTCATCGTACCGCCGGCCTGCATGCGGGGGCCGGCGCGGCGCGACGACGGCCTTCGGGCCGAGATCATCACGGCCTCAGCGACGGCAATCTCGCGGTCGTCTCCTACAGCGATTCCCTCGAAGACGGCGAACCCTTCGAAGCCGAGCCGGTGGGCGAAAGCGATTCAAGCGAGTAAAGCCGGTGATGTACGTCGTTGCGTTCTTGTGCACATCCCGCGTGCGATCCGTCAGAATGAAACGATTTTGCCGTTCCATCCAGCCGCGTCGAAACGCGCCCAACCTCCCCTCGCCTTGAAGTGCGCCTTTTCCGCTGGAGTCATCCATTGCGCATCGCTGCTCGGTAGCGAGAAAGGCTGCTGACGATCAGGGAGCGCGCCGTAATCCCTATTTATCATGTCGGCTTCTGGTCCCAGCCGCCCTTCCGATAGAGATCTGTCGCTATCAATGACTGTGCCGCCAATCCAAGGAAGGAAAACATACCGGTGCCAAACCAACGGCCAGCCGTACGACTTGGCCCCGATACCGGCCGGGAAATCCATAAATCGTTCGAAACTCAGATTCGCGAGCACGATCAGCCACACAACCGCGAACAGCACCAAGAGCGTCAGTGCCCGCGGGCGATGCCGCCACAATGCTGGAAAGTTCCAACGCTTCGCCGTTGGCTGTCGCGAGCTGTTTTCTTGAGATCTGTCAGTATATGGCATCGCGTCGAGCGGTTCAGCCCTCAGGGGCGGCGAAGCCAAGCGAACGAACCATCGCGTCAAAGACGTTCGACCAGCGGGGCGATTGCTCGGGAAGCATCTTGCAGGTGATCAGGTAGGCCCAGTCATTAAGCACGAACATGTACTGACGGTTTGTGAAGATCCACTCGCCGGCAGGCGCATCGTACGAGACACAAGCGATCGCACAGGTGCCGACCTCAAATTCAAGGATTTCGTGCTCTTCGTATCCGTCAAGGCCCCTCAATGCAACGACGCTGCCAATCATAAATGCACGTGACGAGTCCCATTGGTTGGACTCCTTCGTTACGAAAAAATGTGGCTGAATCTCATCTCGGCCTTTGTCAGGAGCAGCCACGATGAAGAGGATGTCGTCGGACGGCTCCCAAACCTCCCAGTTATCGGGAACCGCCAGTGAAATCATTTCATCAATTGAGTGCCGGCGTGACGTTCGCAAAAATTCGGCGTCCGGCTCATCTGGGGGACAAATCCGCGATATCGAAATCATACCGATTCCACGTTGCGAAAAAAAACCAGCCAGGTCTTCGTCGGCAGAAAGTGGCACGAACAGACTGTTCACCAACTCGCGATCGAGCTTTTCGAGACCAGCCCACTCGTCGCGCGGCAATATAGCGAATTCCCAAGTATCGCTCGACGCGTTGTTAGGTGCCGCGCGGAATTCGATGTTTTCCGGCAGGATCGACTGAATTGCCGCGATCACGTCCGTGAAATCACCCTCGTCGTTTGGCGTGTATTTGACCTTCGCTTCGCGACCATTGCATGCGA
Organism: Pirellulales bacterium; assembly: GCA_035252155.1. Classification (GTDB taxonomy): domain Bacteria; phylum Planctomycetota; class Planctomycetia; order Pirellulales; family JAICIG01; genus JAICLL01. The sequence goes on along the minus strand of DATFDL010000573.1, from coordinate 1,867 downwards.
TGAAGCCGCTGTCCTCGTCGGGCTTAACGTTGAACTTTAGGTCGACGTCCCATTTCGCGAGAGCGTCGGCAATCAGCGGAAGCTCGTCAGGAAGTGCCGTCTTCCAGTCAACCCTGAAAATAAACTCACTCTCCCCGACTACGTCGGAAAAATCCGCGGAGTCAAATCCGTCGTCCTTGACCCAGCGCTCGTAACTCCGTGTCGGCTTTGTGATGCCGAACGCGGCCAAAAACTGGTGCGCGACTTCAAGCGGGATACGATGAGATTTAATAAGTGGATCCCGATGCTCAATGTCGCTACGTCTAGGTCGGAAAGGCCACATCTGTGCGCGGTACGATAAAACGACTGTCCAAGGAGCGGCCCAGCAACCAAGACGGCCGACGTGACGTCGCTACCTGACCGTCAATTTACTGCGGTTAGTGCCGAAGTCAAATGTCTCGGGGTTTCCACAGGAGCTGCACTGAAGCAGTTACGGTCGGCTGCCTCAGCCCGGTTTTCGAGTTCTTGATCGGCCGCTCGCCGTCGCGTACATTCGTGCGTATACGCATGGTTGCGATGCCGGGCATTGCCATCTCCCAGGGCGCGCTTGATGGAAACGAAGACTTGACTACCGCTTGAGCTCAGGGCCGCCTATCTGCTCCTGCATCGCTGCTCGGATGTGCAGTTTGCAAAACTCGGCGTAACCGCCGATCAGTTCGTGCTGTTGGCGACACTCGCGCGAGGCCACGCGCTCACTCAGCGCGAGTTGGCCGCGCGCATGCCCTCTGATCCCAGCACCGTGCGAGCGATGCTGGTCCTAATGGAACGACGCGGCCTCGTCTCGCGCAAAACTCATCCGACGGATGGACGCGCGAGAACGGTCGCTCTGACAGAATCGGGGCAGCGGAAGTTCCGGCAGGTCTTTAAGGCGGGCCAGGCCATCCGGGACCAGATGGTGAGTTCTTTGAGCGCCGCGGAGACGAGATTGCTCGTGAAACTGCTGCGGCGCGTCTCCCAATCGCTTGCGGACGCCACGACGGTCGTGGCGGCCAAGTCTACCGCGAATGAGAACTAAGGAAACCTTCTATGCAAAAGCTGATCACCATGTGCGGGCTGATTCTTGGCACCGTCGCCGCGCTGCCAGCGCAGGAACGGAACGACGGAGACCGCAACTCCCAGGCCCAGCAGCCGGGCAATGACGCGAGTCTGCAACAACCCGATCGCCCGCCACGCCGTGGTGGCTTCGGCGGGCCCATTGAGCTTGGTCCTGACGACAAGCAAACCTACGCCGACCCTCCGGACAGCATCGTTGCCATGCGAGAAGACATCCCGCATGGCAAACTGGAGATGGTCGAGTACGACTCAAAGACCGTCGGCACGACTCGCAAGATGAATGTCTATACGCCACCGGGATACTCGAAGGACAAGAAGTATCCGGTGCTCTATTTGCTGCACGGCATCGGTGGTAATGAGACGGAATGGCAGCGATTCGCCACTCCGGACAGGCTGTTCGACAATCTGATCGCGGACGGCAAAGCTGTGCCGATGATTGCCGTCATGCCCAACGGTCGCGCGCGGAAGAACGATCGGGCGGAAGGAAATGCATTCGAGTCGGCCCCGGCATTTGCCGTTTTCGAGCGCGACTTGTTGGACGATGTCATTCCGGCGATTGAAGCTCGTTACTCCGTCCAGGCGGATCGCGAACACCGGGCTTTGGCCGGGCTGTCGATGGGTGGCGGTCAGTCACTTAGAGCCTATCCGATTACCTGAACATCCGGCCACAGGCGTCCGTAGTGCAGATGAGGAAACCAATACTCGATCTGCATGGAGGTGCATATGGCCAAGCGACTGCCGTCAAAGTTTCACCATGTCCCCGACGCGTTGTGGG